>DATAEY010000064.1:0-12724 GCA_036257715.1 Solirubrobacteraceae bacterium | reverse complement strand
GGCTCCGAGGATGGGGAGTGAGCTGGGGTCCGCTCGGCCCCCTAGCGCAAACCTACCGTCCCCGCTCCGGTTACCTCTGGCGGAAGTGACCGGAACTTGGGGCGAGCGGCCCTGGCATCGCTCGCGAGGTACCTGCTGGGGTTCGCTCTCCCCTTCCCGCCTGTTGACGGAGATGCGAACCTGTGTTCGCATTGACCAGCGGTGGCTCGCCTTACACGCGGTTCCAGCGCACCCTCGAGACAGGGAATATCGCCCTCGTCCGAGCCGCCGCCGCCGAACTGCCGCGGGTTGAGTTGGGGGACGCGCTGCGGATCGTCTGGCTCTATCGAGAGGACGACCAACTCTTTGAGCGCGCCGCGGTCCGCTGGGTAGGACGGTTCGCCTTGGAGGCCAAGGCCGCAACCCTCGAGGACGTGCAGAAGGCGCTCTCGGCCCTGAACGCGATCGCGATGGGCTTCCCGGCAGCCCTCGATGAGCTGGCGAGGCTCTGCGCCGCCTGTGGGATCAGCCGCGTCTAGTCATGGCGCGTTGCCACTTTGTTGCCACCTGGAGGATCTGCGCCGACGGCACTTCGCCACAACGCATGAGAAAACGCCCTCTAGCAGCGGCTTTCTCAGCGCCCCCGCCAGGATTCGAACCTGGGACCCTCGGATTAGACGTCCGACGCTCTGTCCACTGAGCTACGGGGGCTGGTGGGGAAGCTAGCGGACCCCGGGCGTTTCGCCACCGGCTTGCCAGGTACTTTCGGACGGCTGCGCCGAGTCTAGGCTTGCGTCCCATGACCGCGGTTCGTCGTCTGGTCCGCGTGGTGCCGCGCCGGTGCGGCGGCCCGGTCGCATGCGTCGCCACCGCGCTGGCGCTCGGCGCCGCGCATGCGGGCGCGGCCGCGTACCCGCCCCCGCCCGGCAAGGTCTACGCCGGCGTCACCGGCGGTGTGCGCGTCGGCGACTACACCTCGTTCACCGGGCTGGTCGGCAGGCATCTGCCGGTCTGGCAGCTGTTCCTGTCCTGGAGCCACTCGCTGCGGTCCCGGCGGTACGTGCAGGTGCGTCTCGTGCACGCGTCCCGGCTCCAGATCCGGCTCATGCTGCATCTGACCACCGCCGACCGCTCGGGACGTGAGGCGATCACGCCGGCCGGGATCGCGTCGGGCGCCGGCGACGCGTACTTCCTTAACCTCAACCGCCTGCTTGGGGCGGCCGGGCAGGTGGTCTACGTGCGCCCGTTCGCCGAGATGAACCGCGAGGACAACGTGTACAGCGCCTACCGGCCCGGCGGATCCCGCGGCGCCAGCCATTCGACGGCGAGCTTCCGCCGCGCCTGGCGGCGCATGGCGCTGATCCTCCGCGGAGGCGACGTCGGCTCGATCGATCGAGCCCTGGCCGCGCAGCGCATGCCGCCGGTGCACACCTCCACCGCGAGGCTGCCGATGCCGGCGGTCGCTCTCGTGTGGTGCCCCCAGGTCACCGGAGACCCGAGCGTGGCCGCCAACTCCCCGCGCGCGTACTACCCCGGCTCGGCGTACGTCGACTGGCTGTGCACGGACCTCTACTCCGGGTTTCCGAACTTCTCGGGGCTCAACCGTTACTACGCCGGATTCGCCGGCACCGGCAAGCCGTTCGCGTTCGGCGAGTGGGGCATCCATCCGGGGGGCGACGCCCCGGGGTTCGTGGCGCGGCTGTTCCGGTGGGTGCGCGCTCATCCTCGCGTGCGGATGGTGCTGTTCAACCAGGGCAACGACCCCGGCGGGCGCCTGCGGCTGCAGCGCTTCCCCCGCTCGAGGGCGGTTCTGCGCTCCGCCCTGCGCGACCCGCGCTTCGCCGCGGTCCCCTAGCCGGCGCGGATGCGCTCGCGCCGTGAGGAGGCTTCGGATGTCGGCGGGGGCGGCGTGGGCGCGCTGACTCGGACCTTCGGTCTACCGGTCCTGGCCATCGGCATCGAGGTGATCGTCGACCGAATCGTGACCCACGGCGCCCGCGACGGCGGCGACCGGGTATAGGTGCCGCGGATGAACGTCGAGCTGCGCGCGGCCCGCGAGGCGACGGTGCTCGAGCACATGGAGTCCGAGAACCGTCACGAGTTCGAGGTGACGATGGGCACGTTCCACCATCCGCGCTACGAGATCGTCCCCACGGGCGAGGTATTCGATGGGCCGGAGGAGGTCGCTGCCTACTTCCAGGCCTCGCGCGCCGCGTTTCCCGACCAGCGCAACGAGCTGATCGCGCTTCACCACGCCGAAGACGCGGTGATCGTTGAGTTCGACCTGAAGGGGACCCACCGCGGAGACTTCCGCCAGATCCCCGCGACCGGGCGGGAGTTCACCTGCCGGACCGTCGCGTTCTTTCTCTTCGAAGAAGATCGCCTGGTGTGCGAGCGGGTCTACTTCGACCTGGTCACGATCCTGCGCCAGCTGGGATTGGTCGGCCCGGCCGAGAGCTTCGGCGCCCGCCCCGGGTAGCCGGCCGCCCTGAGGCGAGCGTCAACCGGCGCGCGCGCCCGCCGCCTCCAGCCGAGAACGGACGCCGGGCTCGTTGTCCGCCGCGTGGCTTCGCAGGCGGTACACCCGCCGGGCGATCAGCGCCGTCACGGGCAGCGCCCACAGCAGGTACAGGACGGTTACCACGGCGCGTTCGCGCGACAGGAAGTTCTCGCCCCGAGCCACGTAGAACAGGAACCACAGCGCGCCGGCGCTCGCCAGGGTGAGCAGCGGAAGCCCGCGTCGGCGCAGGCCCTCCCACGTGGCCAGCGCCATCAGGAAGGGGACGTAGTAGTAGGCGGGGCTGATCGGGTCGAGCATTCCCCGGATCAGGAAGCACAGCGCCAGCAGCCCCAGCACGCCCTCGGCATCCGAGCCGGGGCGCCGCCGGTACAGCAGGGCCAGCACCGCCGTGACGACCACGATCAGCGGTCTGGGCAGGAACCCCAGCGGGGGCGGAAGCGAGTAGGTGGTCACGATGCTGACTAGGCCGGAGGTGAGCGAGATCTCCTGTCGGCTGGTGGCCAGCGGCGCCCACAGGCTGGTCGCGGGCGACCTCAGCGTCTGCGAGGCCTCGTCCGCGATGGTCATGAACCGTGTGGGGTTCGCCACGGCCAGCGGCAGGGCCATGGCCAAGGCGACTGCACCGGCGACCACCGTCAGCCGCCATCGGCGCTCGGGAGCGGCGAGGACCACCGGGAGGACCGCCACGATCGCCCACTGCTTGGTGGCGAGCGCCAACCCCAGCAGGACGCCAGCCGCCGTCACCCGGCGATCCCCAGCCGCGAGGACGGCCCCGATGCACAGCGCGGCGGCCATCGGCTCCTCGGGATGTCCCAGCCAGATGGCGTTGAGGCTGAGCGGATTGAGCACCAGCGCCACGACGACGAGCAGACGGATGACCAGCGATTGGCCGCGCCGGGCCATGAGCCGCGCCACCCATATGGCCAGGAGGGCGAGCGACACCAGGCAGACCACCGACCCGACGCGGTAGACGGTGAGGTCGTCGGCCCCCAGCCAGCGCGAGGCGACCACGAACGGGGCCCGCAGCAGCAGGGAGAGGCTGCCCATGTACGGGTGCAGGGCGAAGAAGTCGTGCAGCCGGCCGTCGGCCAGCGCGTTCGTGGCCGGCGCCGGGTTGTCGGTCACCGCGAAGCCGACGGCGCTCTGGTAGTCGCCCGACTGGTCGGTGGCGAGCGCTACGGTCAGGGTCGTCGCCGCCGCGACCAGAGCGGTCAGGCGCCGGGCGTTGGCGGACTCGTCGCCGACTCGCGTGTCCACTTCGAACCGATTGAGGGGAGCGTCGGGGTCGCGGTGCGCCGCCTCGGAAGGGGCTCCCTGGTTTGTAGCCGGCCTGCCGCGGACCAAACTCCGATCCGATCGGCTGCCTGAACGGGTGCGCCGCGGTCGAAGTCGGGGCGGCCGGATTTGAACCGGCGTCCTCGGCACCCCAAATGCCGCGCGCTACCAGGCTGCGCCACGCCCCGTGGGGGCGAGTCTAGCCGTGCGCCAGACTGGATCGGTGCACGCCCCCTCGCGATCCACCGGTCTGGGCTACCTGCTCGCGGCGACCGCTGCGGCCCTGTGGGCGCTGAACGGATCGCTCGCGCGCTTCCTCTTGGACGACGGGGTGAGCGCGCTGAGGTTGGCCCAGCTGCGCTCGCTGCTCTCGTGGGTGCTGCTGGTCGCGGTGGTCGCGGCCGCCCGCCCGAACCTGCTCAGGGTGCGGCGGGCCGACGTGCCCCAGCTGGCCTTCCTGGGGATCGCCGGGCTGGCGGCGGTCCACGCCACCTACTTCCTGGCCATCGGGCGGCTGGAGATCGGGGCGGCGCTGACCATCCAGTACCTGGGTCCGCTGCTCATCCTGGTGTGGCTGCGTGTGGTGCACGGCCGTCACCTGCGGCGCGGGCTGTGGGCCGCCGCGGCGCTGTCGCTGGCCGGCAGCTTCCTGGTGGTTCGCGCGTACGACGTCCGCTCGCTGGACGCCCTCGGGGTCGCGGCCGCCGTCGCCGCCGCGGTCACCTTCGCGGTCTACCT
This sequence comes from Solirubrobacteraceae bacterium, assembly GCA_036257715.1. GTDB lineage: Bacteria > Actinomycetota > Thermoleophilia > Solirubrobacterales > Solirubrobacteraceae > DATAEY01. The sequence continues at coordinate 8,211 of DATAEY010000064.1, read as the reverse complement.
GGTGGCCAGCGAGCGGGCCGGGCGCCGCCACCATCCGATCACCACCCTGGCCTGGGGGTTCGGCTTCGCGTCCCTGTTCTGGGCGATAGTCCAGCCGCCGTGGTGGTTTCCCTTCGACCGCTTCGGCTCGCTCGGGAACGTCCTGCTGGGACTGGGGGTGGCGGTGATCGGGACGCTGCTGCCCTTCCTGTGCATGGTGGCGGCGGTCCGGCACATCCCGTCTCCGCGCGCCGCGGTGGTGGCGACGCTGGAGCCGGTGCTGGCCGCCGTGATTGCCTACTTCGTCCACGACCAGGCGCTCGCGCCCGCCCAGATCGCCGGCGGCCTGGTGGTGGTGGCGGCGGTCATCTGGGTCCAGCTGCAGCGCGTCTCGGTGGCGGCCGAGTCGGCCCCCGAGCGTCGGTCGGACGTGGAGGAGACGCCCGTGGCGCTCGAGGCCTGAGGGCGCCGGCGCGTCGCCGCTGCTGTAGTAGCCTGCCGCCGCCGATGGCCGAGGTCCAGCCCCTGCGCGCGCTCCACTACGACCTCGGCGCGGCTGGGCCGCTGAGCGACCTGATCGCACCGCCCTACGACGTCATCGGCTCCGGGCAACGGGCCGGGCTCGCCGCCCGCTCGCCGTACAACGTCGTCCACGTCGACCTGCCCGAGGGAGACGATCCGTATACGAGCGCGGCCGAGCTCCTCGGCCGATGGCTACGGGAGGGCATCGTTGTCCGCGACGACCGGCCCGCCGTCTGGGCGCTCACCCAGGACTACGTCGCGCCCGGGGGCGCGCGGATGACGCGGCGGGGATTCCTGTGCCGCGTGCGGGTGGAGGACTACGGCGCCGGCCGGATCCGTCCCCACGAGCGCACCCATCCCGGCCCGCTCGAGGACCGCCTCGCGCTCACACGGGCGACCCGCGTCAACCTCTCCCCCATCTTCGCGCTCCACCCTGATCCCGACGGATCGGCGCGTGGCGTCCTCACCACCATCGTCGCGGACGATCCGTGGGGCGAGGCGTCCGACGACGAGGGGACGATCCACCGCGTCTGGCGCGTCGCCGACTCGGAGGCCATCGCCGCCCTGCAATCCAGCCTGGCCGGCGCCGAGCTGCTGATCGCCGACGGCCACCACCGCTACGAGACCGCCCGGGCGTACGCGCAGGAGGTCGGCGGCGAGGGGCCACACCGTTACGTCCTGATGTGCCTCGTCGCCCTCGAGGACCCCGGAGTCGCCGTCTTCCCGATCCACCGCCTGGTCGCCGGGCTCGGCCCCCAGCGCCGGGAGGCGCTCGCCGCCGCGCTGCGCCGCGACTTCGACCTCCACGAGGTGGCTCGCGAGGCGCTGGTCCCCGACGGCGGTGGCCCGCTACGGCTCGGCTACCTCGACGCGCAACTTGGGCGACCGCTCCAGCTGGCGCTGCGCGACCAGTCGATCGCCGACAGCGCGCTGCCCGACAAGCCGCCCGTCTACCGCCGCCTCGACACCGCGGTGCTGGAGGCGCTGGTGCTGAAGGGCGCGCTGGGCATGACCGAGGCGGACATCGCCCACCTCAACGGGCTCGGCTATTCCGTCGACGCTTCCGAGGCGCTGCGGCTCCTAGACGAAGGGGCGTTCGACGCGGGCTTCTTCATGCGGCCGACGCCGGTCGCCCAGGTGCGCGAGGTGGCGGCGGCCGGGGAGACCATGCCGCCCAAGTCCACCTTCTTCTATCCCAAGCTGGCCACGGGACTGGTGTTCAACCCGCTGTCGGACTGATGCGAGCCGGCATCGGGGCGTGAGGAGTAGGCTGTCCACAGACCAGCTGCGACCGAGGTCGGGGATGAGAGCCAGCGCTCGACGCCGCGGTGACGGACTACAGCACGAGATCACGATCCGCACTCACACCGTGGGCGCCGACGAGCCCCGCGACTGCGGCGGAGACGACACCGCGCCGAGTCCCCAGGAGCTACTGGCCGCGTCGCTGGCCTCCTGCACCGCGATCACGCTCGAGATGTACGCCCAGCGCAAGGGCTGGGAGGTGGGTCCGGTTGAGGTGGACTGCCAGTACAAGCCGGCCGAGCGAGGCTGCCCGACCCGCTTCGAGCTCGTGGTGCGACTCGCACCCGACCTGGCCGACGACCAGGTGCGGCGCCTGATGACCATCGCCGCCAAGTGCCCGGTCCACCGCACGCTGGACGGCGAGGTCATGTTCGAGGAGCGCGCCGAGAGGATCAGTCCCGTCGGGGTATAGGGCCGCGCCTCATCCCCCGGCTCACTCCTCGACCACCTCGCCGCCGGTCCGCAGCTCGTCGCTTGCCTCCGCGCCGCGCTGCACCCGCGCGAGCGCCGGCGGGAATAAGTCCCTGCACGTCGACGATGCTCGGGGCGGCCGGCTGACTATAGTCGGGCCCGGATGCCGTCCCTGGCCGAGCAGCTGCGCCCCCTGCTGCTCTCGGAGGAGGAGGCGGCGGCGCTGGACGTGCGCGGCCGTATCGATGCGGCGGTCCTGGTCGCGCTGTATGAGCTCGACGGCGACCTGCATGCCGTCTTCACCCGCCGCCGCGACGACCTGCGCAGACACGCGGGCGAGATCTCGTTCCCCGGAGGCCGCCAGGACGCCGACGAGGAGGACCTCCGCGAGACCGCGCTGCGCGAGACCGAGGAGGAGATCGGGCTGCCCCGCGACGCGGTGCGCCTGGCCGGCGCCCTGACGCCCACGCCGACCGTGGTCACCAACTACGCGATCTATCCGTTCGTCGGCACCATCGAGCCCGGCCGGCGCTGGCGGCCCAGCGCCACCGAGGTGGCCGAAGTGCTCGAGCTCTCGCTGCCCCGCCTGCTCGAGGGACACTCCCGCAAGCGCCTGATCCGCCGCGGCGTGCCGTTCCGCACGGACGTCTACGAGACCGGCGGCCAGCTAATCTGGGGCGCGACCGCACGCATCCTCTCGGATCTGTTCGCCCGGCTCGAGCCCCTGATCCGCGGCCAGCGCCGCCGCCTGCCCGCGTCCGGGCCGGCCGCCGAGGGCTAGACGTCCTTATCGATCGGGACGTTCACCAGGTTCCCCCACTCGGTCCACGACCCGTCGTAGTTCTTGACGTCGTCGTGTCCCAGCAGCTCGTGGAGCACGAACCAGGTGTGGGCCGAGCGCTCGCCGATCCGGCAGTAGGCGATGATCGGGTCGCCGTCGATCACGCCCTTGCCGCCGTACAGCTCGCGCAGGTCGTCGGCCGACTTGAAGCTGCCGTCCTGGTTGACCGCCTGGGCCCAGGGGATCGACGCCGCGCCCGGGATGTGGCCCGACCGCTGCGCGCCCTCCTGCTCGTAGCCGGGCATCGCCACCAGCTCGCCGGAGAACTCCTGCGGCGAGCGGACGTCGACCAGCTTGCTGCCGGCGCCGAGCGACTCGAGCACCTCATCGCGCCTGGCGCGGATCGAGTCGTCGGCGGGCTGCGCGGTGAAGCTGGCGGGCTCGAACCGTGGCGTCTCGCTGGTGGTCGCCCTGCCCTCCCCGATCCACTTCTCACGCGGCCCGTTCAGCACCCTGGCGTTGTCGTGGCCGTAGTACTTGAGGTACCAGTAGGTGTAGGCGGCGAACCAGTTGTTCCGGTCGCCGTAGAGGATGATCTGGTGGTCGTTGGAGATCCCGCGGCTGCCCAACAGCTCGCCGAACGCCTCGGGGCTGAGGAAGTCGCGCTTGACCTGATCCTGCAGGTCCTTCTTCCAATCGAAGCCGATCGCGCCCGGTATGTGCGCCTCGGCGTACAGCGCGGGATTCTCGTCGACTTCGACGACGCGGATCGGCTCGTCGTCGAGGTGGTCCTCGAGCCACTGGGTCTCGACCAGAACATCCTTCGCGTAGTCAGCCACGGGATCGCCTCCTGAAAAACCTGGTCGGATTTGACGTCATTCGACTTGCGGGCGAGTCTAGCCCAAGCCCGAGGCCGCCTGCTCGGGGCGGTCGCCCAGCAGCGCGGCCACCGACTCGCGGGCCGCCGCAAGCCATGCCGGAGAATCACCCGGGTCCGCGTCCACCACGATGGTCGGAAGCTCCCAGACCGCCTCGGCCTCCTCGACGATGGCGCGCCCGCGCCGGAGCACCCGCGGATCGGCGGTCCCCGCCGCCTCGTAGACGAACCCGCGCACGGTCGTGTCCACCATCTCGTGCAGGTAGGACCGCAGGCGCTCCTGGTGCAGGGCAGCGATCTGGTCTCGGTCGCCGCGCACGCTGGCCAGCAGCCAGCAGACCACGGTCACCGCCTCGAGCGCGCGCGACAGCGTCGCCAGGCGCGCCGGATCGCCGACCCACGCCTCAGCGCCGGTCGCGGCGATCGATGGGGCGCTCTCGCGGTGGCGGGTGGTGCCGCGCACCGCGTACCCCTCGGCGACCAGCCGGCGCGCCAGCGCCCGCCCGCGGCAGCCGCATCCGACGATCAGCACCCGCGCCATCCGGCCGCCACCCTAGCGGCGCGCGGGCCGGCGCCGATCAGTCCGACCGCCGGCCCAGACTGGTGTGGTCGGCCTCCACCCTGGCGCGGTACTCCGCCTCGGTGAGCTCGCGCTCACCGCGGCGGCGGCGGCGCTCGTTCGTCGCCTCCAGCATCTGGTGGAGGTCCGACGATGCCAGGTAGCGCTCCCGGCGCTGGTTGGCCTCCCGCATGTCCTCGCGCACGCGCGCGTGCACCTGCGCCTCGGTCAGCTCTGCCTCGCCCCGCGCGCGCCGTCGCGTGTTGGTGGCCTCGAGCATCTGCTCGATGTCGTCGAGCTCGTTCTGGACCTCGACCTCGATCGATCGGGTGGGCCGCCAGTCGAGCACTTCGTTGGCCGAACGCGGGTGGTAGACGCCAAGGAACAGGATCCACAGCACCAGCCCCGCGACGATCCCCACGATGATCAGGACGAACGGATCCATCCCGATCGCGAGTGTACTGCGGCCGCGGGGATCCCATCCGCCGCATTGCTAACGTCGGGCCGCGAGCCGCTGCGCCGCTGCCCATGGCCGACAAGCAGACCGAGTCTCCCAGCTCAGGCGCCAACCGCGCGCCGTGGCGGGTGGAGGGAGCGCCCGAGCCGTCGGAGGGCGACCGCTCCCCGCGTTCGGCGTTCACTCCCCCCGGTGGCCGCTGGTTCTGGCTGGTCCTGCTCGCGCTGCTGGCGCTCAACTGGTACGTGGGATCGCGGCTCTCGCCCGAGCGCCAGCGCCTAAGCGTGCCGTACACCGTCTTCCGGACGCAGGTCGAGCAGGGGAACGTGAGGGAGGTGTCGACCCGGGGCGACACCATCCAGGGCGTCTTCCGCCACCAGATGCGCTACCCGCCCACCAAGGACGGCAAGGCGTCGGCGCGATTCGAGACGGTGCGCCCATCGTTCGGCGACGACGGCCTGCTGCAGCTGCTCATCCAGCGCGGCGTCGTCGTGAACGCCCATCCCGTCGACAGCCGACCCCTGCTCGAGACGCTGCTCGTCTCCTTCGGCCCCACCATCCTCCTGGTGCTGCTGTTCGTGGCGCTGATGCGCCGCGCCGCCGGTGCGGCCGGTCCGCTCGCCGGACTCGGCCGCTCCCGGGCCAAGCGCTACGAGGCCAGCATCCAACGCACCACCTTCGAGGACGTGGCGGGAATAGACGAGGCGGAGGAGGAGCTGGTCGAGATCGTCGACTTCCTGCGCAATCCGGATCGTTACCGCCGATTGGGCGGCGCCATCCCGCGGGGCGTCCTGCTGACGGGTCCCCCCGGAACCGGGAAGACCCTGCTGGCACGGGCGGTCGCCGGCGAGGCCGACGTGCCGTTCTTCTCGCTCTCGGCCTCCGAGTTCATCGAGATGGTGGTCGGGGTCGGGGCGAGTCGGGTCCGCGACCTCTTCGAGCAGGCCAAGGACGCAGCGCCGGCGATCATCTTCATCGACGAGCTGGATGCCATCGGCCGCCAGCGGGGCGGCGGGATGGCGCTCGGCGGCCACGACGAGCGCGAGCAGACGCTCAACCAGATCCTCACCGAGATGGACGGCTTCTCGGGCACCGAGGGGGTCATCGTGCTCGCCGCCACCAACCGCCCCGATGTGCTGGATCCCGCCCTGCTGCGGCCGGGGCGCTTCGACCGCCGGGTGGTGGTCAACCCGCCCGATCAGACCGGGCGCCGGCTGATCCTGGAGGTGCACACCCGGCACGTGCCGCTCGCCGACGATGTCGACCTTGGCGCGGTCGCCTCGGCCACCGCCGGGATGGTGGGCGCGGACCTCAAGAACCTGGTCAACGAGGCGGCGCTGATGGCCGCCCGACGCAATCATCAGCGCGTCCAGGCCAACGACTTCACCGACGCGCTGGAGAAGGTGGTGCTGGGCGCCGAGCGGCGCATCACGATCTCCGGTGCGGAGCGCGAGCGCACCGCGTATCACGAGTCCGGGCACGCGCTGCTGGGAATGCTCGAGCCCGGGGCCGACCCGGTGCGCAAGGTCTCCATCGTTCCCCGGGGACGGGCCCTGGGCATCACGCTGCAGACGCCTGACACCGACCGCTACGGCTACGACGAGGCCTATCTGCGCGGGCGCATCACCGGCGCGCTGGGCGGCCGCGCCGCCGAGGACCTGGTCTACAGGAACGTGACCACCGGGGCCGAGCAGGACCTCGAGCAGGTCACCCGCATCGCGCGGTCGATGGTGGGCCGCTGGGGGATGTCTGAGTCGGTGGGCCCGATCTCGGTCTTGCCGCGTCCCGAGGACGAGGCGACGCAGCTGCCGGGGTTCGGCGACGGGACGGTGTCCCAGGCCACCCGCGAGCTGATCGACTCCGAGGTGCGGCGGATCGTCGAGGAGTGCTACCGGCGGGCGCTGGACGCCCTGCGGGAGAACCGCTCGCGGCTGGACGCGCTGGCGCACGCGCTCCTGGAACGCGAGACGCTCGACGAGCAGGACGCCTACGCGGTCGCCGGCTTCGAGCGCGGTGCGCGCAAGGACGAGCGCGACGGCGCCGGTGCGCCGGCGTCGGTATCGGCTCGCCGCGAGGTTGGGCCGGCTCGGTAGCGCTAGCATCGCCGCTCGGATGACGGAAGCCCTGATACTCGACGCCCTGCGCACACCGATCGGGCGCTATGCCGGAGCGCTGTCCGCGGTGCGGCCGGACGACCTGGCTGCGCGGGTGATCGCGTCGGCCGTCGAGCGCAACGGCATCGACGGCGCCCAGGTGGACGACGTGTACTTCGGCGGCGCCAACCAGGCGGGCGAGGACAATCGGAACGTCGCGCGAATGGGCGCGCTCCTGGCGGGGCTGCCGGTAGAGGTCCCCGGCGTGACCGTGAACCGGCTCTGCGCGTCGGGCCTGGAGGCGGTCAACCAGGCCGCGCGGGCGGTCCGGCTCGGAGACGCCGATCTGGTCCTGGCGGGTGGGGTCGAGTCGATGACCCGCGCGCCGCTGGTCCAGCTCAAGCCGGAGCGCGGCTTTCCCCGCGGGTCGCCGGAGGTGGCCGACAGCACCATCGGTTGGCGCTTCGTCAACCCCCGGATGGCCGAGCGCTACTCCACCGAGGGCATGGGCGAGACGGCCGAGAACGTGGCCGAGCGTTACGAGGTGACGCGCGTCGACCAGGACCGGTTCGCGCTGGAGTCGCACCGGCGTGCGGTGGCCGCCCAAGAGGCGGGCGTCTTCGCCCGCGAGATCGTGTCCGTCGAGGTCCGCCAGCGGCGCAACGGCGAGGTGCTGGTCGAGGCCGACGAGGGACCCCGGCGCGACACGACGCTGGACAGACTGGCCAAGCTGCGCCCGGTGTTCCGGGAGGGCGGGTCGGTGACCGCGGGCAACTCCTCGCAGATCAACGACGGCGCGGCCTGCCTGGTGATCGCGTCAGAGCGCGGGGCCCGGGCGCTGGGCAAGGCGCCGCTGGCGCGAATCGTGTCGACCGGCGGGGCGGGGGTGGATCCCGGCTTCATGGGCATCGGCCCGGTTCCGGCCACGCGCAAGGCGCTCGATCGTGCCGGCCTGGCCATCGACGACATGGACCTGGTGGAGCTGAACGAGGCGTTCGCGGCGCAGGTCCTCCCCTGCATGCGGGAGCTGGGCATCCCTCACGAAAAGCTCAACGTGAACGGCGGCGCGATCGCCATCGGCCATCCCCTGGGCGCGACCGGCGCCCGCCTGGTGGGAACGCTGGCCTGGGAGCTTCACGAGCGGGGGCTTCGCTACGGGCTCGCCACGCTGTGCATCGGCGTCGGACAGGGCCTGGCAACGATCATCGAAGCCGTTTAGGGGGTTGCCAT
>DATAEY010000063.1:0-39792 GCA_036257715.1 Solirubrobacteraceae bacterium | reverse complement strand
AGGCGGCGCCGATCAAGTGGATGGCGCCTTTCGCGGGTTGCGCGATGGGCGAGCATTTCCTCTACAACGGCCGCCACGCGCTCTGCATCTACGACGACCTCTCGAAGCACGCCGACGCCTACCGGCAGCTCTCGCTCCTGCTACGCCGACCGCCGGGACGCGAGGCCTATCCCGGCGACGTCTTCTACCTGCATTCCCGGCTGCTCGAGCGCGCCTGCAAGCTCTCGGAGGAGCTCGGCGGCGGCTCGCTCACGGCGCTGCCGATCGTCGAGACCCAGGCGGGCGACGTGTCGGCCTACATCCCCACCAACGTCATCTCGATCACCGACGGCCAGATCTTCCTGGAGCCCGGCCTGTTCTACTCCGGCGTGCGGCCGGCGATCAACGTGGGGATCTCGGTCTCGCGCGTGGGTGGCAGCGCCCAGCTCACTCCGATGAAGAAGGTCGCGGGGCGGCTGCGGCTGGACCTCTCGCAGTTCCGCGAGCTGGAGGCGTTCGCGCAGTTCGGCTCGGAGCTGGACCCCGACACCCAGAAGACGCTGGCCCGGGGAGAGCGGCTGGTGGCGACCCTCAACCAGAGCGAGCGCAGCCCGCTTCCCGCCGAGGACCAGGTGGTGCAGATCTACGCCGCGACCAACGGCTACCTGGACCGCATCGTGGTCGACAAGGTCAACGAGTTCCTCAATGGCCTCACGCAGCGCTTCCGCTCCGAGCAGGAGGACCTGCTGGCGACGATCCGCGACGGCAACTGGGACGACAGCACGGTGGAGGCCGTCGACAAGGCCGTGTCGGAGTTCGCCGACGACTTCGGATACGACCTCGACGAGGAGGGCGAGCCGATGGAGGAGGGCGAGTCCGACCGGGCCCGCCGCCGTGACCGGGAGGGCGACCGGGGCGAGGAAGAGGGCGAGCAGGGCGAGGAGGGGGGAGAAGAGGAGGAGTCCACCGAGGAGGAGGAGCAGGAGCAGGAGACCGCCGGAGCGCGGTAGTCCTCACCGGCAACCATGCCCACCCAGCGCGACGTCCAGGATCGGATCTCGAGCGTCAAGAACATCGAGAAGATCACCCGCGCCATGCAGATGGTGGCGGCGGCCCGGCTGCGCCGCGCCGAGCAGCGCATCGAGGCGCTGCGCCCGTACGCGGATGCCATCCGCAGGATGACCCGCCAGGCCGCCGAGGCGGCCGAGAACATCCCCAACGTCCCGATCCTGTTCGAGCACGGCGACGAGAACGACGTCGGGCTGCTGCTGGTCACCGGCGACCGCGGGCTGGCGGGATCGTTCAACTCCCAGATCATCCGTGCGGGCGTGAGCGCCAGCCGGGAGCACGAATCCGAGGGTAAGTCGGTGTCGTTCTACGCCTCGGGACGACGCGGGGTGTCCTCGCTCGAGTTCCGCGGCAAGGAGGTGGCCGGCGGGTACACCGGGTTCACCGACCGCCCCTCCTACGCCGACGCCCGCGAGATCGCCCAGGACCTCATGGCGGCCTATGTCGACGAGAAGGTCGACCGCGTCGAGATCTTCTACAACGGCTACATCTCGCCCATGAGCCAGGTCGTGCGGCGGGAAACCCTCCTGCCGCTAGAACAGGCGTCGATCCTCGACGAGGACTCCGACGAGGGTGAGGAGGAGGACGGCGGCGGCGACGAGGAGCGCTCGACGCAGTCCGAGTCCGAGCACCGCGCGCTGGTGGAGTACGAGCCGGATCCGGAGGAGATCCTCAAGCGACTGGTCCCCGACTACGTCGAGGTTTCGGTGTACCGGGCGCTGCTGGAGTCGACGGCCTCCGAGCACGGGGCCCGGATGACCGCGATGCGCCAGGCCTCCGACAACGCGAAGGAGATGATCGACGATCTCACCCTGGAGGCGAATCGCGCCCGTCAGGCCGAGATCACGCAGGAGATCATGGAAGTCGTCGCTGGCGCCGAAGCGCTCAGGTAGCAATCAGAGACTGGAGAGGCCTTGAACGACAAGCGGACAGAGGAGAAGCAGGAGCAAGAGGCGGAGCAGGAGGATCGCGGGAAGGAGCAGGAGCGCAGCCAGGACCGCCAGCAGGGCGAGGACAAGACGAGCGACGGCAAGAAGGACGAAGAGCAGTCCGACGACGACAAGCAGGACGAGGATGAGCCCGACGACGAGAAGCAGGAGCGTGTCCAGGAACTGCGCGAGGAGCTGGCCGAGCTGGAGGGCGAGGAAAAGCCCAGCGAGGACGGCCGGCGCGCCGAGGGCGACGGCAAGCGCAACATCGGGCGCTTGGAGGAGATCCAGGGCGTGGTGATCGAGGCGGTCTTCCCGGACGAGCTGCCCGAGATCAACCACGCCATCACGCTGGAGCGGCCCGACACCGGCGAGACGGCCGAGGGCATCTCCTCGGGCATCCAGACCGGGCGCCTGGTGTGCGAGGTTCAGCAGCACCTCGGCGACGACCGCGTGCTCGCGGTGGCCATGGACAGCACCGACGGGCTGTCGCGCGGGATGGAGGTCGTGGACACGGGCGGCCCGATCACCGTCCCGGTCGGCGACAAGACCCTGGGTCGGATCTTCAACCTGTTCGGCGAGCCGATCGACGGGGGCGACACCGTCGAGACCGACGAGCGGTGGCCGATACACCGGGCCGCCCCCGACGTGGAGGACCTCATCCCGACGGCCGAGATGCTCGAGACCGGCATCAAGGTGATCGACCTCCTGGCGCCCTACGCCAAGGGCGGCAAGGTGGGCCTGTTCGGTGGCGCCGGCGTGGGCAAGACCGTCCTCATCCAGGAGCTGATCCGCAACATCGCCGAGGAGCACGAGGGCCTGTCCGCCTTCTGCGGCGTGGGAGAGCGCTCGCGCGAGGGCAACGACCTCTGGCTGGAGATGAAGGAGTCCGGGGTGATCGACAAGACCATCCTGGTGTTCGGCCAGATGAACGAGCCGCCCGGCGCGCGCATGCGGGTCGGGCTCTCCGGCCTGACCATGGCGGAGTACTTCCGCGAGCACGGCGGCCAGGACGTCCTGCTGTTCATCGACAACATCTTCCGGTTCGTCCAGGCCGGCTCGGAGGTCTCCGCGCTGCTGGGCCGTATGCCGTCCCAGGTCGGCTACCAGCCCACGCTGGAGACCGAGATGGGCCAGCTGCAGGAGCGCATCACCTCGACCCGGGAGGGGTCGGTGACGAGCGTGCAGGCGATCTACGTGCCCGCCGACGACCTCACGGATCCGGCGCCCGCGTCGGTGTTCGCCCACCTCAACGCCACGACCGTGCTCTCGCGCTCGATCTCGGAGAAGGGCATCTACCCAGCCGTGGATCCGCTCGACTCCACCTCCACCATCCTGAAGTCCGAGATCCTCGGCGACGAGCACTTCGATGTGGCCAACGAGGTCAAGGAGATCCTGCAGCGCTACAAGGAGCTGCAGGACATCATCGCCATCCTGGGCATCGACGAGCTGTCCGACGAGGACAAGCTGCTGGTGCAGCGGGCTCGCAAGGTCGAGCGGTTCCTCTCACAGCCGTTCTTCGTGGCCGAGGAGTTCACCGGGACGTCAGGGGAGTACGTGCCGATCGCCGAGACGGTCCGCGGATTCAAGGAGATCATCGAGGGCAAGCACGACGACGTGCCCGAGCGGGCCTTCCTGCTCAAGGGGACGATCGACCAGGTGGTCGCCGAGGCCGGCGGCGGTGACAGGAAGGATGAGAAGGACGAGGACAAGGACGAGGAGGACGAGGAGAAGGAGCAGGAGGATTCCACCCGCTCCGAGGGCGAAGGCGGCCAGGACGACGACGACGAGAAGGGCCAGGAGGACGGCGACGACGGCAAGGACGACGACGAGGAGTCAGACCACGAGGACGAGGACGGCGACGACGACGAGGAGTCCGGCGGCGACGGCGAGGGCAAGGGCGACAAGGAGAGCGGCTAGGCGGTGGCCCACGAGAAGTTCCAGGTCGATGTCCTCAGCCCCGAGGGCCTGGTCTGGTCGGGCGAGGCCGAGATGGTCTCCACCCGGACCGCGACCGGCTCGATCGGGCTGCTGGCCAATCACGCCCCGCTGCTGGGCATGCTGGACCCCACCGAGCTTCGAATCTACGAGTCCGAGTCGGAGGTGATTCGCTTCGCGCAGGGCGAGGGGTACGTCCAGGTCGGGGGCAACCGGGCCCTGCTGCTGGTCGAGGAGGGGAGGGCTCCGAACGACCTCGACGCCTCCGACCTGCGCGATCGCCTCCAGCGCGCCGAGCGCGAGCTGGAGAGTGCCGACGAGGACTCGGAGGAGGCGCGCGTGGCCGACCGCGACAAGCGTCGCTGGGAGACGTTCCTGGAGATCGCCGAGGGCTCGTAGCCCGCGCGCCCGAGATCGCGCGGCGGTCACGCCCGGGCGTCCACTACGCTGTCGGGATGCCGGTGGTCCTCCTCCCGCCGCGGGCGGGCTGAGTACGGCAGCACGATGCACGAACGGCCCCTGGCCGAGCGGCTAATCAGCTACGACACCTCCACCCCGGATGGCCTGCGGGCCGCGGCCGGGTTCGTGAAGGGCTGGCTGCAGTCGCATGAGATCGACGCCCGGGATCGCGACCACGCGGGCCTCCCGGTCATCCTCGCCGACGTCGGAGCCCCCGAGTCCGCCGGGGCGCCCACCGTGATCCTGCACGGCCACCTGGATGTGGTCCCGGCCCATGCCGAGCAGTTCAGCCCGCGGGTCGAGGGCGACCGGCTGATCGGGCGCGGCGCCTACGACATGAAGGGTGCGCTCGCCGCGATGCTGTGCGTGGTCGTCGAGGCGGCGCGGGGGCGGGCGGTTCGCCTCCGTTTCGTGTGCGTGCCCGACGAGGAGTCCGAGGACATCGAGCACTGCTCGACCGCCGTCCTGGCCCGCGAGGGCCTCTCGGCGGACTTCGCGATAACCGGCGAGCCCACCGACCTCCACATCGGGGTCGAGGCCAAGGGCGTCCTGGCCATGCGCCTGCGGGTGTCGGGCAAGGCGGCGCACGGGTCGACCCCATGGCTGGGGGACAACGCGGTCCTCAAGGCGGTGGACGTGTTCCGGGCCATCGAGTCGCTGCCGTTCAGCCGGGAGTCGTCGGAGCTGTTCGACCGGCCCTCGATCAACCTCGGCCGGATCCTGGGCGGCGACGCGCTCAACAAGGTGCCCGACGCCTGCATGATCGACATAGACGTGCGCTACCTGCCCGAGCAGGAGCCCGGCGAGATCCTGGCGGCGGTCCGCGCGCTCCCCGACGTCGAGGTCCTGCGCACCTTCGTGCGCGTGCCCGCCCACGTGCCCCGGACCGATCCCTACGTGCGCACGCTGCGCGGCGCGGTGGGGCGCTCGACGCGGGGTGACGTGCTGAGCGTGGGGCGCGACGGCGCTTCGGATGCCGTCTCGTTCCTGGAGGCGGGGATCCCGGCGGTCGAGTTCGGGCCCTGCGGCGCGGGTCACCACGGCCCGGACGAGTGGGTGTCGCTGTCCTCGCTGCGCCGCTATCGCGAGGCGCTGGGCGCCTTCGTGGCCGCCCTGCCCGGGGCGGTGGCCGGGCCAAGCCTGCGGGCAGTCCCCGGGGGCCTCCGGTGAACGATCCGGGGGGGTCCCGCCTGGCGCGGGGGATGGGCAAGCGTTTCGTCGCGGCCGGGGTGATCATCGCGGCGCTGACCGCGGTCGCCACGGCGACGGCGGGCCTGCTGGAGCTGCGCGAGTACGCGAGCTCCCTCAGCCACGGAGGCAAGCGGCTCAACCTCGGCTCCGAGATCACCGCAGCCGAGGCCGGAGCGCCGCAGACCTTCCTGCTGATCGGCTCCGACGCCCGCGTCGCCGAGCGCCGGCAGGGAATCCGCGGCAACTCCGACACGATGATCCTCGTCAGACTGGATCCGACCCAGCGCGCCAACGCGGTGCTCTCGATCCCGCGCGACCTGAAGGTGACGATCGACCTGCCCAACGGGCTGGCCAAGACCGCCAAGATCAACAACGCCTACTTCGAGGGCGGGCCGATGCTCGCGGTCCAGACCATCCGGCGCGTGCTGCACATCGACATCAACCACGTGATCAACCTCAACTTCCGAGCCTTCAAGGAGGCCGTCAACCGGATCGGCTGCGTCTACGTCGACATCGACCGCCGCTACTTCAACGCGAACGCCCTGGCCTACGCGACGATCGACGTGCAGCCCGGCTACCAGAAGATGTGCGGCCCCAAGGCGCTCGACTACGTGCGCTTCCGCCACGACGACAACGATCTGGTGCGGGCGGCCCGCCAGCAGGACTTCCTGCGCCAGGCCAAGGACCAGCTCGGCGTGCGCAGGATCATCGAGGACCGCAAGCAGTTCGTGCGGCTGTTCGGCCGCTACGCCGAGACCGACATCCGGGGAACCGACGAGCTCCTGCAGATCTTCAAGCTGGTGGCGTTCTCGGTCGGACATCCCATTCGTGAGGTGCACTTCCGCACCACCCTCGGCCCCTCCTACGTCACCTCGACTCAGCGCCAGATCGACGAGACCGTCAACGAGTTCCTCAGCGCGCAGGACACGCCGGGCCCCCGCGGGAGGGTCGGTGTGGGCGCCGCCGCCCACCGCCGGGCGCGCCCCTCCACCACCTCGATGGGGCTCGAGAACGCCAAGCAGTACGGGGAGGAGCAGGCACGCGCCCTCGCCGGCGCGGTCGGCTTCCCCGTCCTGTACCCGCGCCTGAGGCTGGCCGGTTCCACCTATGTGGACCCGCCGCGCGCCTACGGGGTCCGGGACTACGACGGCCGTCCGCACCAGGCCTACCGGATGGTCCTCAAGCAGGGGATCGGCGAGTACTACGGCGTCCAGGGGATGACCTGGACCGATCCGCCGATCCTCACCGGCGCCCGACCCGCCCCCGGGCCGGGCGGCCGCAGACTGGAGCTGGTCTACGACGGCGATCGGCTGCGCCTGGTCGCGGTGCGGACGCCAAGCGCGGTGTACTGGATCTCCAACACGCTCCTGCTCTCCCTCACCAACCGCCAGATGCTGGCGATCGCCGGCTCGCTGTCGCCGTCCGGCCGCTGAGGCGCCGGCCGGGTCGCAGGTAGCCTGTCGCGCCGATGAGCGCCAGTCGCGAGCCGATCGCCGTAATCGGGACCGGATACGTCGGCCTGGTGACCGCCGCGGGGTTCGCCGAGCTGGGCCGCGAGGTGTTCTGCGTGGACGTCGACGCCGACAAGGTCGCCGGCCTCCAGGCGGGTGAGGTGCCCATCTACGAGCCCGGGTTGGCGGAGGTGGTCCGGGCGCGGCACGAGCGCCTGCACTTCTCCACCGAGCTGGCCCCCGCGCTGGAGGGTGCCCGTCTTCTGTTCGTGTGCGTTGGGACCCCGCCCACGTACTCAGGCGACGCCGACCTGTCGGCGGTCCGCGAGGTGGTCGAGGCGCTCCCTCGCTCGGATCGTTATGCGCTAGTCATGAAGTCCACGGTCCCGGCCGGAACCGGGATCGGGATCAAGCGGATGCTCGCCGAGCGGGGCAACACCGCGCCGGCCTACGTCTCGTGCCCGGAGTTCCTGAAGGAGGGCGCCGCGATGGCGGACTTCCGGTCCCCGGACCGGGTGGTGGTGGGGGACGAGGGGACGTGGGCCGGCGACGCCGTGGTCGAGCTCTACGAGCCCTTCGACGCGCCGCTGATCCGTACCGACATCACCACGGCCGAGATGATCAAGCTCGCCTCCAACGCCTTCCTGGCGACCAAGATCTCGTTCATCAACGAGATCGCCAACGTCTGCGAGGACACCGGCGCCGACGTGCTGGACGTCGCGCGCGGGATGGGCCTGGACCGCAGGATCGGCCCGTCCTTCCTGCGCGCGGGCCTGGGGTACGGAGGAAGCTGCTTCACCAAGGACGTCAGCGCCCTCAAGCAGCTGGCCAGCAACACCGGGTACCACTTCCAGCTGCTCAACTCCGTGATCGAGGTCAACGAGCTCCAGAAGCGTCGCGTGATCGGCAAGTTGCAGCGCCACCTCGGCCAGCTCGCGGACAAGCGCGTCACTCTGCTCGGGGTGGCGTTCAAGCCGCAGACCGACGACATGCGGGGCGCCTCGTCGCTGGTGTTGGCGGGCCGCCTGCACGCCGAGGGGGCCCGGATACGGGCCTACGACCCGGTGGCCGAGGACGAGGCCCGGGCCCTGATGCCCGAGGTCGACTTCGCCCCGTCGGCGCTGGAGGCGCTCGACGGGGTGGACGCCTGCGTGCTGGTCACCGAGTGGCCCGAGTTCAAGGAGCTCGACTGGCGGTCGGCCGGCGAGCGGATGGCCGGTAGCCTCGTCGTGGACGGGCGCAACGCCCTCGACCCCGAGGCGGTTCGCGCCGCCGGGCTGGTCTACGAGGGGGTCGGGCGCCGATGATTGCCTGGATGACCGGTCCCACGACCCCGCCGACGCGGATGACGCGGAACATCGTCGCCGGGCGGCGTCATCGGGCTCGCCGATGCCGCGACGGGTGTCTGGGCGGGCCCGCCGGCCCGCCGGCGCCAGGCACCACCTTCCGCATCCCCGCGCGCACGCGTCCGCGAGATCGATCATCTAGCGGAGCGTCATGCAGGCGCTGATCCTGGTGGGTGGCGAGGGGACGCGGCTGCGGCCGCTGACCTCGACCGTCCCCAAGCCGGTGGTCCCGCTGGTGGACCGGCCGTTCATCTCGTACGTGCTCGATTGGCTGCGCGAACACGGGGTCGACGACGTCGTCATGTCATGCGGGTTCCTGGCTGCGGGCGTGCGCAACGTGCTCGGGGACGGCGCCGCCTACGGCGTCCGGCTGCGCTACGTGGAGGAGCCCCGGCCGTTGGGGACCGGAGGGGCGCTCAAGTTCGCGGAGTCGCTGCTCGACGAGCGCTTCTTCATGCTCAACGGCGACGTGCTCAGCGACCTCGACCTCAGCGCCCAGCTCGCCCAGCACGAGCGCACCGGGGCTCGGGGGACGCTCGCGTTGATCGCCGTGGACGACCCATCCGGCTACGGCCTGGTGCGCCTGCGCGACGACAACGCGATCCAGGAGTTCGTCGAGAAGCCGAGTCCCGACCAGATCGACACCGACCTGATCAACGCGGGCGCCTATGTGCTCGACCGGGAGATCGTCTCGCTCATCCCGCCGCAGACCAGCTTCTCGATCGAGCGCGACGTCTTTCCGGAGCTGGTGGGCGACGGGCTCTTCGGATTCCCGGGAGACGGCTACTGGCTGGACATCGGCACGCCAAACCGGTATCTGCAGGCGACCTTCGACATCCTCGAGCGCAACGTGCGCACGTCGGTCGGCCGGCGGCTGGAGCGCTCATTCCTGTCGGTGGGGGAGGACGTGGAGCTCGAGGGGCGAATCGTGCCGCCGGCGCTCGTGGACGACGGCTGCCGAGTCGACTTCGACGCCCGCATCGGCAGCCTCGCCGTGCTGGGACCGGGGGTAAGGATCGGCCGCGGGAGCACCGTCGAGCAGGCGGTGGTGCTCCAGGGCGCCGAGATCGGCGAGGAGTGCCGCCTGCGCCAGTGCATCGTGGGGGCGGGAGCTCGGGTGGGGACGGGCACTCGGATCGAGCACGGCGCGGTGCTCGGCGAGGGCGTCACCGTCGGCGCCGACAACGTGCTCGCCCACGGGGCGCGGCTCTTTCCCGGGGTGACGCTCCCCGACGGGGCAATCAGGTTTTGAGCGCCCCGGCGGTCCACGACCTGAGCCGGGCGGCGATCGAGTCGGTCGACCGCTCCGCGCAGCTGGTCGACGTCCTCGACATGCCCAATCACCTTAGGGACGCGCTGTGGCGCGTCGAGTCGGCGGGAACGCAGCCGTTCGACGCCCCGGGCGGGCTGATCGTGGCCGGCATGGGCGGATCCGCGGTCGGCGGCGCCCTCGCCCGCGCGGCCCTGGGCGACCGCGCGTCGCGGCCGATCATGGCGGCCCGCGGCTACGAGCTGCCGCCGTGGGCGACGCCGGACACCGCCGTGCTGTGCTCGTCCTACAGCGGCAACACCGAGGAGACGCTGGCCTGCTATGAGGCGGCCAGCGCCCTGGGCTCGCCGCGCGTGGTGGCCACCAGCGGCGGTCGCCTGGCCGAGCTCGCCCGCGCCGACGGGGTGCCGGTGATCCCGCTTCCCGGCGGCTTCCAGCCCCGCGCGTCGGTTGGGTACACGACGGTGGCGGCGCTCGAGGTGGCGGCCCTGTGCGGGGCGGCGCCGCGGCTGCACTCCGAGATCGACGTGGCGGCCGCCCACGCCGACCAGCTGGCCGGCGAGTGGGGGCCCGACGCCGCCGACGACAGCCTCGCCAAGTCCCTGGCCCGGGGGCTGCACGGAACGATCCCGCAGATTGCGGGGGCCGGGCCCACGGGCGCGGTGGCCTACCGCTGGAAGACGCAGATAAACGAGAACGCCAAGATGCCGGCCTTCTCGCACGAGCTGCCCGAGCTCGATCACAACGAGGTGGTCGGCTGGAGCGCCGCCTCCGAGCTCGGCCGCTTCTCGGCGGTGTTTCTGGACGACTCGGATCTGCATCCGCGCACGCGCCGGCGCATCGAGCTGACGCGGGATCTGGTCGAGCCGGCGGCGGCGGCGACCTTCCTGGTCCAGACGCGGGGAGTCAGCTGCACCGAGCGCGTCCTGTCGCTGGTGCTGCTGGGAGACCTCGTCTCGGTCTATCTAGCCGCCCTGCGCGGGGTGGATCCCGGGCCGGTGGAGGCGATCGACCGCGTGACGGCGCAGCTGGCTGACGCCCCATAGCCCGACGGTGGCGGAGCAGCTCTCGATCGATACCGAGGACGGGGTGGCGCTGGTCACGCTGCGGCGGCCGGAGAAGCGCAATGCCCTGTCCCTGGAGCTGCGGGCGCAGCTGGCCACCTCCTTCGCCACGCTGGCCGACGATGAGCAGGTCCTGTGCGTGGTGCTCACTGGAGCGGGCAGCGCGTTCTGCTCCGGCATGGACACCACGCAGTTCGGCGGCGACCGCGCCAACCGCGAGCGGATCGTCGAGACCAGCCTGGCCGCCTTCGGAGCCGTGGCCCGCTTCCCCAAGCCGCTGGTGGCGGCGGTGAACGGCCCGGCGATCGCCGGAGGGTTCGTGCTGGCGCTCCACGCCGACCTGCGGCTCGCCTCGCCCACCGCCCGCTTCGGCTTCGCCGAGCTGCCGCGGGGGATCCCGCCGAGCTACGCCGCGGCGCGTGCCGCGCTCGCCGAGCCGCTGGCGCGCGAGCTGTGCCTCACCGGGCGCCTGCTGGACGCCCGGGAGGCGCTGGACTGCGGCCTGGCCAGCGAGGTCCTGGCACCCGACGACCTGCTGCCGCGCTCCCTGGCGGTCGCCGGCTCGGTCGCGCGGCTGCCGCCCTGGACGGCTCGAGAGGTCAAGCGCCGGTTCCTGGTCGGCGCCGAGCACGCGCGGGGCCCCCTGCTGGCCGACGAGGAGCGCGCCTTCAGGGCCGCTCTGCTGGGCGGCGACGAGTCCGATCTGGGCTAGGGGGGCCTCAAGGCGGCCTGCTCGAGCCCCGCGCGCCCGGGGTGGGAGACGCAGGATCGAACGGCATCGGCTGGCTGTTCTGCTCGACGCTGAACCCGCGGGTTCCGCGGCCCGGCGACCAGGACCGCGACGGACCCGCCCGGAGGAGGCGGTGTCGCGCGGTCGCGGTGGTAGGTTGCCGGCCCGGGCGGCGCCGCCGCCGCGCCGGCCCCGACACCATGGCCACCACTCCCACCCACCACGACGTCGCGGACCTCGGCCTCGCCGAGGCGGGACAGGCGCGCATCGCATGGGCCGACGCCCAGATGCCGGTCCTCGCCTCCATCCGCGAGCGGTTCGCGCGCGAGCGTCCGCTCGAGGGCATCACGATCGCCGCCTGCCTGCACGTCACCACCGAGACCGCCAACCTCATGCGCACCCTGATCGCCGGCGGGGCGGAGGCGGGGCTGTGCGCCTCCAATCCGCTCTCGACCAACGACGAGGTGGCGGCCGCGCTCGTCGACCGCTACGGGGTCGAGGTGCACGCGATCCACGGGGAGGACACGGCGACCTACTACCGGCACATCCAGGCGGTGGCCGACAAGGGCCCACAGATCACGATGGACGACGGGGCCGACGTGATCTCGGTAATCCACGGCGAGCGAACCGAGCTCATCGAGGGGCTGATAGGTGGAACCGAGGAGACCACCACCGGGGTCATCCGCCTGCGCGCGCTGGAGGCCGAGGGGAAGCTGGCCTTCCCGATCATGGCGGTCAACGAGGCGCAGACCAAGCACCTGTTCGACAACCGCTACGGCACTGGCCAATCGACGCTGGACGGGATCCTGCGAGCCACCAACGTCCTCATCGCGGGGCGCGTGGTGGTGATCCTCGGGTATGGGTGGTGTGGGAAGGGGGTCGCGATGCGGGCGAAGGGCGCCGGCGCCCAGGTGGTCATCTGCGAGGTAAACCCCCTGCGGGCCCTCGAGGCCAGGATGGACGGCTTCGAGGTGATGCCGGGCGTCGAGGCGGCCGCCAAGGGGGACGTCTTCATCTCGGTCACCGGGGGGCGCGACGCGATCTCGGGCCCGCACTTCGACGCGATGAAGGACGGCGCGATCGTCTGCAATGCCGGCCACTTCGACGTCGAGATCAACCTCGGGGAGCTCCGTGGCCGGGCCCGGGGCTCGCGCCCGGCGCGCCCGCACGTCGAGCAGTTCGAGATGCAGGACGGCCGGCGGATCAACCTGCTGGCCGAGGGGCGCCTCGTGAACCTGGCCGCGGCGGAGGGCCACCCCGCCGCGGTCATGGACATGTCCTTCGCCAACCAGGCGCTGGCCGCCCAGTACATGGTCCGCCACGGCGGCGAGCTGGAGAGGCGCGTCCACGTGGTGCCCGAGGAGATCGACCGTGAGATCGCGCGGCTGAAGCTCGACTCGATGGCGGTGCGCATAGACACGCTGACCGAGGCCCAGAAGCGGTATCTGAGCTCTTGGGACCAGGGGACCTGACCGCGGCGCCGCGGCCGGCGCCCGCCGGGTGAGCGGCCACGTTTCCGGGGCGCGGCCCCGACCGACCGCCGGCGGCCGGCTGTCCGCCTGCCTCGCCGCCGTCGTGCTCGGGGGCGCCGCCGCGCCGCCGGCGCTCGGGCAGGCGCCGGGCGAGGGCACTCCGGCTCCGACCGCCGGCGCGGTTCCGACCGTGGTGGTCGCGCCCCGCGACCTGCGCATGAACGTGGCGCGGGTCATCGTACTGCGGGTCGGCTGCCTGGGCGCGGCGGGTGGCTGCGGCGGCCGCCTGGAGGCCCGCCTGACCAGGCCGGTGGAAGCCGGCGGGCACCGCTGGGCCCCGTTCACCCTGGGACGCGCGCGCTTCGGGATCGGGGCCGGCCGGTCGAAATTCATCCGGTTCCGGTTCTACCCTCGGGGCGGGCGTCTGGTCCGCCTGGCCGGGACGGTTCCGGTGACGATCGTCGCTCGCACGCCACAGGGCGTCTTCCCCAAGACGATCCACGTCTACGTGTCGCCGCTCCAGAGGCTGTAGGACCGGATCGGCGCTCAGGCGGCCCCGTAGCGCTCCGCCCGCTGCTGCTCGCGCTCGGACTCGCTGAGCTGGCGGATGAACAGGACCACGAGCGCGGTTCCCATCACCAGCGACTGCTCGAGTGCCATCAGGGCGCCACCCAGGCTCTGGTCGGTTAGCGGACCGAGGCCCCAGTGGTGCGGCTGGCGCACGTAGAAGTCGTAGAGCGCCTCGGGAGAGAACGTCAGGACGATCCCCAAGAGCCCGACTGCGAGCTTGGTGCTGAGCATGTAGGCCACCGGGCCCAGCCCGCCGAGCCGGTGGCGGCCGCGGATGGGGGAGAGCAGGTGCCACCAGTACAGCAGGCCCGCGGCCGCGAAGGTGAGGTGCTCGAGCGCGTGCAGCACGGGATCCTCGAGCGCGGCGTCGTAGGCCGCCGGCAGGTGCCACAGGATCATCCCGCCGGCGTAGAGCACGACAGCGAACACCGGATGGCTCAACGGACCCGCTGCCCGCTCGAGCGCCACCAGGCGGCGGGTGACCGGGCGCAGCAGGACCCTGGTCAACCCCACGATCAGGAGGATGGGCGCCAGGTCGAGGATCAGGATGTGCTGGACCATGTGCATGACGAACAGCTGCTCGCCCAGGGCGTCGACGGGCGAGATCAGCGCCGCGAAGACCAGCGCCAGGCCGCCGCCGAACGCCGCCGCACGCCAGCCCGGAGCGGCCGCAGTGCCGCCCTCCCCGCGGGCACGTCGCCAGCGCCGCCCGTACACCAGCGCCCCGAGCGCCAGCGCGAGCAGCACCGCGGGCGACAGCGTCCACGAATAGTCCGTGCTCATCGCGGGCGATTGTGGCAATCGCCTGCCAGCCCCGCGCACCTCGGGCGACACCATGGGCGCGTGAGCTGGCGCTGGATGGTCTCCGAGCTGGCGGCCGTGGCGGCGCCGCCGAGGTGCGCGACCTGCGGCGCGGCGCTGGCGCCCGCCGGCGAGGCCATGTGCCCGGATTGCCGGCGGGCCCTGCCCTGGCTACGCGGGCCCCGCTGCCCGCGCTGCGCGCTTCCCTCGCCGTGCCGCCCGTGCCCCGCCGCCGGCGCGGCGTTCGACCGCGCCTGGGCCCCCATGGTCTACGCGGGCGTCGCCCGCCAGGCGGTGGCGCGACTCAAGTTCGGCGCCGCGCTGTCGCTGGCGGACGTCATGGCGGCCCAGATCGCCGCCAACGCGCCGCAGGAGCTGACCCGCGGGCGGACGGTCGTGGCGGTCCCGCTTCACCGCTCGCGCTGGCGGGCGCGCGGGTTCGACCAGGCCGAGCGGCTGGCCGGCGCGGTCGCCCGCCGGCTGGAGCTCCAGACGTCTCGCTGCCTGGTCCGGCGCGGCCCCGCCAGCCGGCAGGTCGGCGCGGGCCGGCGGACGCGACTGTCGCAGGGGCGCCTGAAGGTTGCGGCCACCCGGGCGGCGCCGGCGCGGGTGCTGCTGGTCGACGACGTCCATACCACGGGCGCGACGCTCGACGCCTGCGCCGCGGCGCTTCGCCGCGCCGGGACGACCAGCGTGGTGTGCCTGGCCTACGCGCGGGCGCTGCGCTGATCGGACGGGCGTGGTGACAAACGGCCGGGGCCTGCGTACGATCAGCAGCCGGGCTCGCCACCCGGCAACCACTTGCTTCATCCGAGGCCAGGAGGACGCCGATGCGGATCGCGGTCAAGGGGCGCAACACCGCCGTCAGCGAGCAGCTGCGAGACCACGTCGAAAAGCGGTTTGACCGGATCTCCCGCCAGGTCTCGGAGCTCGCCGAGCTCGAGGTCGAGCTGCGCGAGGAGCGCAACCCGGCGATCCCCGACTCCCAGGTGGCGGAGGCGACGCTCCATCTCAAGGGCGTCACCCTGCGCGCCCAGGACGCCTCCCCCGACATGCTGCGCTCCGTCAACCTGTGCGCCGACGAGCTCGCCCGCCAAGTCAAGCGCCACCGCGACAAGCGGCGCAGGCGCCGCGAGGCCCGAGCCGGCCAGCTCCCCCGAACCGGCCCCGAGCTCGGCCCGGGACCGGCCGCCGGCGGCGACATCTCGCCCGCGGCCTGAGCCCGTGGGCACCGGGCGGCATGCCCGGGGGCCGTTGGTAGGCTAGGCCCGGATGCCGAAGATCATCGAGCGCGCCCTCCGCGCGGGCGAGGCCGGTAAGTACCGGGCCTACCAGAAGCGTGTCGCGCGGATAAACGCCTTCGAGCCCGAGATGGAGCTGCTCGACGACGTCGAGCTGCGCGAGCAGGCCGACCGCCTCCGCGAGCGAGCCCGTGCGGGAGAGCCGCTGGACGACCTGCTCTACGAATGCTTCGCGCTGGTGCGCGAGGCGGCGCGCCGAACGGTGGACATGCGTCACTTCGACGTCCAGCTGATCGGCGGCATGGTGCTGCACGACGGCGCGATCGCGGAGATGAAGACCGGCGAGGGCAAGACCCTCACCGCGACCCTCCCGATCGTCCTCAACTCGCTGGCCGGCAACGGCGTGCACCTCGTCACGGTCAACGACTACCTCGCGCGCCGCGACGCCGAGTGGATGGGCCCGATCTACCGGGCGCTGGGGGTCAGCGTCGGCGTGCTGCAGAACATGCAGCCCTACGAGGAGAAGCGCGCCGCCTACGCCGCCGACGTCACCTACGGGACCAACTCCGAGTTCGGCTTCGACTACCTGCGCGACAACATGGCCACGGCCCTGGAGGAGAAGGTCCAGCACGGAGGCAGGGAGAAGCCGGAGGGGTGGATGGACCGCGACGCCGACGGCAAGCGCCACTCGTGGATCCACACCTACGCGATCGTCGACGAGGTCGACAACATCCTCATCGACGAGGCGCGCACGCCGCTGATCATCTCGGGGGCTCCCGAGCAGGCCGCCGAGCTGTACCAGAAGTTCGCCCGCCTGGCTCCGATGCTCGAGGTCGGCAAGAAGCCCGAGGGGCTGGACCCGCGCGCCAAGAAGGAGTTCGTCGCCGAGTTCGACTACGAGATCGACGAGAAGCACAAGACGGTCTCGGTCACCGAGCGTGGAGTTGCCAAGGCCGAGAAGTTCCTGGGCATCGACAACCTGTATCGGGCCGAGCACGGCCCCCTGGTCAACCATCTCATCCAGGCGCTGAAGGCCGAGTCGCTGTACAAGCGCGACGTCGACTACGCGGTGATCGAAGGCGAGGCCAAGATCATCGACGAGTTCACCGGGCGCATCCTCGAGGGCCGGCGCTGGTCGGAGGGGCTGCACCAGGCGGTGGAGGCCAAGGAGGGCGTCCGCGTCCAGGAGGAGAACCAGACCCTGGCGACGATCACGCTGCAGAACTACTTCCGCATGTACCGGAAGCTGGCCGGGATGACCGGAACCGCGCTGACCGAGGCCACCGAGTTCATGAAGATCTACAAGCTGCCGGTGGTCGAGGTCCCCACCAACGAGCCCATGATCCGGGTGGACCGCAACGACGAGATCTACAAGACCAAGGAAGGCAAGTGGCACGCGGTCCTGTCCGAGATCCGCGAGCGCCATGAGCGGGGGCAGCCGGTCCTGCTCGGGACCATCTCGGTGGAGGTCTCCGAGCTGCTCTCCGAGCGCCTCAGGCGCCAGGGGATCCGGCACACGGTGCTCAACGCCAAGCCCGAGCACGCCGAGCGAGAGGGCGAGACGATCGCCGAGGCGGGGCAGCCGGGCGCGGTCACGATCGCCACCAACATGGCCGGCCGTGGCGTCGACATCAAGCTCGGCGGCAACGCCGAACATCAGGCCCGGATGGAGCTGGCCGGGCTCGGTCTCAAGCCCGGCGATCCCGACTACGAGCAGCGCTTCGGCGAGGTCTTCCCCGCCATCGACCGCCGGGTGGAGGAGGCCCACCGGAGCGTGGTCGACGTCGGCGGGCTGTTCATCTGCGGGACCGAGCGCCACGAGTCACGGCGCATCGACAACCAGCTGCGCGGCCGCTCGGGGCGCCAGGGCGATCCCGGAGATTCGCAGTTCTTCCTGTCCGCCGAGGACGACCTGGTGCGCCTGTTCGCGGGCGATCGCATCTACCGGATCCTCGAGCGCTTCGGGACCACCGACGAGGAGGGCCACGAGGAGCCGATCGCCGCCGGTGTGCTGACCAAGCAGATCGAGAAGGCGCAGAAGAAGGTCGAGGAGCAGAACTTCCTCATCCGCAAGCGGGTTCTCGAGTACGACGACGTGATGAACGAGCAGCGCGACGTCGTCTACGAGTACCGCGACCGCGTCCTCGAGGGACGCGACATGAGCGAGGAGGTGCGCGAGCAGGTCGCACAAGTGATCGAGCGCCTGGTCGACGAGTACACCCCGGGCGACTTCGTCGAGGAATGGGACCTGTCCGGCCTGTTCACCGCGCTGGAGCAGGTCTATCCGGTCCAGGTCGCCGACGAGGAGCTGTCGCCCGAGCGGATCGATCGCGACGAGCTCAAGCGGCTGCTGGTGGACGACGCGCTCGAGGCCTACGGCGAGCGCGAGGAGGAGCTGGGGGAGGAGCTCATGCGCGCGCTGGAGCGCTACCTGCTGCTCGAGGTCATCGATCAGCGCTGGCGCGAGCACCTCTACGACATGGACTACCTGCGCGAGGGCATCCACCTGCGCGGCTTCGCCCAGATAGATCCGCTGGTGGCCTACAAGAACGAGGCGTTCCAGCTCTTCCGCGACCTCATGCACTCCATCTGGTCGGACTTCAGCCGGATGATCTTCCACGTCCAGGTCGAGGTCGAGGGCGACGGGGCGCCAGGGCGCCAGTACGCGACTCCGGGCTCATCCACCCGGGCCGGGCGCGTGTCGTACTCCGGCGGGGGGCCGGTGGGCAACCGCGAGGCGATCGCCATGGCCCTCGCCGGCGGTGGCGCCGAGGCGGCGGCCCAGGCCTACGAGGACGGCGACGCTGCGGACGGAGAGGCCGCGCCGGTGGCGGTCCAGCAGCGCCGCGTCCAGGAGTCCGAGCAGCTTGGCCGCAACGACCCCTGCTGGTGCGGGTCGGGCAAGAAGTTCAAGAAGTGCCATGGCGCCTAGCGCCATGAGCCGTCGGGATTTCCTTCCCACGTTCTAGAAGGACGGGCGCTCGGTCGGCACCGTCGGTGTGTACCGTGCCCCGGTGGACCGAGTCCCCGGCGCCGGACGGCCGTCCCGGGCGGGTCGGTAGCCTGGGTCCATGCCCAGCCGATCGGCCCCGGAGCCCACGCCCCAGCGCCTCGCGGCGATCCGCGACCAGCTGAAGCTGCTCGCGGACTACCTTTGACCCCGCGCAGCTCGAGCGCCGCGCCGGCGAGCTGGAGACGCGGATGGGCGAGGCGGGCTTCTGGGACGACCAGGAGCAGGCGGCCCGGGTCGGCGCCGAGCACGCCCGCGTGGCCCGCAGGCTGAGCACGTTCCGCGACCTCGAGCGCGACGTCCACGACCTCGAGGGGCTCGTCGAGCTGGTTCAGGAGGACGAGTCGCTGTCCGGCGAGCTGGCCGACCAGGTCTACTCGGTGGAACGACGGCTGGCCGAGCTGGAGGAGGAGCGGCTGTTCTCCGGACGGTACGACTCGGGCGACGCGCTGGTGACCGTGAACGCAGGCGCCGGCGGCACCGACGCCCAGGACTGGGCGGACATGGTGCTGCGCATGGAGATGCGCTGGGCCGAGAAGCGCGGGTTCGACGTCGAGCTGCTCGAGGTCAGCCCCGGCGAGGAGGCGGGGATCAAGTCCGCCACCTTCAGGGTCTCCGGCGAGAACGCGTACGGGCTGTACTCGGCGGAGAAGGGGGTTCACCGTCTCGTCCGCCTGTCGCCCTTCGACGCCGCCCGGCGCAGGCAGACGTCGTTTGCCGGGGTGGAGGTCTCGCCGGTGGTGGAGGATGCCGCGGAGATCGAGATCGCCGACGACGACCTTCAGGTCGACACCTACCGGGCGAGCGGCGCCGGCGGCCAGCATGTCAACAAGACCGACTCGGCGGTTCGGATCACCCACCGGCCGACCGGCATCGTGGTGCAGTGCCAGAACGAGCGCTCGCAGTCCTCGAACAAGGCGACCGCCATGGCGATGCTGCGCTCCAAGCTGCTGGAGCGGCGCGAGCGCGAGCGCCGGGAGGAGCTGGCGCGCGAGCGCGGGGAGGCCCAGGACGTGAACTTCGGCTCCCAGATCCGCTCCTACGTCCTGCATCCGTACACGATGGTCAAGGACCACCGCACCGACCAGGAGGTGGGCGACGCCGAGCGCGTCCTGGACGGCGACCTCGACGAGCTGGTTCGGGCCTACCTCCTGAAGGCCCCTCGGTGACCGCGGCTCACCACCCGGCCGGCGCGGGACCGGCGGCGGCCGTCGAGCCCGCCGCCGCCGAGCCGCGGACCGCCGAAGACCTGATCGCCACGGTCGCCCGGGCGCTGGCCGAGGACATCGGCGACGGTGACGTGACCACCCGGGCGACGGTCCCCGATCTGGCCGGCGCCGAGGCGCTGATCGAGCAGAAGCAGCCGGGCGTGGTCTACGGGCTCGAGATCGTGGAGGTGGTATTCGCGCGGGTGGATCCCGCGGTCGAGGTCGAGTCCAGAGCGCCGGAGGGCCGGTGGCGCGAGGGCGGCGAGGTCCTGGCCGCGCGTGGCCGCGCCGCCTCCATCCTGGCCGCCGAGCGGACCGCCTTGAACTTCCTGGCCCGCCTGTCCGGCATCGCCACCCTGACGGCGAGATGCGTTCGAGCCGTCGAGGGGACGGGTGTGGGCATCCGGGACACGCGCAAGACGACGCCCGGCCTGCGCTTCCTCGAGAAGGCGGCGGTGCGGGCCGGGGGCGGGATCAATCATCGGGCCGGCCTGTACGACGCGATCCTGATCAAGGAGAACCACGCGGCGCTGGCCGGCGGGATCGCCCCGGCGGTCCGCCGGGCGCGCCGGGCCAAGCCCGAGCTCGCGCTCGAGGTCGAGTGCCGGTCGAGCGCCGACATCGACGAGGCGCTGGCGGCCGGCGCCCGGCGGATCCTGCTCGACAACATGAGCCCGGCGCAGCTGCGCGCGGCGGTCCAGCGGGTGGCCGGCCGGGCGACGCTGGAGGCCAGCGGGCGGATGACGCTCGAGACGCTTCGGGAGCATGCGTCGACCGGCGTACAATTCATCTCGATCGGGGCGCTGACCCACTCGGCGCCTGCGCTCGATTTCTCCCTGACCCTCAGCCCGCTTCCATGAACCTTCCGGTGATCCAGCCGGGCGCCCCGGCCGCGCCGCTCGAGCTCGAGGATGTCCGTCTCCTGCAGGAGGAGGTCCAGGCACTCAAGGCTCAGCGCGATGCGGTTGTGCTGGCGCACAACTACCAGGTGCCCGAGGTCCAGGACGTCGCCGACTACGTCGGCGATTCGCTCGGGCTGTCACGGCAGGCGGCCGCGGCCGAGCAGTCCACGATCGTGTTCTGCGGCGTGCACTTCATGGCGGAGACGGCGTCGATCCTGTCGCCGGACAAGATCGTCCTGATTCCCGACCTCGACGCGGGCTGCTCCCTGGCCGATTCCATCACCGCCGACGAGGTGCGGGCCTGGAAGGACCGGCACCCCGGGGCGATCGTGGTGATGTACGTCAACACCTCGGCCGCCGTGAAGGCGGAGACCGACTACTGCGTGACCTCCTCCAACGCCGTGGCGGTGGTCGAGCACATCTTCCGCGAGCACGGGCCCGACACCGAGATCCTGTTCGGGCCCGACATGTTCCTCGGGGCGTTCGTCGAGCATCGCACGGGGCGGCGGATGCATGTCTGGCCCGGCGAATGCCATGTCCACGCCGGCATCCGGCCGGCCGACATCTCCGCGGTCCGCGAGAGCCATCCCGGCGCCGACTTCCTCATCCACCCCGAGTGCGGGTGCTCGACCAGCGTCATGGAGTACGTGGCGGCCGGGGACGTCTCGCCACAGGACGTCCACATGCTCTCGACCGGCGGGATGCTCGACTACGCTCGCCGCGCCTCCCCGGGCGGCACGGCGATCGTCGCCACCGAGACCGGGATGCTGCACCCCCTGCGGCAGGCGGCGCCCGACACCGAGTTCATCGCCGCCAACGAACGTGCCAGCTGCCGCTTCATGAAGATGATTACCCTCACCAAGCTTCGCGACTCGCTGCGCGACGGCGTCCACGAGGTGCGGGTCGCCGGCGACGTCGCCGGGCGCGCACGGGTCCCAATCGAGCGGATGGTGGCCATCTCCTAGCGCCCCCGCCCAGAGCCAGATTTGGCTCTACAGCGCGGATTGCTATCCGCTAGGGACCGCTTAGGATCGCTGGGATCGGTGCACGACTGTCCCATGACTGTCCCAGGGGACACCGGTCCAGGCGCAAACCGTCCGTTGCCACCTCTACCTTCCCAGCGCCCCCACCTCGGCCGTACCCTGCGGGCCGTGCTGGGCGTCGAGTTCATCAACCGCGAGGCCCTGCGCGTTCTGGAGCGCGTTGAGCGCACCTGAGCGCAGTGCGCCGCACGCGCACTGACTAGCTGTAAGCGGGTTCCTCGTCGGCCGCCAGGCTTGGCTGGGGTTCGCGACCCCACTAGGATCGCCCGATCCAGCGCCGAATCCCGGAGGGACGCGATGAACCCAGAGCCGACGCCCGAAGGCCAGCATCTCGAGCCGGAGGAGCCGAGCGGCTATGAACCGCCACTCGTTGAGGACATTCCTGCCGACGATGGTCCAGCGGTGGCCGCCGCAGGCGTGAGCAAGAGCCCGCCGAGCGACAACTGAGCAGCGGCTGACGAAGGAGCAGCAGATGCCCGACGAGTCACGCAGCGAAGTGCCCGAGAGCCCTCCCAGCGCCAGGAGTACGAGCCGCCTGTGGTAGAGGACCTTCCGTCAGAGGACGGACCGGCGGTGACGGCAGCGGGGAAGTCGCCAACTGGCGACAGCGGTTCTTAGGCCGGGTCAGACAGGCCCGAGGGCCGCGGGGCCGATGCGGTACGCGTATCGCTGGCACGCCCGCCCCGCGAGATGCGCCACGGTGCGTCGTGTGCGCCGATCCTGGAGGCGTGATGCCCTCAGGGGACGACGAGGTGGGAGGCGGCGATGAGGACTAGCTGTCTGCGGCGGTCATTCCCGCAGCCCCACGGCTTCGAGGGCCTCGTCGTGGCTGTTGAACCACTCGAAGCGGACAGCGCGGCCTTCCCGAAGCGTCCAGAGGTAGCCCTGGGGCTGGCGGTGGTCGACCCCTCTGCCGCGCCCGTGCACGACGAATGTGGTCAGGACCAGGACTCTGTCGTCGCCTGCGTCGATGACCTTGTCGTCCTCCCAACTGACCTCGTCGAATGCGCCGCTGATGCTGTCCGCCGCCTGCTCGAACGCTGCCTTCCCGCGGCGGGTTCCCGGCTCGGCGGCGTAGGGCGGGTTGACCCATTCGACCGCCGGGTCGAGGAACTCGTCCGGAAACCGAAGCTCGCTGCCTCCGAGCGATTCCTGCATCCGGCGCACGATCTCGACGTTCTCCCGCGACATCGCTACTCCGATACGCCCGCCGCCTTTCGGGCCTCATCCTCGGTGGCGTAGGTCCGAAGACATTGGATCTTGCCGTCCCGCATCTCGAAGACATGAACGAACCGCATCTCGACCGTCATCCCGCTCAACCACGTCCCGCTACCGGCCCCGGACGCTTGAACCGGAACGAGAATGAAGTCGTCCGCCTCGATAAATCGCTCCGGCACGACCCGGAAATAGTCAGCACCTTCGAGGATCGACTCGATCCATGTCCGTAGCTCGGTGTGGCCTCGACACACCGACGCATCGGGAAGGGTGGGGAGGTCATGCAACTCGGCGTCTGGGTGCCAGCCCTCAAGCCAGCGCGAGATGTCTCGGGTGTTGAAGGCGTCATAGCCCCTAAGCAGAACCTCCACGTTCCCCCGCGACATCGCCCGCCGAGTATCTCGCGAAAGGTCGGGATGCCGACAGGGGGCGGGGCTCCCCTCGAGAGCGAACCCGCCGATCGCCCATAGTGCCGCCTCGGCGCGAGGGAAATTTCACGAGCAATGAGCCTCTCGCCGGTTGATCCGCGCCTCCGGACGAACACGAGCCGGTAACCGCAAGCGGTGCACCAACTGTCGCCGGACACGGCAGTTGGCTGACTTTCCGCGCAATCCGCGCACGAAAGACGGCTTGTCGAGTTGGTGTCGGGGGTGCCATCGCGACGCCACGCGCGCGTGGCGGTCCCGGCATTCCGGCTATGACCTGGCCTACCGCCAGCGCCGCCGCAACGCGGCCTAAGCGCGCGTTTCTGAGGGCGCGGTTAGAGTCGTAACGGTCGCCCGCCGCCGCGGCCGGTTAGAGGGCACAAGCGCCCTTCGTGCCCGCGAAGAGGAGCCGAGATGCCAGGCAATGAAGGCCTACAGCGCCGAGTCGAAGAACTGTCCGAAGTTGCCCGCCAGTACGGAGGCGTGGTCGGCCTCCGAGGCGAAGACGAGAACGATCTGGAGCCGGTATGGATTCGATTCGAGCACTCGGACGACCCCGAGGGGCAGATCCGCATGCTTCTCGGCGACGAGGAGGTTGTGCTGATCAACGCGGACGCACTAGAGGCCGCGATCGCCGATCTGTGGGCTAGCGACGACGACGAGCCGCCGCTTTCTTAGCCAGGCCGGCAGCTCGGTGCCCTCACGCGTCGAGCTCCTCCGGCTCGTGGGGGCCGACGCAGGCGACCGCGAGCTCGGACGAGATCCCACGCGCGGCCTCGTCCACCTCCTCGAAGGTCACGGCATCGAGGGCGGCGATCGCGGCGTCCGGATCGATGTCCTCGGCGTGGACGATCGCCTGGCTGGCGGCGTACCGGGCGACGGCGTTGGCGTTCTCGAAGGCCAGGACCATCCGGCCAGCGGCGTAGGCGCGTGCGCGCTCGAACTCGGCCCGGGTGGGGCCCTGCCGGCGCAGCTCGTCCACGATCTCGCCCATGCGCGTGAATGCCTCCGCGCACTTCGTCGAATCCAGGCCGGCCGAGAGCTGGAGGATCGGGACGTCCGAGAACGTGTGGTCGATGGCGTAAACCGAGTAGGCCAGCCCGCGCTGCTCGCGGATCTCGTCGAACAGCCGCGAGCCCATGGAACCCCCAAGCAGGGTGGAGTAGACGGCCAGGGCCGCGCGGGCCGCCTGGTCGGAGACGTCGATCGACGGGCGGTACGACAGCCGCAGGTGCGACTGCTTGGAGTCGCGTTGCTCGACCAGCCGCCGGGGCGCGAAGGGCGGGGCTGGGTCGTAGGCCCCCGGCGCCGGGAGGTCCGGAAAGCGACCGAACAGCTCGGCCACCGCTCCGTCCCCCGTCCGGCTGTCGGGCAGCGATTCGAGGTTGCCGACGATGAAGGCGCCCCCCCGCCGGCCCGACCAGCGCCGCCGGCGGAAGGCGACGATCGCGTCGCGCGAGAACGTCCGCAGGTGCTCCTCGACTCCCAGCACGGGCCGCCCCAGGGGGTGGTCTCCGAACGCGGCGGCGTCGATCAGGTGCTCGGCCAGGGTCGCCGGCTGGTCCTTGGCGCGGGCGATCTCCTGGATCACGACGCCGCGCTCGCGGTCCAGCTCCTCGGCGTCGAGATGAGGCCGGGCCGCGAAGTCGGTGAGCAGGTCCATGGCCTCCATCGCCGCCTCGGCGCGGGCGGTGATGTGGAAGGCGACCAGGTCGTGGCTGGTGTACGCGTTCAGCTGGGCCCCGAGCCGCTCGGCCGTCTCATTGACGTCCCGGTAAGTCGGGTACTTCTCACCGCCCTTGAACACGAGGTGCTCGAGGAAGTGGGCCACTCCGTTCTCCTCAGGACCCTCGGTTCTGGCCCCGGCGTCGAACGCAGCCAGCACGGTCACCACGCGGGTGCCGGGGACGGGGACGCGGTGGACCGGCAGGCCGTTGTCCAGCAGCTGTGTCTCGATCCGGGCCATGCGCGTGCCCCAACCGTAGCGCGGGCTGCACGAGCCCTTGCAGGCTGGCCGCCGAGCAGGCCATACCCTGCCGCCGCGCGCATGGCCGTTCCCGAGCGCCAGCACAAGTACCGCCGAACGCCGCGCCCCGGTGCGCCGAAGCCTGCGTCGGCGCGGGCCAACGCCTCGCCCGTGGGCGCCGGCCACGTGCTCGAGTTCCGGGAGGTGTCGAAGGTCTACGAGGGAGGCGACCTCGGGCTGGATCGCGCCATCTTCGCGGTCGAGCGCGGCGAATTCGTGTTCCTCGTAGGCCAGACGGGATCCGGCAAGTCGACGGTCATCCGGCTGCTGATCAAGGAGCTCGAGCCCTCGGCCGGGTCGATCATGGTGGCCGGCAGGGACCTGGCCGAGCTCGCCCGGTCGCGGGTGCCGTACTACCGTCGCAACATCGGGGTCGTCTGGCAGGACTACAAGCTGCTGCCCAACCGCACCGTCTATGACAACGTCGCCTACGCCCTGCAGGTGACTGGGGGCGGGCGCAGGGAGATCCGCCAGAAGGTGCCCGACATCCTTCGCCTGACCGGGCTCTCCACCAAGCTGCACAACTACCCGGACCAGCTCTCGGGCGGTGAGCAGCAGCGCGTCTCGATCGCCCGGGCGTTTGTCAACCACCCACCGCTGCTCCTGGCCGACGAGCCGACCGGGAACCTGGATCCCGAGACCTCGATCGGCATCATGCAGCTGCTGTACCGGATCAACCGCACCGGCACGACTGTGCTCGTGGCCACCCACGACAGCACGATGGTCGACCGCATGCGACGCCGCGTCATCGAGCTGCGCGAGGGGCGGATCGTCCGCGACGAGGCCGCCGGGCTCTACGCACGGGACGAGAGCACGCGCGAGTTCGCGGCGCGGATGCGCGGGGCGAGCGCCGACCCGGGCCTCGACCCGGCCGCGCCGCTCGGGGCGCTGCGGACCCGCCCGCACCGCGAAGAGGTCGCGGACGCCGAGCGCGGATGAGGCTGTCGTTCTTCCTGCGGGAGGCGTTCCGCTCGCTGGGACGCAACGCCATGCCCAGCTTCGCCGCGATGGCGACAGTCCTGGTGACCATGCTGGTCCTCGGCGTGTTCATCCCGATCGTCCAGGCGACCACGGGGGCCGCCAACGAGGTTCGCGGCCGCCTGCTCCTGGACGTCTACCTGAGGACCGAAGCCACGCCCGCCGACGTCGAGCGGGTTCGCCAGCGGCTGAACGGGGCGGCGCATGTCAAGCGCGTCGAGTACGTGTCGAAGGAGGACGCCTACCGCGCCGAGCGCAGGCGCAACCCCGAGGCCTACCAGCTGCTCGGGGCCAATCCGCTTCCGGATACCTTCCGGGTCACCCCCGACGATCCGTCGCACATCGACCTGCTGCGTGACCAGCTCGCCCCGGTCGAAGTCGGCGGGCGGCGCACCGCCATCGACCCCGCCATCGACCAGGTCAAGAACCGCCGGGACGAGACCAGCAAGATCCTCTCGGCCACCCGGGTGGTGAAGCTCACCACCGCGCTGCTGGCGGCCCTGCTGATCACGGCGTCGATCCTGCTGATCGCCAACACCATCCGACTGTCGCTATTCGCCCGCCGCCGCGAGGTGGAGGTGATGAAGCTCGTCGGGGCGACCGA
Organism: Solirubrobacteraceae bacterium; assembly: GCA_036257715.1. Taxonomy (GTDB): domain Bacteria; phylum Actinomycetota; class Thermoleophilia; order Solirubrobacterales; family Solirubrobacteraceae; genus DATAEY01. The sequence goes on along the minus strand of DATAEY010000063.1, from coordinate 12,872 downwards.
CTGGTTCATCCGCTGGCCGTTCGTCCTGGAGGGCGTGGTGGTGGGGGCCATGGGCGGGATCCTGGCCATCCTCCTGCTGGCCGTCGGCAAGGTCGCGCTGATCGATCCGTTGGCCTCGGAGTTCGCGCTCATCGCGGCGCCGCGGACGATCAGCTTCCTGGCGCTCGTCGTGGTGGTGCTGCTGGCCAGCATCGCGGTTTCGGCGGCTGGCTCGGGCATCTCGCTGCGCCGCTTCCTGCGCGTCTAGGCGTCGGTCCGAGCACCCGGCATCGCTAGCCTTCGGGGGCGGCGCCCAGGGCACCCCGACCTCGATGCGACGCGCTCGACACATCCCGCTGATTCCCCTGGCTCTCCTGTTGCCGGTGCTGTTCTTCACCGGGATCTGGATCGGCGGCCATCCCGCGCAGCTGCCCCCTCAGATCAGGTCGCTGTTCGTGGCGAGGGACGTCGACACCCTCGAGGCCGCGATCGACATCATCGAGCACGACTACTACCGCCGAGTCGACCGTCGCAGGCTGCTCCGCCATGGGCTCGCCGGGGCAGTCGCCGACCTGCACGACCGCTTCTCGCGCTACCTGGACCCGGTGGCGTACCGACGCTTTCAAGCCGACAGCACGGGGCGCTTCTCGGGTGTCGGCATGGAGGTGGCCGGGGTCAGGTCGGGGCTGCGGGTGGCCCGGGTCTTCGCAGGCTCACCCGCGGCGAGGAGCGGCATCCGGCGCGGAGACCAGATCGTCGGGGTGAACGGACGCTCGATCGCCGGCAGGTCGACGTCTCAGACCACGCGGCTGATCCGGGGCCGGCCGGGGACCTTCGTGGCGCTCACCGTGGTGTCGCAGGGGCGCCGCCGGATCGCGCGCCTGCGTCGCGCCGAGGTCACGACCCCGGTGGTGGCCTCCAGCCTGCGCAGCGTGGTCGGCCACCGGCTGGGAGTCGTCGTGCTCTCGCAGTTCAGCTCCGGCGCCCACGCCGAGCTGCGGCGGGCGATCGACGCGCAGCTGGCTCTCGGCGCCCAGGGGATCGTGCTCGACCTGCGCGACAACGGCGGCGGCCTGCTGAGCGAGGCGGTGGGCGTGTCTAACATCTTCATTCGGGACGGCACGATCGTCTCCACCCGGGGGCGGATGCGCCCGCGCCGGGTCTACCGGGCGAGCGGCGCCTCGATCGCCCCGGCGGTGCCGGTGGTGGTACTGGTCAACGGCGGCACCGCCTCGGCGTCGGAGATCGTGGCTGGCGCTCTGCAGGATCACCACCGGGCGCCCGTGGTCGGCACGCACACGTTCGGCAAGGGCGTCTACCAGGAGATCCGCGAGCTTCCCAACGGTGGCGCCATCGACATCACGGTGGGCGAGTACTTCACCCCCAGCGGGCGGAACCTCGGTGGAGGCGGGACCCGCCGCGGCCCCGGGGTCAGGGCCGACGTGCCCGCACGCGACCGACCCGACACCAGAGCGGACGAGGCCCTCGACGTCGCCCTGCGCGCGCTCGCTTCCAGGGTGAGGTGACCGGGCGTCCCGGGGACCCCGGCGCGCGGCGCGGCGCCGTGGTCGCGGTGCTCGAGAAGCGGGGGCGATTCTTCCTGGCCACCCCGTTCTTCGAGCCCGGCCGGCGCCTGACCGTGCAGCGCGACGGCGGTGCCCGGGCGGGGGACCTGGTCGCGCTGCGGCTCGGCCGGGGACAGCCACGGGTCGAGCGAGTCCTCGGCCGCCCGGAGGTGGCGCGGGACGTGATCCACGCGCTCATGGTCGACCGCGGGGTGCGCCGGGGCTTCGACCCGGCCGTCGAGCACGAGGCCGGCGCGGCGGCGCGGCGGATCCGGCGTCGCGACCTGCGGGCGCTGCCGACCTTCACGGTCGATCCGGCCACCGCCCGGGACTACGACGACGCCATCTCGGCCCAGGAGCTGGATGCCGGGCGCTGGCGGCTGTGGGTGCACATCGCCGACGTGGCGGCCCATGTCGCGGTCGGCTCGAGGGTAGACCGCGAGGCGTACCGCCGGGCCACCAGCATGTACGTGCCGGGGGGCGCGGAGCCGATGCTGCCACCCGCGCTGTCCACCGGCGCCTGCTCGCTGCTGCCCGGGCAGGAGCGCGCGGCCGTGACCGCGGAGATGGAGATGGAGGGCGCGTCGGTGACGCGCGCGGCCTTCTACCGCTCGACCATCCGCTCCGACGAGCGGTTGGACTACGACTGGGTCGACCGGGTGTTCGGCGGCGGAGAGCGCGCTCGCGACCCGTGGGCGGCGCCGCTGGCCGCCGCCCGCGCGGCGGCGGCGGCGCTGGCCGACGCGCGCACGGACAGGGGAGCGCTGACGGTCGAGTCGGCCGAGCCGGAGTTCTCGTTCGACGCCGAGGGCAACGTGGTGGGGGCTCGGCAGGTCGCCCAATCGGAGTCGCACCTCCTGGTCGAGCACCTGATGATCGCGGCCAACGAGCAGGTGGCGGCCCTGCTCGAGCAGCGGCGCGTTCCGACGCTCTACCGGGTCCATGAGCAGCCCGAGCCCCAGAGCGTCCGGCGGCTGGCCGACCAGCTCGCCTCGCTCGACGTGCCCACCCCACCGGTGCCCGAGCGGATGAGCCCGCGGCAGGCGGGCGAGGTGGTGGGGGAGGTCTCCAGCATGGTCGCCGCCCACGTGCGGCGCGTGGGGCGTGGAGGCCTCGCCCTGACCAGCCTGGTCCTGCGGGCGCTACGCCAGGCGCGCTACTCGCCGCGCAACCTCGGGCACGCGGGGCTGCGCTCGCCGCGCTACTGCCACTTCACCTCCCCGATCCGCCGCTATCCCGACCTGGTGTGCCACCGCGGCCTGCTGAGCGCAGTCGGCGCCGGGGAGGAGGCGCCCCGGGCCGAGGGGCTGGAGGAGGCCGGCGAGTGGACCTCGTCCCGGGAGCGGGTGGCGATGGAGATCGAGCGCGACGCGGACGCCGTGGCCGCTTGCTTCCTGCTGGAGCGGGAGCTGTTCGAGGTGGGCTGGGACCACGCGTTCGAGGGCGAGGTCGTCGGCCTGGCGCCGGCGGGGGCGTTCATACGCTTCGGGGAGGCTCACGAGGGCCTGCTGGCGGTCCGGCGCATGCGCGGCGACTGGTGGGAGCTCAACGACCTGGGGACGATCCTGCACGGGACCAGATCGGGCGGCGCGCTGCGGCTCGGAGACCCGGTCTCGGTCAGGGTGCTCCGGATAGATGCCCCCCGCGGCCGGGTCGACCTCCTGAGCGCCTGAGCGCTAGACCTTCGGGATGGCCAGGAAAGGCAAGCGCAAGGCGGCCCGGGGCGACGTGGCCACCAACCGGCAGGCGTCGTTCCGCTACCACCTACTCGAGAGACTGGAGTGCGGGATCGTGCTGACCGGCACCGAGGTGAAGTCCCTGCGTGGCGGCAGGGCCCAGCTCAAGGACGGCTACGCGTCGGTGGACGACGGGGAACTGTGGCTGCACAACGTCCATATCCCGCCATACCAGCCGGCGGCCGGCGCCAACCATGAACCCGAGCGGGCCCGCAAGCTGCTGGTACACCGCCGCGAGCTGGAGCGGCTGACCGGCAAGACGCAGGAGCGGGGACTCACCCTCATCCCCCTGCGGATCTACTTCTCGGGCCCGCACGCCAAGGTGGAGCTGGCGTTGGCGCGCGGCCGCGAGCGCCGCGACAAGCGTGAGGCGATCCGGGCTCGCGAGCAGCAGCGCGAGGTCCAGCGCGCTCTACGGGAGGCCAACCGCTGAGCCGCGGGCTCAGCGGCGGTCGCAGGACGACGCACCGTCGAGCAGGGCGGCGCTCGTTCGGCGGCTAGGCGGCGGCCACCGTCCGCGGCAGGTGGCTGCCCCAGACGCCGAACGCGAGCAGGACCACGAGAGCGATGTAGACCCCGGCGACCATCAGCCGGTGCGCGGGCTTGACCCGATAGTAGCCCTGCTGCTCGGGACCGCCCTCGCGACGGCGGCGCCAGCGTCGCCACGTCTCCATCCCGCCGAACAGGAGGATCAGCAGGATCACCGGGTTCGGGAACAGAAGCGCGGCGGCGACCATCGCGGCGAAGCCCACCAACCACATCCACGGCGCCATGGCCGCCATCGCCCGGCCGCCGTCCAGCGGCAGCACCGGCAGGAGGTTGAACAGGTTCAGGAAGAACCCGATGAAGGCGAGGGCACGAAACAGCTGATTTCCGGTGGCCTCGGCGACCGGGAGCAGCGCCGCGGCTCCGACCGAACCCAGGATCGGGCCGGCAAGTCCGACCCGGGCCTCGGCCAGCGCGTTGCCGCCGAGGGACTTGGACCAGATCGCGGCGCCCAGGAAGGGGATGAATACCGGCGCGCTGGCCGCCACCCCCTCGCGCCGCAGCTGGATCACGTGCCCGATCTCGTGGATGAACAGCAGCGCCACGAAGCCGACCGCGAACCGCCATCCCCAGATCAGGCTGTAAGCGGCGATCGAGACCAGCATCGAGCCCGAGGTGGTCAGGAGCTTGAGCTTGGGCACGATCAGCAGCAGCGCCTTGAGCTTGCCCCCGAACTTCAGGACCAGGACCCCGGCCGCGGCCAGGCCGCCGAGGACTCGGTTGCGGCCGCCCTGCCGCGTCGGGGCAGGACGCCCACCGGCCGCGGCGGGCTGCGGCGCCGGCTCCGGCGGGGCGGGGGGCAGCCACTGGGTCTGGCGTTCCATGAGGCCAATTCTGGCAGGCCGGCCTCCGGCGGCGGCGCGGGCGCCTGACGCTAGACTTGACATCACATAGCCCCCGGGGACGACAGGCTTCGACGCGGTCGGTTCGTGGGGGTGGTTGCGAGTCGAGGTTCCGGCTGGCCTCGTAAAACCGCCGGAAAACCATAAGTGCGGACTCTCACGAGTACGCCCTCGCCGCTTAGTCACTAGCTAGGCACGAGGTCTCGGCCCCCGCTCGCCTGCGGCGGGGATGACCGGGATCAGACAGCAGGCTCGCCCGGTGCGGTGCGCTCCCGCCAATCCGGGGACGCGCCAGGGAGCTGGTCCCCCGGGACCCCGCCGGCGCGGCAACCGGGGGATGAGACCAGAGCGCCGGCTACGCTCGTAGACGCCACCTTTCGCGCGACCGCGGACGCGGGTTCGATTCCCGCCGTCTCCATCCCTGGTCCGCCGGGAACGAACCCGCGCCACCGCTCGCCCTCCAGGCTCGCTGGGGTTCGATTCCCGCCGTCTCCATCCCGGCCCCAGCGCCGCCGCTCACCTGGCCCAGCCGATGTCCTGGTAGATCGTGCTCCTGAGGCCCGAGGAGCCGAGATTGGCGAGCTTCGACTTGGTGGCGGTGATCTGCGGGCGCTGGAACAGCACGATCGAGTGCACCTCGTCCCAGACGAGCCGGTCCGCTTGGTTGATCAGGTCCCGCGCCCTGGCCGGGCTCAGCTCCTCCTGGGCGCGGGACATGAGGCGGTCGATGGCCGGCGAGCCGATGCGCGCGTAGTTCTGCTGGATCTGGAGCTGGCCCCTGGCGTCCTGGGTGGGCTTCACGTAGATCGACTGGGCGGATGAGATCGGGAACGGGGTCCCGATCCAGGAGAACGGCGCGATGTCGAAGTTGCCCGTCGAGATGTACTTGTCGAAGAACTGGTCCTCGGGGACGGTGATGATGTCGAGCTTGACCCCGGCGTCCTTGAGCATCGCCTGGGTTAGCTCGCCCTCCTGGCGGCTGGTGGGGACGCCGCTGGGGATCACAAAGCGCAGCTCCAGGGTCTTCGCGCCTTTGCGCCGGAACGCTCCGCTGCGCCGCCAGCCCGCCTGGTCGAGCAGGCGTCCCGCCGCGGCGGGATCGAACCGCCCCACTTGTCCGGCGTTGTCGCGATAGCCGGTCTGGGTGTTGACGAAGAAGTGGTTGTTCATCGTCCGCGCCGGCCAGTTGAGGCCGGTCAGGTCGGCTCGCACCAGCGCGTCGCGATTGATCGCCATGGCGATCGCCCGGCGCACCGAGACGTCCGACAGCGCGGGGCTGGTCCCGTTGAACGTGAAGTGGCGGAAGTCGGGACCCGCCGCCTCGCGGACCGATGCCCCCGGCACGCCGCGGACCCGCTTGTAGTGGCTGGCGTCCGGCCCGACATCGGTGACGTCGATCTCGCCGCTGGCGAACGCGTTGATGGCGGCGTCCGACGGGAGGGCTCGGAAGGCGATCGAGTCCAGCTTGGCCGGCGGGCCCCACCACCTGGGGTCTCGCACGATGGTGATCGTCTTGGCGGTCTGGTCGATCTTGCCGAGCTTGAACGGCCCCGCGGTTACGGGGATGCGGTTCAGCCACCCCCGGTTGAACCTCTCGGGGTCGCTGTTGGTCGCCGCCGGATAGAGCAGGCCGAACAACCCCTGCCACTCCCCGTAGCGCCTGGCGAACGTGACAACGACCTCATGGGCATCGCGGCCCGGCTTGACGCTGGCGATCCGCTCGTAGCCGGTGGAGGATGCGATCTGGAAGGGACCCGTGGGGCTGCGCAGCGCCTTCCACTGCGCCTCGTAGTCCCTCCAGGTGATGGGCTTGCCGTCAGACCAGCGCGCCCTCGGGTTGAGCCGGTAGGTCACCACCTGGCGGGGCGACGTCGAGGTGACCCGCGCCGAGAGCACGTAGTTGCGGTCGACCCAGACGTTGCCGCGCTCGTCGGACACGAACGGCGCGGGCATCATGCCGCTGAGGACCGCGCTGGTGGAGGCCTCGGGGCCGTTGAGCTGGTTGGAGTTCCACTGGGTGGAGAACTGCTCGATCGCCCAATGCAGCGTTCCGCCCTGCCTGACCCGGTCGCGCGGAAGGGGGTTGATGTCCGACCGCTTCAGCGTCCCGCCCTGGTTCGAGGGTCCGCCGCAGCCGCCTGCGAGCAGTCCGGTGGTCAACAGCGCGGCGATCGCGGCAACCCGGCGATAGACGTTCAAGGTCAACCTCCCCGTCGTATGCGCTCGATCATCGGCTCGCCGTCGGACGTCGCCGGTGGAGGCTCAAACTACCTGCATCGGCTCGGCGTAGTGACAGGCCGCCTGCTGGTCGTCGGCCACGGTCGCCAGCGCGGGCTCCTCCTCGATGCAGCGCCGGCGCAAGCCGTCGTCCAGCGCGGCGAACTTCGGACACCGGGTGCGAAACCGGCATCCCGAGGGGGGGTCCGCCGGGCTCGGGGGGTCGCCCTCGAGCATGATCCGCCGGCGCCGGCGCTCGAGGGCCGGCACCGGCACCGGAATGGCGGAGAGGAGCGCCTGGGTGTAGGGGTGCGCCGGCGCCCCGTAGACCCGCTCGACCTTGCCGGTCTCGGCGAGGCGGCCGAGGTACATGACCGCCACCCGGTCGGCGATGTGGCGCACCACCGACAGGTCATGGGCGACGAACAGGTACGAGAGCCCGAGGCGGGCGCGCAGGTCCTCCAGCAGGTTGACCACGCCGGCCCGGATCGAGACGTCGAGCGCCGACACGGGCTCGTCGAGCACGAGCAGCCTGGGCTCCAGGGCGAGCGCCCGGGCGATCGCGATTCGCTGGCGCTCCCCTCCGGAGAACTGCTGCGGATAGCGGCCGGAGTGGTCGGGCGCCAGCCCGACCAGGCCGAGCAGCTCGCGCACCCGCGCGGCGATGCGCTGTGCCGGGACGCCGTGCGTGCGCAGCGGCTCCCCAAGCACCTCGCTCACCGGGAGCCGCGGGTCGAGCGAGGCCAGCGGGTCCTGGAAGACGACCTGGACGTCCCGGCGCAGAGCGCGGCGCTCGCGCGCGTCGAGGTGCGCGGCGTCCCGGCCCAGCACCACCACGCGGCCGGCCTGGGGGGGACGCAGCTCGAGCACCTGCAGCAGCGCCGTGGTCTTCCCGCATCCCGACTCGCCGACGAGGCCGAGGGTCTCGCCCTCGCGGATCTCGAAGCTGATGCCGTCCACCGCCCGGACGGTCCCCACCCGGCGCTTGAACACCGCCCCGCGCAGTAGGGGATGGTGCTTGACCAGGCCCTCGGCGGCCAGGACCACCGGCCGCTCGCCGTGCGCGTCCGGGCTCGCCCGGGCGGGCGCGGCCTGGGGCAGGGGGAACACGTCGGCCGGCCGGAGGTCGCCCTCCTCGATGACCGACGCGCGGTGGCAGGCGGTGTGCTGGCCCCTGCCGCCGATCGGCAGCGCGGCGGGCTCGACCTCGAGGCACCTGTCATACACGAGCGGGCAGCGCGGCGCGAACGGACATCCCGGCGGCAGGTCCACCAGCGACGGCGGCGTGCCCTCGATCGGCACCAGCGGGCCGCGGCCCGACTCGTCGATCCGGGGGATCGCCCCCAGCAGCCCTAGCGTGTACGGCATCCGCGGGCGGCCGTAGACGTCGTCTACGCTCCCGGTCTCGACCAGGCGGCCGGCGTACATGACCGCGACGCGGTTCGCGAACCCGGCGATCACGCCCAGGTCGTGAGTGATCATCAGGATGGCCGCGCCGGTCGCCTCCCGGGCGGTGCGCAGGACGTCGAGGATCTGGGCCTGGATGGTGACGTCGAGCGCCGTGGTGGGCTCGTCCGCGATGATGACATCGGGGTCATTGGCGATCGCCATCGCGATCAGCACCCGCTGGCGCATCCCCCCCGAGAACTCGTGGGGAAAGGCGCTGGCCCGCTGCTGCGCGTGAGGGATCCCGACCAGCTCGAGCAGCTCGACCGCACGGCTGCGGGCAGCCCGCGCGGAGACGTCCCGATGGACGCGCACCGCCTCGGCGATCTGGTATCCGACGCTGTACACCGGGGTCAGCGCCGACAGGGGGTCCTGGAAGATCATGGCGATCCGACGGCCGCGTAGGGCCGCGAGCTCGCGGTCGTCGCATCCGGTCAGCTCTTCGCCGTCGAGCAGCACGGAGCCCTCCACCCGCGCGGTCTCGGGCAGCAGCCCCATCACCGCGAGGGCCGAGACCGTCTTCCCCGAGCCGGACTCGCCGACGATCCCCAGCACCTCCCGGCGCGCCAGGTCGTAGGTGATACCGCGCACCGCGGTTACGTCGCCCGCCGCCGCCGGGAAGGTGACCCGCAGATCGCGGACCTGGAGGACCGGCGAGCTCATCGCGTCGCGCTCGAGGTGGGGTCGAGCGCGTCCCTCAGCCCGTCGCCCACCAGGTTGACCGAGAGGACGATCAGCACCAGCAGGCCGGCCGCGAACCCGAACAGCCACGGGTAGGTGACCGCCGAGCTCGTCCCGTCGGCGATCAGGGTGCCCAGCGACACGTCGGGCGGCTGCACGCCGAAGCCGAAGTAGGACAGCCCGGTCTCGGCGATGATCGCCGCGCTGACGTTGACCGTCGCGTCGATGATCAGCAGCGAGGCCATGTTGGGCAGGATGTGGCGGAAGACGATCGTCGGCGCGCGCACGCCCATGTAACGGGCGGCCAGCACGTACTCGCGCTCGCGCAGCGAGATCGTCATTCCCCGCACGATCCGAGCGGTGACCATCCACAGGAACGCTGCCAGCAGCAGGACGAAGACCAGCCAGGTCTTGCCGCGGAAGGTGGGGGAGAGGATCGCGACGATCAGGAACGACGGGAGGACCAGCAGCAGCTCGACCACCCACATCAGGACCCGGTCGACCCAGCCGCCGAGGTACCCGGCGAACGAGCCGACCACCGCGGCTAGGCCGGTCGAAAGGACCGCGACCAGGAGCCCGATGATCAGCGACTTCTGCATCCCCCGCAGGGTTAGCGCGTAGACGTCCGCGCCCGTCTGGGTGGTGCCGAACCAGTGCGTCGCCGACGGGCCTTCGAGGAACGCGCTGAAGTCGTGATCGGTGTAGCTCCAGCGGCCCAGGTACGGCCCCAGGAACGCCAACCCGAACAGCGCGACCAGCACCGCCAATCCAACCACGGCGAGGCGCCGGCGCCGGAAGCGCTCGAGCACCAGGCCCCAGCGGGAGGGCACACGCGTCTCGTCGAGCGGCGCGCCGGTGCCGGCGGGCTGCTGGCCCGGAAGGACCGCTGAGAGCTGTTCGCTGGGGACCGACATCACGACACCCGGATGCGCGGATCGAGCAGCGCGTAGGCGAGATCCGATAGCAGGCCGGCCACCAGCACCAGGACGGCGGCGAAGCAGCTCACCGCGGCGACCGCGTTGACGTCGTTGCTGGTCACCGAGTCCACGAACCACTCGCCCATGCCGTGCCAGCCGAAGATCTTCTCGGTGAACGTGGCGCCAACCAGCAGCAGCCCGAAGTTGTAGGCGAAGAAGGTCGCGGCCGGGATGAGCGCCGTGCGCAGCGCGTGCTTGAGCAGTGCCGTCCGCCGCCGCAGGCCCTTGGCCATCGCCGTGCGCACGAAGTCCTGGCCCAGCACGTCGAGCATGGCGTTGCGCTGGTAGCGGCTGAAGATGGCGATCTCGCCGAGCACCAAGGTGAGGCTCGGCAGCACCAGATGCCTGAGCCGGTCGCCCAGCTGGACCCAGAAGCCGCCCGTGAGCCCGGGCGTGAACTCGCCGGTGTACTCGAAGAGCCTGACCCCGATCGCGTTGTTGAACCCGACCGCCGCGATCTCGAGCAGGACCGCGAGCACGAACACCGGGATGGACAGGATCACGAACGACAGCAGCGTGATGGCGTGGTCGCTGACCCGGTACTGGCGGGTCGCGCCCCAGGCGCCGGCCAGGACGCCGAGCACGCCGCCGACGATCGTGGCGATCAGCAGCAGCCGCAGGCTGACCCCGATCCGGCGGCGCATCTCCGCGGTCACCGAGGTCCCGTCCCAGGTGCGCCCGAAGTCGCCGTGGGCGACCCCGCTCGCCCAGCGCGCGTAGCGCTGGACGACGGGCGTCTCGTCGTTGAGGTTGAGCTCGTCCAGCCGGCGGTCGACCACCGCCTTAGGCGGCGCGGGGTTGCGCCCCTCGAAGTTGGACCGCGGATTGAGCGCGGACGCGGCCAGGAGATAGGCCAGGCTCGCGGCAATGCCGACCAGGACCAGTGAGTTCGCCAGCCGGCGAAGGAGGAACTTGACCACGGCGCCGTCTCCGGATCGGTACAGATACCACCCGGCTGACCGCGGCGTGCGGCTTGGCGAGCCGCCGGCCGGCGGCGGCTCAGGAGAAGGCGGGCTCCTCGCGACCCGGGAACAGGTCGGGCAGCCCGTCGCTGACGCGGTCCGGGAACTGGGCCGGGCGCTTCTCCAGGAAGGCGCTCACGCCCTCGTTGGCGTCCGCGGACTGACCGCGCAGGAACATCGCCCGGGAGTCGGCGCGGTGGGCCGCCATGGGGTGGTCGGCGCTGAGCATGGTCCACAGCAGCCGGCGGGTGAGAGCCACCGACACCGGCGCGGTGTGCTCGGCGATCTCGGCGGCGAGTGCCCGGGCAGCCGCCAGCAGCTCGCCGGCGGGATGCAGGCTGCGCACCAGGCCGCCGGTCAGGGCCTCGTGCGCCGGGAACACCCGGCCGCTGGCCGCCCACTCCATCGCGCGGGAGATGCCGACGAGGCGAGGCAAGAACCAGCTCGAGCAGGCCTCGGGGACGATGCCGCGGCGGGTGAACACGAAGCCCATGCGGGCGTCCTCCGCGGCCAGGCGTATGTCCATCGGCAGGGTCATGGTGATCCCCACGCCCACGGCCGGCCCGTTGATCGCGGCGATCACGGGCTTGACCGACTCGAAGACCCGCAGCGTGAACTGGCCGCCGTTGTCGCGCGGGATCTCATCGCCGGCCTGGCGCTCGCGCCAGTCGAAGGTGCTTCCGCCGCGGGCCAGGTCCGCGCCGGCGCAGAACCCGCGCCCGGCTCCGGTCACCACGATGGCGCGCACGTCGTCGTCGGCCTCCGCCGCGTCGAAGGCCGCGATCAGCTCGGCCGCCATCGTCGGCGTCCAGGCGTTGAGCCGCTCCGGCCGGTCGAGCGTGATGGTCAGGACCTGGTCGGCGACCTCGTAGCGGATCTCCCGGAAGTCCATGGCGCAACGCTATCCCGCCCATGGCGGCCCCGCAATGCGCGCCGTCGGCGCGGCCTCGTCCGGGGCGCGCCCACCGGCTAGGCTCCGGCCCAGCGATGCAGGAGCTCGTAACCGGGATCTGGCACTGGAGCGCGTTCCACCCGCGGATCAGGCAGCCGGTGAGCTCCTACTACGTCGAGCCGGCCGGCGCGCTGATCGACCCGATGGTTCCCGAAGGCGGGCTCGAGTGGTTCGAGCAGCTCCCCCAGCCTCCCGCCCAGGTCCTGCTGACCAATCGCCATCACTATCGCCAGAGCGACCGCTTCGTGCAGGCGTTCGGATGTCCCGTGCGATGCAGCCGGCTGGGGCTGCACGAGTTCGAGGGGGGCCCTGCGGTCGAGGGCTTCTCATTCGGCGACCAGCCCGCACCGGGCATCACCGCGGTCGAGATCGACGCCATCTGCCCCGACGAGACCGCCTTGCACATCGCGGTCGAGCGGGGAGCCCTCGCCTTCGCGGACGGGCTCATCCGGCCCGCCGGCGGGCCGCTCGGGTTCGTGCCGGACGGGTTGATGGGGGACGACCCGCCCGAGGTCAAGGCCAGCCTGAAGGACGCCTACCGCCGTCTTCTGGAGCGGGACTTCGAGCACCTGCTGTTCGCGCACGGGGAGCCGCTGGTGGGCGGGGGCAAGTCGGCGCTGCGGGACTTCGTGACCAAGTCGGTCGGCCAGCCGGACTTCGGGTCCACCGCCTGAGCGCCGGCGGCCTCAGGCGCGGTCCAACGTCCGGGCGGCGGCCTGCGGCGTCTCCTCGGTGAGCCAGGCGCCCAGCATCGGGTCGCTGCGCCGGTCGACGATGTCGCGCAGGGCGGCGATCGTCGGCCCGCGCAGCTGTCGCTTGACCGTCGAGTACGCGCCGCCCGGCAGGGCCGCGAGGGCGCCGGCCACCTCGAGCGCGCGGGCGAGCACCTGCCCCGATGCCGCAAGCTCGTCCAGGACGCCGAGCTCGAGTGCCCGCTCGGGTCCCACGAGCTGCGCCTCGAGGGTCAGG
>DATAEY010000062.1:0-6276 GCA_036257715.1 Solirubrobacteraceae bacterium | reverse complement strand
GACCCGGCGCTGGCCCGGGAGCTCGAGGGGCTGCGCCGACGCTTCCCGCTCGATCCGGGCGGGCGGCATCCGGTCGCCCAGGTGCTGCGCACGAGGCGGTCGATGGTCCTGCGGGATCTGAGCACCCCGGAGGTCGAGGCGGACGTCGCTCAGAGCGACGAGCACCGTGAGTTCATGCGCCGGGCCGGGTACCGCTCCGCCGCGGTCGTCCCCATGGCCGCCCGCGGCCGGCTGCTCGGAGCGATCTCGCTGCTGCGCGTCGACAGCGACCGGCGCTACGACCCCTCCGACCTCGCTCTGCTGGAGGACCTGGCCGGCCGCGCCGCGATGGCCTTCGACAACGCCCGGCTGTACGCCGAGCGCTCACGCGTCGCCCGCACGCTGCAGCAGGGCCTGCTGCCGGTGGACCTGCCCCGCATGCCCGGCTTCGCGGTGGCCGCCTCCTATCACCCCACCGGAGAGGGCAACGAGGTCGGGGGGGACTTCTACGACGTGTTCGAGCGCGACGGCGAGTGGATCCTGGTGGTCGGCGACGTGTGCGGAAAGGGCGCCGAGGCGGCCGCCGTGACGGCGCTGATCCGCAACGGCGTGCGGGCGGTGGCGCTCGCCGAGCCCGCTCCCACCCAGATCCTCACCCAGGTCAACCAGGTGATGCTGCGCCACGAGGTGACGCAGCGCTTCTCCACCGCGGTCGTGGGCCGCCTGGTGCGCACCGATGCCGGGGCGAGCGCCCGCGTCTGCTCCGCCGGCCACCCACCGCCGCTGGTGCTCGCGTCCGACGGGGCGGTGCGGTCGGCCGACTCCCGCGGCGAGCTGCTGGGGATCCGCGCCGACGCCGCCTTCCCGGAGTTGGAGCTGGCGCTGCGCCCGGGCGACACGCTGGTCCTCTACACCGACGGGGTCCTGGAGGCCGCCGCGCCGCAGCACCTCCTCTCCCCCGAGGATCTTCAGTCGCTTCTCGGACAGTGCGCCGGCATGACGACCGCCGATCTGGTGCAGGCCCTCGAGCAGGAGGCGCTGCGCCTGAGCGCAGGCAAGCCGCGCGACGACCTGGCCATCCTGGCGGTGACGGTCCGCTAGCGGGCCTGGCGCTTGGGATGGCCTCGAGGCGGCTTGAGACCTACCGGCGCAAGCGTGACCTGAACCGCAGCGGCGAGCCGGCCGGCGGGCGGCGCCGGCCCGGGCGGGGGCCGGTGTTCGTCATCCAGAAGCACCACGCCACCTCCCTGCACTACGACTTCCGCCTCGAGGTCGCGGGGGTCCTCAGGTCGTGGGCGGTCCCGAAGGGCCCCTCCACCGATCCCCGCGACCGGCGCCTCGCGATGGAGGTCGAGGACCACCCGCTCGACTACGCCTCGTTCGAGGGGGTGATCGAGGAGGGGAGCTATGGCGCCGGGCCGGTGATCGTGTGGGACACCGGCACCTACCGCAACCTCAGTGAGCGGCGCGGGCAGGAGGTCCCGATCGAGCAGGCGCTGCGCGACGGGCACGTCTCGGTGTGGTTGGAAGGGCGCAAGCTGCGCGGGGGCTGGTCGCTGCGGCGCATACGAAGCGGCGCCAAGCCCCAGTGGCTGCTGGTCAAGCGGCGCGACCCCGAGGCCGACGCCCGGCGCCGTCCCACCAGCACCCAGCCGGAGTCGGTGCTGTCCGGCCGCACGATCGAGGAGCTGGTCCGCTCCGCCGGGTCCGGTGGCTGACCCGCTCGCCGGGCTCTCGCCGCGCGACCGGCGCCGGTTGCGCCGGGCGGCCGCGCCGCGGCGCTTCGAGGCGATGAAGGCGGTGCTGACCGACGAGCGCTTCTCGGATCCCGCCTGGCTCTACGAGCGCAAGCTGGACGGCATCCGCTGCCTTGCGGTTCGCGACGGAGACGATGTACGGCTGCGCTCGCGCAACGACCTCAGCCTCAACGAGCGCTACCCGGAGCTGGTCGACGCCCTGCGGCGCGATCGCGGCCGGCGGTTAACGCTGGACGGCGAGGTCGTGGCCTTCGCCGGAGCGCAGACCAGCTTCGCCCGCCTCGGCCAGCGCGGGCGGCATCCGGGCATACCGGTGTTTCTCTACGTCTTCGACGTCCTGTGGCTCGACGGTTACGACCTGCGGGCGCTGCCGCTGCGCGCCCGCAAGGCGGTCCTGCGTCGGGCGCTGACCTTCACCGGGCCGGTGCGGCTGACGCCG
This sequence comes from Solirubrobacteraceae bacterium, assembly GCA_036257715.1. Lineage (GTDB taxonomy): Bacteria > Actinomycetota > Thermoleophilia > Solirubrobacterales > Solirubrobacteraceae > DATAEY01. The sequence continues at coordinate 4,101 of DATAEY010000062.1, read as the reverse complement.
TACCGCTACCGCGACGGAGAGGCGCTCTACCGCGACGCCTGCCGCCGGGGATGGGAGGGCCTGATCGCCAAGCGCGCGGACAGCGCCTACACCAGCGCGCGTTCGCGCGACTGGCTGAAGTTCAAGTGCGCCAGCCAGCAGGAGCTGGTGATCGGCGGATACACCGCGCCCCGCGGCTCCCGGGAGGAGCTCGGGGCGCTCCTGCTCGGCCACCACCGTGACGCCGAGCTGCGCTACGCCGGAAAGGTCGGAACCGGATTCGACCGCGAGACCCTGCGCGAGCTGGCGCGGCGGCTGCGCCCGCTGCGTCGCGACAGCTCGCCGTTCGCGGGGGAGGACGCGCCGGCTCGCGGCACCACCTGGGTGCAGCCGCGCCTGGTGGCCGAGGTCGCGTTCACCGAGTGGACCCGCGACGGCCGCCTGCGGCACCCGCGCTACCTGGGGCTGCGGGACGACAAGGACCCCCGCGAGGTGGTGCGCGAGCGGTCCGGTCCGGTGCGATGAGCGAGACGGCGCGGGTCCGGGCCGGCCGGCGAACGATCGAGATCACCCATGCCCGGCGCGTCATGTTCGCCGGGGCGGGGCTGACCAAGCTCGACCTGGCCCGCTACTACGCGCGGGTCGCGGAGGCGATGGTCCCCCACACCCGCGGTCGGCCGGTGACCATGCAGACCTTTCCGCGCGGAGCCGGTGCCCCCGGCTACGTGATCAAGCAGGCCCCGGCCCACTTCCCGGACTGGGTCCGGCGGGCCAGGATGAGCAAGAGGGGAGGCAGTGTCGACCACGTCTTGGCCGACGACGCGGCGACGCTCGTCTACCTCGCCGGGCAGAACGTCATCACGCCCCATGTGTGGCCGGCGCGGGCCGACCGGCCCGACCGCCCCGACCGGCTGATCTTCGACCTCGACCCTCCCGACGCCATGCCGTTCGCGCAGGTGCGGGCCGTGGCCCGCTGGCTCGGCGACGCCCTGCGCGACCTCGGCCTCGAGCCCTTCGCCATGACCACCGGATCGCGCGGACTGCACGTCGTGGTCCCGGTGCGCCGGACCGCCACCTGGGCGCAGGCCCGGGCGTTCGCCCGCGCGATGGCCAACCGGCTGGTAGCCGAGAACCGCGGCACGCTGACCACCGCGCGCTACCGCTCCCAGCGCCGGGGGCGCCTCTTCGTCGACACCGGGCGGACGACCTATGCCCATCACGCCGCTGCGCCCTACTCCGTCCGGCCTCGGCCGACGGCGCCGGTCGCCACCCCGCTGCGCTGGGAGGAGCTCGACGATCCCCACCTGGATCCGCAGGGGTGGACGATCGAGACCTTGCCGCGCCGGCTGGAGTCCGACGGGGAGCCGTGGCGCGGCATCGGGCGCCGCGCCCGCGGGCTGGAGCGGGCCGCGCAGAGACTGGGCTAGGCGCCCCGGGCCAGGCGCCGACGAAACCCGCCCGCGCCGGCCACCCGTGCTCCCGCCGCCCGGGCGCGGGCGGCGAGCTGGCGGTCCGAGGTGACCACAGTGACCGAGGCGGGGTCGCGGTCGGCGGCGAGGGTCTGGATGATCGCGTCGTCCGCGCTTCGGGCGAAGACGACCTCGACCCTGCCGGCCCGGGGCAGGTCGAACGGTCGCCCGTCGAAGACCACCGTCACCTCGTCGCCCGCCTCGCCGGCGAACGATTCGAGCTGCTCGAGCAGTCCTCGCCCCGCGCCGTGCCGGTCGCGCCACCAGCCGTCCGGGCGCGATCCGATGACGTTCATGGCATCCACCAGCCAGCGCACGATCCTGGGCGATGATGGCGTAGGGTGCGGTCGATGGACGTCGTGGTGGCCGGCGGTCACGGCAAGGTCGCTCGGGGGCTGCTCGAGCGCCTGGCGGCCGGCGGCGACCGCGCGCGCGGGCTGATCCGCAACCCCGACCACGCCGTCGACCTCGAGCGCGTGGGGGCCGAGCCGGTGCTGGCCGACCTGGAGTCCGAGGACGACCTATCGCCGCGCCTCGCCGGCGCCGACGCAGTGGTGTTCGCCGCCGGCGCCGGCCCCGGGAGCGGCCCCGAACGCAAGCGCACGGTCGATCTCGGCGGGGCGCTGAAGCTGATCGCGGCGGCCCGAGACCGGGGCGTTCGCCGCTACGTGATGGTCAGCGCGATGGGCGCCGCCGACCCGAGCGCGGGCCCGCCCGCGATGCGCCCCTATCTCGAGGCCAAGGGCGAGGCCGACGCCGCGCTGTCCGACAGCGGGCTGGCCTGGACGATCGTCCGGCCCGGCCGCCTGACCGACGACCCACCGACCGGCCGCGTGGCGGCGGCGCAGCGGCTGGGCCGGCGCGGTGAGATCACTCGCGACGACACCGCCGCCGTGCTGGCCGCCACCCTGCGGGCGCCGAACACCATCGGCCTGACGTTCGAGGTGCTGTCGGGCGATACGCCCGTCGAGGAGGCCGTCGCGGCGCTTGCGGGCGCCGGCTGACCGATTTTTCCCTCGCGGTCCGACGGCCCGGCTAGGGTGGGGCCATGCGCGAAAAACTGGACATCGGCCAGACCCTCTCCAAGATCTTCCAGACGTATCAGCACCAGGCGTCGGTCCTGCTGCCCGGCGCCCTGGTCGTCTTCCTTCCGGTGGCGATCATCAACGCGCTGATCCGAAGCAGCGCGGTCCGAGGCAGTTTGGTGGGAGTCATCTTCACGCTGCTGGCGATCCTGATCCAGCTGGTTGCCATCTATCTCTTTCAAGGGATGGTCGTGCAGCTGGTCCGGGACATCCAGGACGGCAGGCGCGACTCGAGCATGCGCCAGCTCTTCGAGTCCGCGGTGCCCGTCCTCGGCACGCTGATCCTGGCCGGCATCCTGGCCGGCATCGGGATCACGATCGGGTTCATCCTGCTCATCATCCCGGGACTGTTCCTGCTGACCATCTGGGCCCTGATCGCGCCGGCGATCGTGGTGGATCGGACCGGTGTGGGCGGCGCCTTCGGCCGTAGCCGCGAGCTGGTGCGCGACAACGGATGGCAGGTGTTCGCGGTGCTGGCGATCCTGTTCGTGATCCAGTTCGTGGTCACGCTCGTCCTGACCACACTCGTGGTCGGGATTAGCCGCAGCGTCATCGGCGCCGCCGCCGCCCAGCTCATCGCCTACGTGCTGATCGCACCGCTGAGCGCCCTGGCCGCGGCGACGATGTACTTCGAGCTGCGCCGGATCAAGGAGGCGGCGCCGGCGCCCGCCGTGGGCCCGGCGCCCGGCGCCCCCGCGCCCGCGGGTGGCACGGGCGCTCCGGAACCCGCGGGGGGAGCGACGGGGCCCGCGACGCCCGGCCCCGCACCCGAGTCCCCGACGCGGCCGGCTGAGCCGCCGCCCGCGTCCCAGCCGCCGCCTCCGGCGGCGGGCTGACCGCGGGAAGCACCACTGCGGCAGAGCGCTCCGCGACGGCCGCGTCGGGTGCGGCCGTCGTCGGGCGCCGGCGTCGCTCCGACCTCGACGTCGGCGCTGCGCCGTTCAGTACAGTGATCGGGCAGGACGCGAACCGCGTCCCAGTCCCGGGAGGATCGGCTTGATCAGGGTGTCGCGCGCGGCGCTGCCATTCGTCGCTCGGGGCGCGGCGGCGGTCTGCGTGGCGATCGTCACGCCGGCGTCACCGGCACGCGCCGCGCCCGCTCCGGTCGCCTCCGGGCCAGCGGTCGCCCCCTTGGACGCCGCCCGCCTGGGACGCCAGCCGGTGGTCATCCGGGACCGCCCGCTGAGCCCGGCGGCCGCCCGCAACGCCCTCGCCGCCGAGCCCGGTAGCTTCGACGGCCGCTACCCGACGGGCGACGGCCACACCGTGCGCGTCATCCTGTCGGAGTTCTTCGCCCGCGACCCAGCCGTGCCCCAGTCGGTCGCCACCTTCATGGGGAGGCTGGTCCACGGATCCGAGCTGGACCGGGTCACGGTCTTCCTGGCGCCCCAGGAGGAGATCGCGCTGGTCTGCGGCGCCGGGGCGCTGGCCTGCTACAGCCAGTTGGACAACCTGATGCTGGTACCGGCCGTGGGGCCGCCCGGCGTCCCGCGCGAGGAGATCATCGCGCACGAGTACGGACACGTCGTGGCAAACGCCCGCAACAACTTCCCGTTCCCGGCGGTGTC
>DATAEY010000061.1:0-10756 GCA_036257715.1 Solirubrobacteraceae bacterium | reverse complement strand
CGCCTCTTGGGGCGCTTCGGTTTCAGTCGGGCCGAAGGCCGGGTCTCGGCCGCAGGGCCAGCGCACACCCGAGGCTACTCCTATCGCCTCCTCGCCGACTTTTACGGTGGTACGGTGGGTGTGGAACGACGCTGACTCTCGCTGACGAGCCGATGGGCAAGACCCGCCAACGCGCCTCGGCCTCGCTCCGTTCATATCGCTGGGACACGCGCCCGCCCGATCATGTGGTGGGACGTGGACTGAGGAACGAGGCCACCATGGCGACAGTCAGTGTGAGAGATCAGACGCTGCGCTTGAAGATGAAGGGCGCAGACCGGGTGCTGGCGTTGCGCGGCCGGCTTGACGTCCCGCTCGAGCACGTGACCGGCGCCGCGATCTATAGGGACGTTGGTGGCAAACACCCGTGGCTGGGCGTCGGCGCAGCGCCGGGAAGCGATTACTCGGCGGTTCGGCAGGTCGGGGGGATGTGGCAACAGGCGGACTGGGTCTTCTGGGACGTGCATGACGCCGATAAGGCGGTGGCGATCGAGTTGGCGCACGAGCACTACGGCCGTCTCGTCGTTCAGGTTGAGGACCCGCAGAGGGTCGTGGACGAGATTGAGCAGGCCCTCAACGCACGGCAGGCGCTCGCCTGACATGGCCGCCGGGACGATGTTTGGCAAGTGCGAGCGCTGCGGCCAGAACCGGCCGGGGCCAACCCCGGTAGCCAAGCGGGGTCAGCGCCGCGCACCTTTCGTTTGTTCCGCCTGTCTGGCCTCGCAAGCGCGCGGCACGCCAAAGTCGCGGCGCACCAAGTAACTCACATACACGATCTAGCGCGTTCGACCGATCGAGCGCGCTCGCACTGTCGCTCTGCATCCCGGTGGCAGTGGCAGGAGCCTCGCGGGGTGGGCCGCCCGCGACCGGCGGTGGTCGGACGGCCGGGGCCCCTGCTGTGGCCTGCGCGACCCGGACCGTCACAGGCGCGATGATCGGCGGGCAGAAGGGAGTAGCATCGTCCGACAGGGCCACTTCACGCTCCTGCGAAGCGACTTCGGACCGGCGTAGCGACTGCTCAAGGTCCTGGAGGCACTCGAGCAAGAACTGAGTCCGGGGACCGGACCGGTGGCGGCCATTGAGCAGCCGCTCATCGAAGCAGAAGACCGGCACCACGCGGTCATCGGCTTCGGAGTGCCGCCCGCAAGGCCGGGTGGTCGTGGACTCGCAGGTCGCGCCGATACCAGACGATCGCCGTCATGCCGCCGCCGCGGGCCTGAGCCGATCGGCCACCGCCCGCTGGCGGTAGTCGAATATCCGCTCGAGATCCCGCTTGACGAAGCCCGCGTGCGCGATGCGCCCGAGCGGCCCGAGCGGCAGCGCGTAGCGGACGCGGTCGCGAATCACGACCGCCTCATCGCCCACCGGCTCGAAGCTGTGCGTGTGCTCCCAGAGCGCGTAGGGGCCGCGCACCTGCACGTCGACGAAGCGCCACGGCGGCTCCCATGCCTCGATCCGTGTCCGCCAGGCGACGCCGAGCCCGTGCACCCTCAGCCGATACTCGATCAGCGTTCCTGGGCGCATCTCGATCGCGCCTGGGGTGACCACCTCAAAGGCCAGCCATGGCGGCGTGATCGCCTCAAGGTTGCGCGCATCGGCGTAGAACGCGAACGCCCGCTCGACCGACAGGTCGAGCCGCTGACTGCGGGCGAGCACATGCGCGGACGCGCTGCTCACGCCGACCGTCCACGGCGGCCGGCGCGAGGGCCTGACCGGATCGCCAGGTCAGCGGCCGTGGTCGCAGCGGCGACGGGATCTCCGGGCAGAAACGCGCATCCGATCTCCTCCGCCAGGCGCTCGGAGGCGCCGCCTCCGGCCACCGCGACGGATCGATCCCGGGCAAGGCGTGAGAGCCCTCGGGCCGCAGAGCGCAGGTGCGAGCGCACCACGGAGCTGACCACCACGAGCGCCGGGTCCAGCCGTTCGGCCGCCTCGCCGAGGCTCTCGATCGGGGTGTCGCCGCCGAGGAACGCCACCCGCCAGCCCCGCGCTCGCATGGCCAGCCCGAACATGATCAGGGGCAGGTCATGGAGCTCGCCGGGGGCGCAGGCGAGGAGCACGGTCCGACCGTCCCCCCGCTCCCAGCCGCGGGCCAGTGCGAGCAGGCGGCTCCGCAGGACGTTGCTGGCCAGGTGTTCCTGGGCGATCGTGGCCTGGCCTCGACTCCAGCGCTCGCCCAGGTCGCGCAGGTAGGGAAGCAGGACCTCGACGATTACCGTCTCAGGCAGGAAGGTCGAGAACAGCCGGTCAAGCGCCGCGTGAGCGCGGGGCAGATCCATCCCGTCGAGCGCCTCCCTGAAGCCCTGGGCCTCGCCTTCCAGCGGCGGCCGCATCGGGTCGGGCGCGCGTTCGGGCGGCCGCGCCAGCGCGACGCGGGCCGCCTCCGCGGCCGAGAGACCGCGGTCCAGGCCGGCCTGCATTGCCCGCAGCCGCTGCTCGTCGACGGGGGAATAGAGGCGCAACCCGCCGGCCGTCCTGGAGGGCTCGAGCAGCCCATAGCGATGCTCCCACGCCCGCAGCAGTTCCGGGCTCAGACCCACCCGCCGGCTGAGCTCTCCGATCCTCAGCTGCTCTGTCGCCGAGCCTTCCATGACACGAGCGTACAGGACTGTCTTGACAGAATCTAGACGAAAGCTATACAGTATCTCTCTCTTGAACCCCACCGAAGGGAGCAGTGATGAAGGGGCTCACAGCGACAGCGGCGGTCCTGACCATCGTCGGAGGACTCAACTGGGGCCTGGTCGCCATCGCCAAGTTCGACCTCGTGGCCTGGATCTTCGGCCTGACCTTCGGCCAGACCAACGCGGCCACCCGGATCGTGTATGGGCTGGTCGGCGTCGGCGCAGTGATCCTGGCGGCCCGGCTCGCCTCCGTGCGCGCCGAGTCCTCGCCCGACCTGGGATCGGTCGCCACCAGGGCATAGCGCCCTCCGACCGGCCCGCTTCGGCCGGTGCGCCAGCAGGTTCTGGCGCGCCGGCCGATTGAGGGTGCCGAGAACGGCTGCGAGCGCTTTACCGGTCCCAAGCATCGCCCCCGGGAGATCGAACTGACCGAGAGAACGGTTCTCCAAGGCCACGGAGGCCATCCGAAGGCCTCGAGTCGGCCTCCGAGTAGTCGGCTAGCTGGTCGCTCGGCTGACGGCCTCCGAAGCCCGCGGAGCGTGCCGCGGCTGTCGGTCTCCGCACTGGGGCCTGGATGTCCGGACTTACCAGTCCCGGATACGAGTACGACCCTGGTACGAACCCAGCGAACCCAGTGATCCAAGTGAGTCCGAGTGCGGTCCCAGCGGCTACGGCGGTCTCGAGGAGTCAGTAGGTGGCTGATGCCAGCTGCGCGCTTCTACACCGGTGCCTCGAAGGAGCATCCCGGGTGCCGAAGAACCCGGAAGCTTGTCGACCCCAGGCCTGAGCGCCACCCGCCGCAAGGTCGGCGCGAAGGTCCTGTGGCCAGGCGTCAACATAGGCTTGACCAAGTGACCCGGGCTTGACCCCCGAGGCCAGCCAGGCGTTGCTCTGCGAGAATAGGCGCGAATGAAGATCGGCTCGCTGTGTACCGACGACGACCTGCTTGCGCGCCTCCAGGCCCCTCCGGATCTCCGCGACGGGGTCTACTCGCTCGCGTACTGGCGACAGCGCCGAGCGCGCCTGCCTTGGTATCGGCGTCGCGCGAGACGCGAGGCCGCCCGTATGGCTGTGGTATGGGAGCGGCGGGTCTGTGGGGCGCTGGTACGCCAAAGAGGGGTATCGCTGTGGGAACGGCTTCAAGGCGTCGGGCTAGTAGCAGCTGGGCCGCTGCGACGCTGGGCAAGACGGGGCGGCCTGGCGCTTGCAGCCACGACGGTCGCGTTCCTGGCAACACTGGCGTTGCTCGCGCTCGTGCCTGCCCTGCTCGCAGTGGAGCTCCTGCTCAAACTGCTCTGATCGCACGGGTGGGGACGCCGTACCAGTTTGGCTCGCTGCGGCCAGAGCCGAGGTAACCGCTGGCGATGGCTCGCTCTCGGCCCTGCCCATGCTGTGCGCCCGCCACTTCCCCGCGACCTGTGGCTGCTCCTCTCGGGATCGATCCGCAACTTGGTACCCCCTCGGTACCACGGCCGTGGGAGCCTGCAAGGACCGAAACGCCGAAACCCCCGCGTTTGCGGGGGCTTCGGGGATAGCGGGGGCGGGATTCGAACCCGCGACCTTCGGGTTATGAGCCCGACGAGCTACCAGACTGCTCCACCCCGCGGCGGACCTTTATTGATAGCAGAGCCGCCGCCGCCGCTCAACGGCCGTGGACGCACCGCGCGGGCAAGCCAGCGGGGGCGGGCCCGAGCCGCGACAATCGCGCTCGCGCAGACATGGCCCGCTGCTTCGTCACCCGCCCGCTGCCCGGTGGTGGCCTGGATCGCCTCGCCGCCGAACACGACGTCGACCTTTGGCCCCGGCGGCTGCCTCCCCCGGCGGGGGCGCTGCGTGAGCACGCCGCCCCCGCGGAGGGGCTGCTGTGCCTGCTCACCGACCGGATCGACGCCGCGCTGATCGCGGGCTGTCCTCGGCTGCGCGTGATCTCCAACTTCGCGGTGGGCTGCGACAACGTCGACGTGGCGGCGGTGCGGGCTCGCGGCATCGCGCTCGGATACACACCTGACGTCCTCACCGAGACGACCGCCGACCTCGCCTTCGCGCTGATGCTGGCCATCGCCCGGCGCCTGCCCCAGGCCATGGCGGCAGTGCGGGCCGGCGAGTGGCAGCCGTGGGACCCCGGCTGGATGCTCGGGGACGACGTGCACGGCGCCACGCTGGGCATCGTGGGACTGGGCCGGATCGGGCACGCGGTCGCCCGCCGGGCGCGGGGCTTTGAGATGGAGGTCCTCCACACGAGCCGCTGCAGCGGCGTGCCGCTCGAGGACCTGCTCGCCCGAGCGGACTTCGTCTCGCTTCACTGCCCGCTCACGCCGCAGACCCGCCACCTGATCGCGGCGCCGCAGCTGCGGGCGATGAGGCCGACCGCCTACCTGGTCAACACCGCCCGCGGCGGGGTGGTGGACCAGGCCGCGCTGGAGAGGGCGCTGCGCGAGGGCTGGATCGCCGGCGCGGCCCTCGACGTGACCGACCCCGAGCCGCTTCCCCCGGACCACTCCCTGCTCGACGCGCCGAACCTGATCGTGCTGCCCCACCTGGGCTCGGCCACGCGGGCCACCCGGGAGCGCATGGCCGACCTCGCGGTCGACAACCTGCTCGCGGGGCTGGCCGGGCGTCCGCTGCCCAGCGAGTACCGCGCCGCCTGATCTAGGATCCACGCCCGGGTGCGCGTCGGCGTGGTGGACATCGGCACCAACTCGACTCGGCTGCTGGTGGCCGACGTGGAGGACGGCCAGGTCAGGGAGGTCGACCGCCGCACCCGCGTGACCCGTCTGGGCGAGGGCCTCGAGGCCGGCGGCGAGCTGGGCGAGGAGCCCAGGCGGCGGGTGCTCGCCGCCCTGGACGAGTACCGGGCCGCGATCGATCAGCACGGCTGCGACGCCACCACCGGCGTGCTGACCAGCGCGGTCCGCGACGCCGTTAACGGCGCTGGCTTCGCCGACAAGGTCCAGCGGCGCTACGGCTTCGATGCCCGGACGATCGATGGCGAGACCGAGGCGCGGCTGACCTTCCTGGGCGCCACCGCAGCGTCGCAGGACGACCCGCAGCCGACGCTGGTGATCGACATCGGCGGCGGCTCCACCGAGCTCGTGGTCGGCGCCGACGCAGAGGTGTCGTTCCACACCTCCACCCCGGTCGGGGTGGTGCGCCAGACCGAGCGCCACCTGCGCGACGACCCGCCGGCGCCCGAGCAGCTCCAGGGCCTGGTGGCCGACGTGCGGGTCACCATCGAGGACGCGGTGCCCGCCTCCGTGCGCGACTCGGCCGTCCGCGCCATCGCGGTGGCCGGAACCGCGACCTCGGCGGCGGCGATCGACCTCGAGCTCGAGCCCTACGACCCGTCCCGGGTGGAGGGGCACGTGCTCGAGCTGGGCGAGCTCGAGCTGCTCCTCGCCCGGCTGGCGGCGGTCCCGCTGGCCCAGCGCCGGCGAGTGGCCGGCCTGCATCCGGACCGGGCGCCCACCATCGTCGCCGGGGTGGCCATCCTGATCGAGGTCCTGCGCCTGTTCGGGCTCGACGAGGTCACCATCTCCGAGCACGACATCCTGTGGGGCGCCGCGCTGGCCCGAGCGGGCGCGGGCACGGCGCCGAAATGAGCGCCTTCAGGCCCCGCCCGGGTCGCGCCACATCGGCCACAGCGGCGGGCTGTCGGAGACCCGCATCTCGCCGGTCGCCCTGAAACCGTTGCGCTCGTAGCAGGCGCGATTGCGGGGACTGCTGGCCTCCAGGTAGGCGGGCATGCCCTCGCGGTCGCAGCGCGCCAGCATTGGGGCCAGCAGGGCGGTCCCGATGCCCTTCCCCTGCCAGGCGGGCGATACGCCGATCACCGGCAGGTAATAGTGGGGGTCACGTGGATGCTCGGACTCCATGCGCGAGATGAAGCGGAGCATGCGCGGCAGGTCGCGCAGGCCGGCGCTGGAGATCATGCCCGGCAGCATCAGCAGCTCGCGGAAGGCGCCCACGTGCCAGCGGTCGGGCGTCACCCAGATCGAGGCACCCGCGATGCCGTCGGTCGTGTAGGTCAGGTCGTTGTCGAACCAGACGCGCTCGCCGAAGTACCCGAAGATGCGCTCCACCTGCTCCAGGCGCCTGCCGTCGTCGCGGAACACCCATCCCATGCAGGGATCGGCGTGGAAGGCCTCGGACAGGGCCCGCAGCAGCCGGGGCCGGTCGGCGGCGGTGGCGAGCCGGACCGAAGCGGCCTGCTCGGCCGCCTGTGCCGGCGTTGCGGTGGCGGGGGTCTGCATCGAGCCGGTGCTGTCCATCCCCTCCGATCTGCCCTCTAACCGGTGCACGGCGGTTTCTACACGAGACGGGGACCCGCGGGTGCGCCGGCCGCACATGCCTCGCCCGGCCGCTGCTCAGAGATCGAGTCGCCGGAACACCGGGCGCGGCAGGTGCCGCAGGGCCGCGAACACCCAGCGCAGCGCCGGCGGCACCCACACCGTGTGCGACCCGCGCCGCAGGCCGTCCACGATCGCCTCGGCCACCGCCTCCGGGGTGGTGGTGAACGGGGCCTCATCCATCCCCGCGGTCATCTTGGTCCTCACCATCCCGGGCCGGACGGCCATCACCTGGATCCCGTCTGGAGCCAGCTCGTCGGCCAGCCCCTGGCATAACGCGTCGATGCCCGCCTTCGAGGCGCCGTAGACGAAGTTGGAGCGCCGAGCGCGCTCGGCCGCGACGCTGGAGAGCACCACCAGGGTGCCGTGGCCCTGCTCGCGCAGGCGCCGGGCGGCGGTGAGCGTCACCGAGGCGGCGCCGAGCAGGTTGGTGTGCAGCACCGCGCGCGCGGCCGCCGGGTCGCGCAGGCTGCGCTCCTGGTCGCCGAGCACCCCGAAGGCCACTAGCACCAGGTCTACGTCGCCGAGGCGCTCGAACGACTCGGTGACCACCCGCTCGTGGGAGTCCACGTCGTCCGCGTCGAACGCCACGGTGTCGACCTGCTCGGCCCCCGCCCGCTGCAGCTCCTCGACCGCTCCGCCGAGCTCGTCCAGGCGCCGCCCGGCCAGCACCACCCGCCGGGTGCGCTGACCCACCAGTGCGCGCATGGTGGCCAGCGCGATGTCCGAGGCTCCGCCGAGCACCAGGACGCTCTGGACCGAGCCCAGCGCGTCCCTCATGCCGGAGCGTCGGCGGTCGGGCGCGCCGCCACCAGCCCGAGCCGGCGGGCAAGGTCAGAGCGCATCCGCCCCTCGGGGTCCAGGCGCTCGCGGATCTTTCGCCACTCGGCGAGCCGCGGGTACATGTCGGCCACCAGCTCGGGCCGCAGACGCGAGTCCTTGGACAGATAGACGCGCCCGCCGGCCCCCGCCACCAGCTCGTCGAGCCCGTCCAGCAGCGCCGCCAGCCCGGGCGCGCCGGCCGGGACGTCGAGCGCCAGCGTCCAACCCGGCATGGGGAACGAGATCAGCCCGCGCTCGCGGCCGAAGCGCTTGAGCACCGCGAGGAAGGACGCGCAGCGACTGCCGCTGAGGCGCTCGATCGCCGCCCGAAGCGTGTCCTCGGCCCCGAACGGGACCACGAGCTGGTACTGGAGGAACCCGCGCGGGCCATACATCCGGTTCCAGCCGCGCACGGCGTCCAGGGGGAAGAAGAAGCGCTGCAGCGACTCCAGCCGGCCACGCTCCAGGCGCGGGGCGCGGCGGAAGTACAGCTCGTTGAAGGCGGCGACGGTCGAGCGGCGCAGTAGTCCGTCCGGGACCCACGACGGCGCCGCCAGCTGCGGCGGCGGCGGGGCTTGGAGGGGCGCCTCGCGCCGCTGGTGCGGCAGCTCATCCAGCCCGGCGTGATCGCCTCGGAACAGGACCGAGCGGCCCAGCTGCGAGCCGCGGGCCAGACAGTCGATCCAGGCCACCGAGTAGCGGTACTGGTCGTCGCGCGCCTCCATGCGCGCCAGCGCGTCGTCCAGGTCGGCGGTGCGCTCGGTGTCCACCCGCATCCACGAGGTCTCGATCCGCGACAGGCGCACGGTCGCCGCCACCACCACCCCGGTGAGGCCCATGCCGCCGGCGGTGGCGGCGAACACGTCGGCCTGGCGGTCGGGCGAGCATCGGATCCGCTCGCCGCCCGGCGTGACCAGCTCCAGCTCCAGCACGTGGTCTCCGAACGCGCCGTCGCGGTGATGGTTCTTGCCGTGGATGTCCGAGGCGATCGCCCCGCCCACCGTCACGAAGCGGGTCCCGGGGACCACGTCGGGAAACCAGCCCAGCGGCAGGAGCGCCGCGATCAGGGAGTCCAGCGAGACCCCCGCCTCGACCGTGGCCCGCCCCCGCGCGAGGTCCACCTCGCGCACGGCCGCCAGCCCGCCTGTGTCGATCACCGTGCCGCCGGCGTTCTGGGCGGCGTCACCGTAGGCCCGCCCCATCCCCCGCGCGATCGCCCCCCTTGCCCCACTGGCGGCGAGCAGCTGCGCCACCTCGTCGGCGCTGCCCGCGCGATGCACCCTGGCTCGGCTGCGGGGGGTGAGCCCCCAGCCGCTCAGCAGCCGGGGCTCACCGCGCCCGTCGACAGCCGCCGGCGTCGCCAGGGCGGCGCCGGCGCGCTCAGTGGATGGCCGAGACACCCGCGCCCCAGATGACCAGCCAGACCAGCCCCAGCATCTGAAGGGGGCGGTCGCCGAGCACGATGTCCTCGGGGGCGCCGCCGTGCCCCTCCTCGAGCAGTAGTGCGTAGCGCAGGATCGCCACGGCAAACGGGACGATCGACAGCTCGAACCAGGGGATCGAGCTCTCAAGGCGCGACTGCTCGAACGCCCAGAGGCAGTAGCTGAGCAGGGTCACCCCCGAGGCCATGGTCCACACGTAGCGCAGGTATCCGGACGAGTAGGTGGCCAGCGTGGCCCGGACCGTCTCGCGCTCGGCGCCCATCGTGACGTGCTCGCTGTAGCGCTTGCCGGCCACCATGAACAGCGACCCGAACGACGCCACGATCAGGAACCAGCGCGAGATCGGCACGGCGACCGCCAGGCCGCCGGCCACGAGCCGGACGATGAACCCGGAAGCCACCACCGCGATGTCGAGCACCGCCATGTGCTTGAGCCACAGGGTGTACGCCACCATCAGCACGACGTAGCCGGCCAGCAGGGCGAAGAACGCCCACCGCACCGCGGCGGCCACGCCCAGACCGGCGGCCAGCAGGACGGCGGCGGCGCCCAGGGCGGCCCGGACGCTGACCAGGCCGGCGGCGATCGGCCGGCCGCGCTTGACCGGGTGGCGGCGGTCGGCGTCGATGTCCCCGACGTCGTTGACCAGGTACGCGGCGCTGGACACCAGGCAGAAGGCCACGAACGCCAGCGCCGTCTTGCCGGCGACGCCGGGCTGGGTCAGCACGCCCGCCGCGCCCGGCGCCGCAGCCACCAGGACGTTCTTGGCCCACTGCTTGGGGCGCAGGGCGCGCAGCAGGGCGCCAACCACGGGCCGGCCCGACGCCGGTGCCGTGGCCACCGCGGGTGGCGTCGCGGGCTCCGGAGGAGCGGCCTGGGCGTCGGGTGATGCGATCTGGGAGGGTTTGGACATAAGCTGCGCCGGCCCCCCGCCGCGGACCCGCAGGGGCCTTTTCACACCGCCACCGTGTTTCTCATTCTAATGTCACGCTCGCCGCTGATCCGTGGGCGCACGCTGGCGGTGGTGCTGGCCGGCGTCCTGGCGCTGGCGCTGGCCGGACCGGCGGCATCGGAGGGCGCCCCCACCGACCCCAAGGGCCCGGTGGGCTGGGACACCCTGCGCAGGGTTGACCTCCTGCCGCTGTTCCGGGTGGGCGTCTCCACCCGCCAGTTCTCGTCGTATGACCGGCGCGGCTCCAACGACGACGGGCTTCGCGGGAAGTACTCGTGCCTGCGCCGGACGCCGGCGGAGGGCTGCGTGATCGCCGAGCACGCCGGGCCCGGGGAGGTCGACTCGATCTGGTTCACCCGCAACCGCGGCGTGGTGGCCGCCACCGGTCGCCTGCGCATCGAGCTGGACGGGCGCACCGTGGTCAACGCCCCCCTGCAGCGGGTGGTCGACGGCGGCCTGGGCGCCCCCTTCGCCTTCCCGCTGGTGGCCAACGCCGCCCGGAGCTCGGGGGGCGTGTACATCAAGGTGCCGATGCCCTTC
>DATAEY010000060.1:0-27754 GCA_036257715.1 Solirubrobacteraceae bacterium | reverse complement strand
AACAGCGAGCGGCACGGGTCGGTGGCGAACTCCGAGAAGGCCAGCCGCCCGGTGCGCTGCGCCTCCCGGTAGGCCCGGCTGTGCAGGAAGCGGTTGGCGTAGGCGACGCTCCCGCCCGCGAACGAGAAGCGGTGGAGCATGGCCAGGCCGTCGAACCAGTGCGCCAGCGGACGGTCCCCCACCTCGAACCTGGCCGGGCCGGTCCGCAGCAGGCTCCCGGTCAGCCAAGGCGGCACGGCGCCCTGGACCGGCAGCTCCTCGACCTCGACCTCCTGATCGAGGCTGGAGAAGCCGAGTCGGTGGTCGCGGGCGGTGGCGGCGGTCGTGGCGGCGGCGGTGGTCACGGCTTCCCTCGCTGTAGTCTTGGATGGACGGATCTGACCATACCGTCCAGTTTAGACTATTGCAAACGCCCATTCGGCTGACCCCGGCCTCGTACATCGTGCTGGGAATGCTCGCCCAGGCGGGCAAGGCGACGCCCTACGAGCTCAAGCGGACGGTGGCGAGGGGGCTCGGAAACTTCTGGTCGCTGCAGCACGCGCAGCTCTACAGCGAGCCCGAGCGCCTGGCCCGGGCCGGGTACCTGACCGTGGAGCGCGAGGCATCCGGCAGACGGCGCAAGCGCTACGCGGTCACCGCCCGGGGCCGCGCCGCCCTGGAGGAATGGCTGGCGGCGCCCACGCACGAGCTCACCGAGCTGCGCGACCTGGGGCTCCTCAAGCTCTACCTCGGGGGCGACCCGGCCGCCCTCGCCGACGCCCAGCTCGAGGCCCACGAGCGCAGGCTGCGCGACTACCGGCGCACCCGCGCCACCGACACCGGCCACGGTCCGCGCGGCCCCTGGCTGACCCTGGACGCGGGCATCGGGCACGAGCGCGAGTGGGTGCGCTACTGGCGGCGGGTGCGGGACCGACGATGAGCCGCGCGGACCCCTTCCGGCTGACGCTGCGCCTCGGGTCGACCATCGAGCGTGAGCGGTTCGCATCGCTCGCCGACACGCTCGACGCGCTCGAGGAGCGCCTCGGCGAGCTGAGCCGGTCGGCCCGGCGGGAGTCGGTCGACCTTCGTCACCGCCGTATCGAGCCGGTCGAACAGGTGGCGGCGCGCGGCGAGATCGCGGGACCGCGGGGGCTGCGGGGCGGCATCGATGTGCGCGGCGACGGCTCGACCGAGGCGTTCACCGGCCGGATCCGGCGCCGGCTGGTCGCGCAGGTGCCCGACGAGACCGCCTACCAGGCGCTGCGCCGGGTTCTGGAGACCGGCTAGAGCACCAGCAGGTCGCCGTAGCGCCGCAGCCACCGCTGGTGCACCCGATAGTCGGGGCAGTGGCGCTCGAGCAGCGCCCAGAAGCGCGGCGAGTGGTCGGCCACCCGCAGGTGGCAGACCTCGTGCCAGACGACGGCTTCCAGCACGGGTGCCGGGGCCAGCAGCAGGCGCCAGTTGAAGCTCATCGCCCCGGTGGGCGAGCAGCTGGCCCAGCGGGTGCGCTGTCCCCGGATCGTCAGGCCGCCATGGCGCAGCCCCGCCCGCTGGCAGGCGGCATCCAGCCGGGGTGCGATCTCGGTCCTCGCCCGTCGCCGGTACCAGCGCTCCAGCGCGACACGCGGGTTCGCGGCCGGCACCAGCAGGCGCTCGCCGTTGCGCGCCACCCGCGTGCGGCCGGGCTGCGCCACCAGCTCGAGCCGCTCCCCCAGATAGGGGACCGTCCCGTCGCCCAGCCCCAGCTCCTCCGCGGCTTCGGCCAGCACGCGTAGCCGCCGCCGCACCCACGGCCGCAGCTCCGCCATCGCCGCCGCCGCGTCGCGCCGCGGCGCGCGCGCGGGAAGCACCACCTCGACGCCGTCCCGCGCGTCCACGTTGACCCGCACCCGCCGGGCGCGGCGCGAGCGCCGGATGCGATAGGGGATCTCGTCCACGCGCGCCCACGATACGCGGCGGCTCGGCGCCATAATCGGGCCATGCCCGATCGCTGGCGGGTGCGGCTCCCACGCGGCGTCCGGCCGCCCTTCGACGTATACGTCAACGGGGTCCCGCAGCGCCGCGGCACCGACTACGAGTACCGCGATGGCGTCCTGCTGTTCGACCGCCCGCTGGCCAAGGAGGGCAAGCTGGGGCTGTGGCGCTGGTTCCTGGGCGCCTGGGGCATCGGCACCTACCGCCAGAACGACAGCGTGGACGTGGCCTACGAGGTGCGTGGGCGCCCGTTCGTGGCGCATGCGCTGGACATCGAGCCGCCCGGAGGCTGAGCCGGCGGCGGCTCGAGAGGCGGCCTCAGCTGCCGGCCGGCGCGCCAGCCAGGCTGCGGTCCGGCCGCTGCGCCCACGGCCGGTGCAGCCGCAGCGCCGAGACGATGGCCCGGGTCGCGGGCGAGCGATTCAGGGTGTAGAAGTGGATGCCGGGAGCGCCGCGGCGCAGCAGGTCGGCGCACTGCAGGCCGGCGTAGGCGACGCCCAGTTGCCTTACCGCGTCGGGATCGTCGGCCCGCAGCTCCAGCTGAGCGAGCAGCGCCGGCGGGATCGAGGCGCCGCACATCGAGGTGAAGCGCTTGACCTGCTGCGCGTTGGTGATCGGCATGATGCCGGGGACGATCGGCAGGTCGATGCCGGCCGCCCGCACCTCCGCCACGAAGTCGAAGTACAGCTCGTTGTCGAAGAACAACTGGGTGATAAGGAACTGCGCGCCGGCGGCGATCTTCTCCTTGAGGAAGCGGATGTCGTGCGCGAGGTCGGGCGCCTCGGGATGCACCTCGGGAAAGCAGGCCGCCCCGATGCAGAAGTCGTAGCGGTCGCTGATCAGCCGAGCCAGCTCGGTGGAGTAGGATAGGCCGCCCGGCGTGGGGCGCCACTCGGCCTCGCCGCGGGGCGGGTCGCCTCTCAGGGCCAGGACGTTGTCGATCCCGGCCGCCTGCACCTGGTCGAGGATCTCGACCAGCTCCTCCCGGGTCGTCCCCACGCAGCTGAGGTGGGCCATCGCCTCGATCCCCAGGTCTTGCTTGATCCACTTGGTCAGCTCGACGGTCCGTTCGCGCGTGGACCCGCCCGCGCCGTAGGTCACCGACACGAAGGACGGCTCGAGCAACCGCAGGGTGCGCAGCGTCTCCTGCAGCGTCGCCTCCCCCTCGTCGGTCTTGGGGGGGAAGAACTCGTACGAGAACACCGGCTCCTCGCTGGTCGCGAGTATGTGGTCGATGCGCATGAGCAGCGGATTCTAGGTGCCGCCCTGGGGCTGGTCGCGACGGCGCTCCCACATCTCGATCACGCCGAGCTCGCGATAGCCCAGACGCGCGTAGATCGGCCTACCCATCGCGGTGGCCTGCAACGAGGTGGTGGTGCAACCGCGCCGGCGCGCCTCGGCCAGCGCCTTGCGCATCAGCCCCGTGCACAACCCCCGCCCGCGGGCCTCCGACAGAGTGCCGACGTTGAAGATCGCGCAGTCGTCGCCGGCGTCGAGGGCGGCGACGCAGGCCGCGGTCCGGCCCTCCGCGCGGGCGACGTAGACGTGACCGTGCTCGGGCAGGCGGGCGAAGACCGCCGCGGCGGGCGCCAACTCCCACCCGAACGCCTGCTCGAGGATGGCGACCATCTCCTCCACCCGGCCGGCGCGCTCCCAGTCGAGCCCCTCGGCGCCGCCGTCCAGATCGATCTCGTCGAGCGGGGCGGCCATGGCCTGAGGGGTGGCGTCGAGTCGATGGCCGGACCGCCGCAGCGCGTCGCGGGCGGCGGCGTCGCGTTCGGGCGTCCAGACCGTCCAGGCCGCCACCCGGGCATCGGCGTAGGCGTCGGCGAGGTCGCCGAGGGCCGCCTCGAGCTTCGGCGCCGAGCGATAGACCACGCTGTTGAACACCGAGCGGTGCGGCATCTCCGGACAGACCGAGGCCACCACGCCGTCGCGCCGAATCGTCCACCCGCGGGGACTGGTGTCGCCGGCCAGGCCGAAGAAGGCCTCCATGCCCGCCAGCATGCGGTCGCAGAGCGTCCGGTCGTCCATCAGGTCGCCTCCCAGCGCTCCGGCTCGCCGGGTATCCGGCGCGCTCGGCCGGTGCGCTCGAGGTGCACCAGGTAGCACAGCGTCTCCGACAACCACCAGGAGGCGTTGGCCGCGGAGAGCGCCTCCCCATGGACCTCGGGAACCACCTCGGCCGCGGGGCGGGGCAGGTCGACGATCGCCCGGGCGGTCGCCTCCAGGCGCTCCGCCACCAGCGAGCGGTTGGCGGCCACGTGGCCCGAGACGTCCGTGAAGGGGCGGCCGTGGCCCGACACGCAGAGCCGGACGTCCAGCCGATCCACCCGATCCAGCGAGCTCAGGAACTCTCCGGCCGGATCGGGAGTCCAGCCGTAGTCGTAGTACAGCGATACGCGCCCGAGGAGATGGTCGCCGGAGATCAGCAGCCGGCGGTCGGGCTGGTGCAGGCAGACGTGGGACGGCGCATGTCCGGGCGTCTCGTGGACCGCCCACGGGCCCAGGTCGGTCTCGACCATCACCCCGTCCACCAGGTCCCGGTGTGGCTCGACGATCCGGGCGATTCCCGGCCCCTGGCCGCGCCGGGCCTCGGCGTAGCGGCGCAGCGGCTCGGCGGGCACGCCGCTCTGGCGGGCCACCTCGAGCCGCCGCGCCAGCGCCGCCTCCGGGTCCTCGAAGCTGCGGATCATGTGCTCGTGATCGGGATGCATCCACAGCTCGCACCCGGCGGCGTCCACGATCGGGGCCGCCTGGCCGTAATGGTCGGAGTGGGCGTGGGTGCACACCACCAGGCGCACGTGCTCGAGGCGGAGGTCGACCTGGTCCAGAGCGCGCTCGAGGTGGGCCAGCGACCCGGGCCCGTGCATCCCGGTGTCGAACAGGACGACGCCATCGCCGGCCGCCACCGCCCAGGCGTTGCAGTGCGGGACGCCCGGCCAGGGGAGCGGCAGGCGCAGGCGCCACAGCCCCGGGAGCACCCGTTCGCCGCGCCCGGATTCTCGCCTCGGCGTCCGCTCGACCACGGGGCCGCACGATAGTCGCGGGGCACCGCGGTAGGGTCGCGCGCCGATGGGCAGACGCTCCCGCCGCCGCGGTCGCGAGCCACTCGCCGCCCCCACCTCCGACTACACCGATCCGGAGGGCAACGTGCTGACCCTGCGAGGATCGCTGTCGGCAGCGACGCGCCGCCAGTACGCCGAGGTGGCCGTCGGCTCGCCGCTGTCGCGCGAGGACGCATGGCAGCGTGCCGTGGAGTTCCTGTTCGAGCGCCTGGCGGTGCGCTGGACGATCGCGGGGCTGCCGATCGAACGCCAGGACGAGCTGCTGAGCCGCTACCGCATGGCGTCCGGCCGTGAGCGGGCGTGGATCAGAGGCGTGCTGCGCCGGCACGTGGCCGATCACTTCCCGGACGTCGACGCGCCCTAGCCGAGCCGGTTCCGCGGTACGGTCTCACGGCATGCGCCGGACCAAGATCGTCGCCACCATCGGACCGGCCTGCGACGATCCCGAGACGCTGGCGCGCATGGTGCAGGCGGGGATGGACGTGGCCCGGCTGAACTTCGCCCACGGCACCCGCGAGGAGAAGGCGCGCACGGCGGCCCGGGTCCACACCGCCGCGGACCGCGCCGGGCGTCAGGTGGCGATCCTCCAGGACGTGCCGGGCCCCAAGCTGCGGATCGGCCCGCTCGAGGAGGACGTGGTCGAGCTCAAGGCCGGCGACAACCTGACGCTGGTCTGCGGTAGCGAGGAGCCCGGAAACGCCTCTCGGGTGCCGGTCCCGTGGGCGGGGCTCGCGTCGGCCGCGGCGTCGGGGGAGGCCGGGCAGGAGCTCTACCTCGCCGACGGGTCGGTGCGGCTGCGGATCGACGCGGTGCGGGAGGCGGAGTGCGAGATCGACGTCGCGGTCGAGGTGGGCGGGTCGATCGCGTCGCGCCAGGGGCTGAACATCCCCGGCGAGCTGGACGAGCTGCCGGCGGTGCCCGAGGAGGACCTCGAGCTGATCCGCTTCGGCGAGTCGATCGGCGTCGACATGGTGGCCCTGTCGTTCGTGCGCCGGCCCGAGGACGTGGAGCAGGTCCGCCGCCACACGCGCAGCCCGCTGATCGCCAAGATCGAGAAGCCGCAGGCGGTGGACGACGTCGAGCGGATAATCCGGGCTTCCGACTGCGTGATGGTGGCGCGTGGCGACCTGGGCATCGAGCTGCGCATCGAGGACGTCCCGATGGTCCAGAAGCGCGTGCTGGCGCTGGCCGGCGCCCTGGCGCGCCCATCCATCACCGCCACCCAGATGCTCGACGCGATGGTCGTCTCGTCGCGTCCCACGCGGGCGGAGGTGACGGACGTCGCCAACGCCATCCTGGACGGGACCGACGCCCTGATGCTCTCGCAGGAGACGGCGGTCGGCGCCCATCCGGTCGGGGCCGTGGCCATGATGGCCTCGATCGCCGAGCGAACCGAGCGCGAGGCGCCCTACGAGCACTGGAACGAGCACCGGGTCCGCCGCATCACCAGCATCGACGACAATCCGGGCGATCCCGCGTATACGGTGGCCTACAACGCCTGCGCGGCCGCCCGACAGCTCCACCTCGCGGCGCTGGTGGTCCCCACCCTGTCGGGCCGCTCGGCCAGACTCGTGTCCGCGCACCGCCCCGAGGTGCCGATCTACGCGCTTTCGCCCGGGAGGGAGACGGTGCGCCGGTGCTCGTTGATGTGGGGCGTCTTGGCGGCCCGGATGAGGCGTCACGAGGTCACCGAGGAGCTGATCGCCGACGCCGTCGACCGGGTGGTCGGGCTCGGGTGGGTCGAGCGGGGCAGCCGGATCGGCGTCACCGCCGGGCTGCCGAGCGGGCGGCCGGGAACCACCAGCCTGTTCCAGGTGCAGGAGGCCTAGCCGGATGCCGGAGACGGCGCCCGCTCGCTGGTGGTCGGTCCGCCGCGCGCGCAGCCGCAAGCCCGCCACCTACCGCTGCCCGCTCTGCGGCGAGCACCTGCCCGCCATGGCCGACCACATCCTGATCTATCCCGAGGGGGACGCGCGGCGCCGGCGCCATGCGCACGTCAGCTGCGCGCTGGCGGCACGCCGGGACGGCCGGCTGCCCACCCGCGACGAATGGAGGCGCTCCCAGCCGGAGGGCGACCGGGGGTGGCGATCCCTGGCCGCGCGCCTGCTCGGCCGGGCGCGGCCAACCGGGTAGCGCCCTCAGGCGGGCGCGACCCCGGCGTAGAACTCCGCCTCGGCCCGGCCGAGCCCGGTGACCGGCTCGTCCCCGTACATCCACTCCCGGGCGATTCGGTGCCAGTTGGCGCGCGCCCGCAGCTGGCTGAGCACCGCGAGCGTCAGCATCTCCATGCGCCGACCGAACAGGTGCTCAGGGCGCATGTCCTGGTGGCGCATCTCGCGATAGTGGGTGGAGCGGGGGTCCGAGGACTCGATCAGGACGGTGGTGGCGATCTCCGGCGTGAGCTCGATCTCCTCGTCGGTCGTGTACCACCAGATCGCGTCCCGCACGTAGTCCATCAGGTGGTCGGTGTCGACCCGCTCGGGCCGGGGCAGGAAGCCACCCTCCGCCAGCAGCCGGTGGAGCTGCTCGCGGTCGTCCTCCACCACCGCGCGCTGGCACGCGAGCTCCAGCTCGACGGGCTCGGACTGCATCCGCTTGAACAGGCCGAAGTCCAGGAAGGCCACCCTCGCGTCCTCCATGAGCAGGAAGTTGCCCGGGTGAGGATCGCCGGAGAACTGGTGATGGCGGTACAGGCAGCCGCAGTAGAAGCGGAAGATGACCTCTCCGAGGCGGTCGCGGTCGGCGTCGGGATAGCCCTTGAGCTCCTCGAAGCCCGTGCCCTCCACGTACTCGCTCACCATCACGCGCTCGCGCGAGAGCCGGGTGACGACCTGGGGGACGAAGATGAACGGATGGCCGCGGTAGATCCGGGCCAGCGCGCGCTGGTTCTGGGCCTCGAGCTCGTAGTCGAGCTCCTCGTTGATCCGCCTGCGAACCTCGTCGGAGAGGGCCCTGACGTCGAGCCCCGGCGCCAAGCGCTTGAGCAGGCGCAGGATCAGGCCCAGGTTGGCCATGTCCGCCCGCACCGCCTCGGCCACCCGCGGGTACTGGACCTTGACCGCCACGTCTCGCCCGTCGGGCAGGCGCGCGCGATAGACCTGCCCGATCGAGGCGGCGGCGATCGGCTCCTCCTGGAAGTCCTCGAACAGCTCCTCGACCGGATCGTCGAGCTCCTGCTCGATCACCTTGCGCATGTCCTCGAAGCGGACGTTGGGCGCCGCGTCGCGCAGCTCTCCCAGCTTGCGCTGGAACTCCTCCCGGTACTCCTCGGGGACCAGCCCCACGTCGAGGAACGACATGACCTGGCCGAGCTTCATCGCCGCCCCCTTCATGGTCCCCAGGGCGGTCACGATCTGCTCGGCGGTCTCGATGTGGCGGCGCTCCAGCGCGCGGGTGCGCCCCTGCTGGGAACGGGCCACGTTCGCCATGCGGGTGCCCGCCTGGCGCATGGCCTGCCCGGCCGCCAACCCGCCCACTCGCGCCGTCCGGCGGGCCCGCGACGTGGGGATCTTGTCCTTGGCCATGCCCAGGAAATCGTACGGACGCGGCGGTCTGCGGGAATCGCTGCGCGCGCGGGCGCCGCCCGACGGAGCGGTAGGTTTCCGCCCGCCCGTGGGGTACGCCGTCCGCGCCATCCCCTACCTGGACTTCATCAACCTGTTCCTGTTCTTCCTGCGGATCTTCGGTAGAGGCCCCTGAGCCGCCGCTAACCGCGCTCGACCTGGGAGCCGGGGACGATGTCGTCGCGTCCGTCGGGCCAGCGAATCCAGGCCTTGTGGCCGCCGTCGTAGTCGTCCCCCCACAGGACGAGGGTGGCGGGCTCCCCCAGTGCAGCGCAGGGCGCATTGCCCTCGGGGTCCAGGCCCCGCCACACCCGGATGAACGGGTTGCCCTCCCACTCTGCCCCGACCGTGGTCGGGTCGGTGTGCCCCGGCCGGACGGTCACCGCCGGGTCCAGCTTCATCAGGCGCTCCATGATCGACCTGCGCAGGTCGTCGTAGGTGGTGTGCCCGGGCGCGCGGACGCCTCCCACCGAGCCCTTGAACAGCGTGTCCCCGGTGAAGACCTCGCTGCCGTCGACCACGAACGAGAGCATGCCGGCGGTGTGCCCGGGGGTGTGGAGCGCCTCGAGCTCCAGGCCGCCGGCCAGGATCCTCTCCCCGGGATCGATCGTCCCGGTCCTCCCCTCCACTTCCTCGAGCGGATGCGCCAGGACCTCCGCCTCGGGATGGCGCTCGCGCACGCGGGCGAGCTAGGCCACGTGGTCGAAATGCTGGTGGGTGAGCAGGACATGTGACAGGGTCAGCTCGTCGGCGGCGATGCGCGCGAGCAGCGGCTCGACCGGACCGCCGGCGTCGATCATCACCGCCGTCCCGCCCGGGACGTCCGCCACCAGGTAGGTGTTGGACAGGAACTGCTCGTGCATCGAGCGCTCTAGGATCACGGTGTCTGATCCTAGGCGGCGCTGCCCTCGAGCAGCACCCGCGCTATCCGGTCGGGATCGTCGGCCATGGGAACGTGCCCGCAGCCCGGGAGGGCGACTACCCGGGCCTCGGGTATCGCGCGCGCGGCCCGCCGCGCCTGGCGCGGGATCAGCAGGCGATCACGCTGGCCCCAGGCAATGGTCACCGGCACGGCGATCTCCGCGCCCCCGGTGAAGTGCCTCGCCGTGATGACGTCGAGCGTGGCGTCGAACGCCGGTGAGCGGGCGAGGGCTCGCAGCGCCCGCGCGGCGTCGGGAGCCGGGATCCGCCACGGCCGGGCGACCACCTGCGCCAACAGCAGGCTCCGGATCGCGGGATTGGCGGTCAGCCGGTCGGCCAGCGGATCCAGTAAGCGCGCGACGCGGACCGTGAGCCGCAACGAGCTGCGGCTGTAGGCCGCCTCGCGCCGATTCCAGAACCCCGCCGGGGACAGCGCGGTGGCGCTCGCCACGACGCCCCGGCGCGCCAGCTCCAGGGCGATCCACCCGCCCAACGAGTTGCCCGCCACGTGCGGCCGCGAGAGCTCGATCTGCTCGAGCAGCTCCACGACCGAGTCGGCCAGCGCCTCGACCGTCGGGGTCACGCCGGCCGGCAGTGGGGGCGACCCGCCGTAGCCGGGCAGGTCGAGCGCGATCACCTCGCGCTGCACCGCCAGCCGGTCGAGCACCGGCTCCCAGGCCGGCCACTGGCTGCCGATGCCGTGGATCAGCACCAGCGGCGGGCCCGCTCCGCGGCGTTCGTGTCTGAGGGTCACGGGCGCGGAGCGTATCGGCGCCGATCATCTAGGCTGGGCCCATGGCGCTGATCCATACCTGCTATCGGATAACCGACATCGACCGCTCGGTCGCCTTCTACCGGGCGCTGGGGTTCGAGGAGGTGGGCCGGGTCCCGATCCGCGACGAGGCGACCAACGTGTTCATGAACATCCCGGGCGACGGGGACATGCCGCGCCTGGAGCTCACCTACAACCACGGCGTCGACTCCTACGACCTGGGCACCGGGTACGGGCACATCGCGATCACCACGCCCGATCTCGACAGCCAGCTGGCGGAGCTGCGCGAGCAGGGGATCGAGCCCGAGAAGCCGCCCTACACCGTGGGCGAGGGCCGCTCGCGGCTGTGCTTCGTCCGGGATCCCGATGGTTACCGGATCGAGCTGATCGAGCGTGAGTGACACGGGCGCCGGGGGCGAGCCCCGGCGTCTGGCCGTCATCGACCTCGGGTCCAACTCGTTCCGGCTGGTGGTGTTCAGCGCCGAGCCCGACCGGGGGTGGCGGCGCACCGACGAGATCTACGAGTCCGTGCGGATCGGCGCCGGGATGGCCGCATCCGGGAGGCTCGGCGAAGCGGGGATGGAGCGCGCCCTGCACACGATCGTCACCTACGCCCACTTCTGCCGCGCAACCGGCCTGGGCTCCGACCAGGTGAGGGCCCTGGCCACCAGCGCCATCCGAGAGGCAGCCAACCGCGACCTCTTCCTCGCGCGGGCGCGCGAGGCTTCGGGCCTGGACGTCCGGGTGCTCTCGCCGCAGGAGGAGGCGCGCTACGGGTACCTCGCCGCGGTCAACTCCACCAGCCTCGACGGCGGCGCGGTGCTCGACCTGGGCGGGGGCAGCCTGCAGCTCGTCGCGGTCCGCGAGCGCCGGGCCGGCGCGCTGGGATCGTGGCCCCTGGGGACGGTTCGCATGACCGAGCGCTTCATGGCCGAGGAGAGGACGAGCGCCAAGCAGCTGCGCAGGCTGCGCGACCACGTCCGAGAGGAGCTAGGCGACCACGGCTGGCGCGAGTCGCCGGGCAACCAGCTGGTCGGCCTGGGGGGCACCGTGCGCAACCTGGCCGCCGCCGCCCAGCGCTCCGCCGGCCTGCCCACGTTCGGGGTGCAGGGCTTTCGGCTCACGCGGGGAGCGGTGGGCGCCCTGGTCGAGGAGCTGGCCTCGATGCCCGCCTCCGAGCGCGGCAGGATGCCGGGCATCAAGCCCGAGCGCGGCGACGTGATCCTGGCGGGCGCGGCGGTCATCGAGGCGGTGATGGACATCGGAGGCCACGACGCGCTGGAGGTGACCGAGGCCGGGCTGCGCGAAGGAGCCTTCTTCGAGTGGTACCTGGCGCCGGCCGACCCGCCGCTGTTCGCGTCGGTGCGGGAGGCCAGCGTGCGCAACCTCGCGGCCCAGTACGACTCCGACCGGCCGCACGTCGAGCACGTCGCCGCGCTGGCGCTGCAGATGTTCGACGCCCTGGGCGAGGCCGGCGTCCATCCCGCCGACGCCTGGGAGCGCGAGCTGCTGTGGGCGGCGGCGATGCTGCACGACATCGGGATGACCGTCGACTACGACGACCATCACAAGCACTCCCGCTACCTGATCCTCAACGCCGGCCTGCCGGGGTTCAGCCCACGGGAGGTGGCGCTGATCGCCCAAGCCGCCCGCTATCACCGCAAGGGATCGCCCGGGCTCGGCGACCTGTCGCCGCTGGCGCAGGACGGAGACGATCAGCGGCTCGCCCGCCTGGCCGCACTGCTGCGGGTGGCCGAGCAGCTCGAGCGCAGCCGCGATCAGGCGGTGCGCGGGGCCGACGTGGCGGTCGAGGACTCGCGGGTGACGATCCGGCTGGTGGCCGACGCCGACGTCTCGGTCGCCCACTGGGCCGCCGAGCGACAGGCCGACATCTTCGCGCGGGCGTTCGGTCGCCGGCTCGCGGTCGAGGAGCGGCCCCGGGCCGGCACGGGGGGACTCGAGTGATCGAGGCGGTCGTCTTCGACCTCGACGGCGTGATCGTCCAGTCCGAGGAGGTGTGGGACGCCGCCAGGCGAGAGCTGGTGGCGGCCAGCGGCCGGCGCTGGCCACCCGAGGCGACCAGCGCGATGATGGGCATGAGCTCGGTCGAGTGGTCGCGCTATCTGAGCGAACGCGTGGAGGTGCCGGCCGAGCCGCGGCAGATCTCCGAGCGCGTCGTGCGTGCGGTCGCAGACCGTTACCGCCGGCGCCTGCCGTGGATACCCGGCGCCCGTGAGGCGATCGCACGGCTGGCGTCCCGGTGGCCGCTGGGCCTGGCGACCTCGTCCAACCGCGAGATCATCGACCTGGTCCTCGAGGCCGGCGGCCTGCGGGCGATGTTCGCGGCGACCGTGTCCTCGGAGGAGGTCGAGCGCGGCAAGCCCGCCCCCGACGTCTACCTGGAGGCGGCGCGGCGCCTGGGCATGGCGCCCGACCGCTGCGCCGCGATCGAGGACTCCAGCAACGGACTGCTGGCCGCCGCCGCCGCCGGCATGCCGGTGATTGCGATGCCCAACCCCGCCCATCCGCCCAGCAACGAGTCGCTGGACGTCGCCGCGGTGGTGCTGCGCTCGCTCGACGAGCTGACGCCAGAGCTCGTCAGCCGGCTGGGCGCACAGACCTAGCGCTCGCTCCCCGGCGGGCCCTGGAGGCGCAACCCCTGCGCTGGTAGGGCCCTCACGGCGTCAGGGCCGCCACCAGCTCGTCGGCGGGCCTGATCTCATGGATCCGGGCCACCGTCTCCCCGGCGTACAGCGCCCCTGCGTCCAGCAGCGTGTCCGAGCCCTCGACGGTGGGCGCCGCCGGCCCGAGCAGTCGGCTTGCCGGGCGCTGCATCCGGGCCGCGCGCTCCTGCAGCGCCGCCGGCACGTAGCGCGCCGCTGGCGCCAGGAGCCGGTTCAGCGCG
Organism: Solirubrobacteraceae bacterium; assembly: GCA_036257715.1. Classification (GTDB taxonomy): domain Bacteria; phylum Actinomycetota; class Thermoleophilia; order Solirubrobacterales; family Solirubrobacteraceae; genus DATAEY01. The sequence continues at coordinate 14,572 of DATAEY010000060.1, read as the reverse complement.
CGATTGAGCGCCGGGCCCCGGGGGTCGTCCTCCAGCCAGCGTTCGGTGGCGGCGTTGGGAACCACCCGGTGGGGCGCCGGCCAGCCCGCGCCGAACAGCTCGGTGACCACCGTGGCGTCGGCTCCCAGCAGGCGTTGCTTATACCCCGGATGCGCGCGGCTCTGATCGGAGAGCAGGAACCGGGTTCCGGCCACCGCGGCGTCGGCGCCGGCGTCGAGCGCGCGACGCACGTCGTCGCGGTCGGCGACCCCGCCCGCCAGCAGGACCGGGTACTCCCCGGGCAGCTCGGCGCGCACGCGCTCGAGCAGCTCGAGCGCGGGCATGGTGCCCCGGACGTGGCCGCCCGCCTCCACGCCCTGGACTATCACCGCGTCGGCCCCGGCCTCGTGAGCGGCACGCGCCTCGGCCACCGACCCGCACTGGTGCACCCAGGCCCCCGGGGTGCGCCGCCGCGGTGCGCCCCAGAACGTCACCACGACGTCGGCGGGCGCCGCGGCCTCGAACCAGTCGCGGCGGGCGAGCGGCAGCAGGAGGTTGACCGCAATCGGCCCGCGGGTCAGCGCTCGGGCCGCGGCCAGCTCGCGAGCGATCGCCGGGCCCCCGGTACCCCCGATCGTCCCCAGCCCACCGGCGTCGGAGACCGAGGCTGCGAGCGCGTGGCCGCTGAGCCCGCCACCCATGCCGGCCTGCACCACGGGGGCCTCGATGCCGAACGGCAGACGCCTCACCGGTCGAGCCTAGCTCGCGGTCGGCGCGCACTAGCGTCGGCGCGGGGGCGACTACCTGCGCGTCCCCGATCGGGCGTGGCCGCTGCTGTGGCGGAAGGGCCAAGGGGGTACAACCCCCTCTGGGCGGCTACCAGCGGCGCACCGAGCGGAACGATTCCGCCTCGTGGTTCTCGAGCCGCGACCGGGTTGATCCCCTACCCGCGGGAATGCGGCGGGACGGGCGCGTCGGGCGTCGCCGCCACCGCCGCCGCCGCGGCGACGAGCGGGTAGCCCGGGGCGTGCGCCACGCCGGGCTCGTCGGGATCCCCGGCCACGTAATCGCGATGGATGTCCAGCAGCGCCAGGACGGAGCGGAGCACCGGCTCCTCCGGGGCGCCCTCGGCGCCCTCGCAGGCTCGGCGGGCCAGGGTCAGGCCTTCCTCACCGCCGTGGCCGATGCGCATCTGAGCGACCGCGCAGAGAAGGTTGGCGTGGATGCGTTGGAGGTGGATGCTCGTGCCCAGGCGCCCGACCCCGGGAGCGGCTCCCAGGTCGCGGGCCGGCTCTCCCGACAGCAGCCGCTCGAGTTGGGCGCCCATGACACTGGGGAGGCACTCGGCGGCGACTCCGGCCTGGAGCGCGCAGCGAAGCGTCAGCACCGCGTTCTGCAGCGGGGTCTCATAGGGTGAGTCGCTGGCGTAGAGGATGCGCCCGGGCGGCACCAGCGCGAACAGCGCCAGCAGGTCGGTGGCGTTCCACCACGAGGTGTCGAAGAGCAGGTTGGGAACCTCGGGCACCCGGCGCCACAGGGCGGTGAGGTCGCTGATCGCCGCGTGGGCGAGGATCACGGGGACGTCGGGGAAGTCCGCGGCGAGCCGCAGCACCGGGGCGGCCAGCGACGGGATGCCGCCGCCGGCGTGGACCAGAATCGGCAACCGTTGCTGCGCCGCGTAGGCGAAGACGTCGTGGACGGCCGGCAGGTCGAGCCCGAAGTACTCGGCTCGGGGGTGCAGCTTGATGCCCCTGGCGCCCGCCTCGACGCAGCGGCTCGCCTCGGCGACCGGGTCCCGGTGGGGGTTCAGGCGACAGAAGGGCAGCAGACGGCCCCGCGCTCGCGCCGCGTCGGCGATCACGTCGTCATTCGCCGTCGCGTAGTCGCCGCCCGGCTCGCTCATCGGGAACACCACCGCGCGCCCGTCCACCCGATCCAGCCCGGTGACCAGCCGCTCCGCGTCGAGCCGGAAGCCGTCCGGATCGTGGGCGCCGAGGTGCGTGTGCGCATCGAAGGGGTGAAGCTCGGGGAGCACCTCGACGAGCGCCTCGTACCAGGGAGTCAGTGCCTCGTCCCCGCGCACCGGCCCAACCTATTGCGCCGCGGCGGCTCCGGCTAGGGCGCAGGCCCGAAGGGGGAGCCGGCGAAGAGGAAGAACCACGTCTCGAACGCGGCCACGCCGAGCAGGACCACTGCGACCAGCACCTTCTCGAAGCCGGTCAGCGGCGTGCGCCCGCGGTACGCCTCCTCGCTCTCGTCGCGGAGGCTTCTCATCCACGGCGCCCGGCGCCGGGTCTGGGGCTCGCCCGTGGCGGCCTTGTAGGCGGATTCCACCCAGACGAGCAGCACCACCAGGATCGCCACGATGACGATGAGCACGGCGAGCACGGTCACGAGGCCCAGCATGGACAGGGTGGTGGTGGTCTGCACGCGTGAGCCCACCCACAGCGCCAGGAGCGGCGCGCCGGTGAACAGGTTGATCATCAGCGCGGCGGTGGCTGCCGCCAGCAGCACGCGTTTGAGCCAGTGTGACCGCAGCTTCCCGCGAACCCTACCCGTCGCGGTCCCCGACTCGGAGCAGGCTCAGCGCCCGGTCCCGGGCGCCTGGTCTCAGAATGCTCGAGGTGTGATCCAAAGCCGCCACCCCTGCGTAGAACCGCGACGTGGACCCACCGGCAAGGCCTCCGCGGACCATCGACTTCGACATCGACCGCTACCTCCGCAACTCCCGGAAGGTCGATCTCTCAGGAGTCGAGTGGGAGGCCATCCCGGACCACCCTCTCGCCGACGGCGACGTCATGTGCCTGCACTACATGATGGACATCGAGACCCACACGGTCATCTACCTCCGCGATCTGCTGGCCACGCGAGCCGCCCGCGACCCGTACGTCACCGCCTTCCTGTCCTGCTGGGTCTACGAGGAGCTCTGGCACGGCGAGGCGTTCTCCGACTTCCTGCGCCTCTACGGCGTCGAGGTGCCGGCCGAGCCGCGGATCCCGGACGGCTCGGCGCCGATGCCGACCCGCCCCAGGCGCACCGCCCGGCTTCGCGAGCGCATGGGGGTCGGCCACCAGCTCTTCCTGATCCCCTCGATGCTGGGCTCGCTGGTCCTGCGCGACTTCGTCGCCCTGCACATGACTTGGGGAGCGATCAACGAGCTGACCACGCTGACCGCCTATCACCAGCTGATGCGCCGTTGCCCGCACCCGGTCCTCCACCAGATGCTGCGAAAGATCATTCAGGACGAGCGACGTCACTTCGCGTTCTACCGGGCCCAGGCCAAGGCCCGGCTGACCGACAATCGGCGCGCGGCCAAGGTCGTCCGCCGGGCCCTCCAGGCGTTCTGGACGCCGGTGGGCGCGGGCGTCAAGAACGACGAGGAGGTCGACGCCCTCGCGCTGTACCTGTTCGGGGACTCACCGGTAGGGCGCGACGCGATCCGGGAGATCGACGCGTACCATCGCCGGCCTGCCCGGCCTGGGAGGCCTGACGCTGCTCGAGGACGTCCTCGACCGGGCGCTGCGGCGAGCCCGGACGAAGCCGGGCTACGGCCTGCCGCGCGCGGCGATCCGGCACGGCAGGGTCGTGGCGGCGCATCAGTGGAGCTCGAGGCCCGGCTCGCCGGCGTCCACCCATCGGGGCGCTCCCAGGGGAGCGGATGTGGATGAGGCGACCGCGGCGTAGCGCACGCGCAGGCTCGCCCTCGCAGCTGGGCGGCCTGGCCGACGAGGAGCTCATGCAGCTGGCCCGGCGCGGGGACGCCCGGGCCTTCGAGCTCATCTACGACCGCCACTCCACCGCCGCCTTCTCGCTCGCCTACCGGATGTGCGGCTCGACCACCGCCGCCGAGGACGTCACCCAGGAGGCCTTCCTGGCGATGTGGCGCCAGGGCGGCCGATACGACCGCACGCGGGGCAGCGTTCGAACCTGGGTGCTGGGGATCGTCCACAACCGGGCGATCGACGCGTTGCGGCGCAGCGAGGTGCGCAGCCGGCGCCAAGCCGGCGACCAGGCCCTCGCCGAGCGACTGGAGGCCCCGGAGCGGACCGAGATCGAGGCGGCACGACGGCAGCAGGCGGCGTCGCTCCGGGGGCTGATCGAGCAACTGCCCGACGAGCAGAGCAAGGTCATCGAGCTCGCCTACTTCGGTGGCTTCACGTCCAGCGAGATAGCGCGCATGCTCGACGCGCCGCTCGGGACGGTGAAGGGGCGCATGCGGCTGGCGTTGCGGAAGCTGCGGGCGGGAATGGACGGCGCCGAGCTGTCGGGGGCACGATTGTGAATCAGCCGCAGAGACCCCATTCGGAGTACGCCGACGCGCTGGGCGCGTACGTGCTCGGGGCCTTGGACCCGGGTGAGCGGGGGGAGATCGAGCGCCATGTCCAGGAATGCAAGCGCTGTGGGCAGGAGCTCGTCGAGCTGCAGGGGGCGGCCGAGATCCTGCCGCGCTCGGTGCCTCAGTTGCGGCCGCCCGCCGGGCTCAAGGACCGCATCATGGGAAGCGTCGAGGCCGAGGCGGCTTCGCGGCAGCCGCGTGTCCGCGACGCCGGCGCCGTGCGGGCCGCCGAGCGACCGCGTCTCGGGCGCTTGTTCGGGCGCCCCCTCACGGCCGCTGCCATGGCCGCCGCCGTGGCCGTCGCCGTCGCGGGGATCGTCGTCCTCGGCGGACGTCGGGTTTCGCCGCCCGGCGCCCGCGTGCTGTCCGCTCGCATCACCGATCCCAGCGTCGCTGCCCGCGCCCGGGCCTCGGTGCGCGTGGTTGGGAACCACGCCACCCTGCAGGTGCGTGCGCTGCCACATCCGCCGCCCAGGCGGGTCTATCAGGTGTGGCTCCAGCGACCCGGCGGCTCCCCGGTGGCGGCCGGTTCCACCTTCATCGTTCGCACGGGCACCGTCGAGGTCCGGCGCCCCCTGCGCCGCGGCCAGCGGGTGCTGGTCACGGTCGAGCCCGCCCCCGGAAGCAGCCGCCCGACGCGACCGCCGCTGATCGTCGCCCGTCCCGCCTAGCAGGGCGGCGGTCACCCGCAATCTGCCCGACTGCGGCCTCTGCGCTGCTGTCCTAGACTCGACGCCGGTGGCAACCCTGGAGACGACCCGGTTGCGCGACGGATACGCCGAGCTCGATGAGGTTCGGCTCCACTACGTCGAGGCCGGGGAGGGGCCGCTGGTCGTGGTGCTGCACGGCTTCCCGGAGTTCTGGTTCGCCTGGCGCTTCCAGATCCCCGCACTGGTCGAGGCCGGCTTCCGGGTGGTGGCGCCTGACATGCGCGGCTACAACCTGTCTTCGCGACCTCAGGGCGTCGCCGCCTACGACATCGGCCGCCTGGCCGCCGACGTCGCCGGTCTGGTCCGCGAGCGCGGAGCCCGGCGCACCCTGCTGGCCGGACACGACTGGGGGGCGGCGGTGGCTTGGGCCGCGGCGATGAACCACCCCGAAGTAGTGGAGCGCCTCGCCATCCTCAACGTGCCGCATCCGCGGAGGATGCTCCAGGGGTTGCGGACCCCGCGCCAGCTCGCCAAGTCCTGGTACATCTTCTTCTTCCAGCTGCCCTGGCTGCCCGAGCGCGCGGCGAGAGCCCGGCGATGGTGGTTGTTTCGCTACGGCTTCGAGCACGACGCCCGCCCGGGCGCCTACAGCGAAGCGGACATCCAGCGCTACATCCAGGCCTGGTCGCAGCCCGGAGCGCCCACCGGGATGATCAACTACTACCGGGCCGCCCTTCGCCAGACGCCTGGCCGCCTCGAGGCCCGGATGCGCCCCGTCCAGGCGCCGACACTCGTGATCTGGGGCGAGCGCGACCGCTACCTCGGGGCGGAACTGGCCGAGCCGAGTCGTGACGACGTGCCCAATCTCGAGGCGGTGGTTCGCCTCCCGAACGCGTCGCACTGGGTCTACCACGACGAGCCCGACCGGGTCTCGCAGCTGCTGGTCGACTTCTTCTCGCCGGCCGCCGGTCAGGAGAGGTCGGCCGCGGGAACGGCAGGCGAGGCGCCGTCTCCGCGGTAGTCCTCCCGCGCGCCGGAACTCCTCAGCCATGACATCGGGCGGACCCGGCGTCGCGCAGCCGGCCCGAGGGCGCGGTGACGAAGCGCCAGCGATAGCTCCCGGCTTCCAGCGTCAGGTCGAGCACACCGAAGGCACCGGAGCGGACCTGGCTGTTGCGCGCGATCCGCACGAAGCGGTCGTGGTTTATGCCCCCGCTTCCCACCGTGAACTGGCGGATCCCTTGCAGCGGATCGGGCCGCCCCCACACGTCCTGGGGGCGGAACCGCTCGTAGACGTGGGCATGACCGTTGAGCACCACGTCGACCCCGTACTCGTACAGGGCGTTCCAGAAGGACAGCGTCGCGGTCTTGAGGTAGCGGGCCTGCGATGCAGAGAACCCCGCCGAGGTGAAGCGGGGATGGTGAAAGTAGGCCAGCGTGCACCGGGCGGGGTGGGAGGCAAGATCCGCCCGCAGCCAGCTCTCCTGCGCCGATCCGGGCCCACAGCCGACGAACGCGCAGTTGGTGTTGAGCACCACGACGTGCCAGGCGCCTAGGTCGTAGGAGTACCACCCGTTGGGTGGCGCCGCCGCCGAGCCGAAGTAGGAGAAGTAGCCCGCGGCAGCGCCGGTCAGGTACTCGTGGTTTCCCACCGCGGGTCGCATCCGGGCTTTCGAGCGCCCCCACGCCGGCCCGAAGGAGCGGGTGTAGGCGGCCCACGTGCCCGCCGGGTACTGGTTGTCTCCCAGGGGCGCGACCACGGTGGGGCCGAGCCGGACGACCAGTGCTCCGGTGTCGCGCTGATGGCACGTGGTGAACGTGGTCCGTTCTCCCGGCGGGCAGGCGATGTCGCCGGCGGCCACGAGAGTGATCCTCCCCGACTGCGGTTGAGGTTCGGCTGCGGCCGTCGACACGATCGAGCCGGTCAGCGCTTGGAGCGCGAGCGCGAGCCGTATGACCGACCCTAGAGCGCGCGGCTTCGAGCGGATCGGGCCGCATGAGCTGCCTGCGTGTTGCCGGGAGGCAATCCCAAGGCGCTGAGGGGTGACGATTCCCATACGACGTTCGCCGTTGCGCTCCATCGCGCCGCCGGTCCGGCGCCGCCAGGTGCAACGACCGCCGCTCGCGGACCAGCGCCGAGGCTCCTGGGCAGAATTTCCGCCCAGCCCCAGGGCGCGAGCCACGACTTCATCATGAACTACCGCAAGCCGAAGCCGGCCAGCCGGAAGCCGGCGAGAGACCACTGCCCACCATCCGAGGCGTCTCGGTGCGGTGAACGGGTGCGCCTGCGCCGCGTGGCCACGGTTGCACCGGTCTCATTCCACGCCAGTACGTACCGGGAGGCCCCGGCCAGGGGCTGGGCTGAGGCAGGGCGCGGCTGGCCGGGCGGGCGCCTACCGGCGCAGCGCGCGGCCGCTCGGTGGATCGGCCGAGGCCGGTTCCCAACTCTCGGGCGAGACCTTGAACGGCAGGCGCTCTCGTGTGCCGGTGAGCTCGAAGATCCGCTGGACCACGCTCGATCCCGAGATCAGGGACAGCTTCCAGCCCTCCTCAATGGATTCATTCGCCAAGTTGAACATGAGGTAGACGCCGTAGGCATCGATGAAGGTCAGCCCTCGAAGGTCGAGTACCAGGTTTCGACCGTCGCGCGTCAGGTCGTCGATCCGCTCGCGAGCGACGACAACCGTGTCGATGTCCAGCTCCCCGTTGAGCCTCGCGCAGACTTGGCCGACGTGGGAGGTCTCCACCACCGTGATCTCGAAATTGCGGCCCCCTCGACCGATCGCCATGGGGCGCTCCTCGTTTCGGTCCCCTCCGGCGAGCAAGAAGCCGCCAGCAGGTGGAGAGTCCCGGCGAGGTCCCACAGGCGACGAACGGGAAGTCTAGCGCCGACTGACGGATGCAGGCATTCGGATGGTTGGCCGCGACACTGGCCGCTCCTCACCAGCTCCCACGCCGAGGCAGTCCCTTCGCGATGCTCACGGATACTGGTGAACCATCGACCGAACTCAGTCGACCAGAAGGGCTGCCCGCGTTCGGCGCAGCTCCTCTTCAAGCTCGCGCGGCGGTCGGGACTCGTAGAGCGGCGAGTAGCCGTCCATCAGGAGCAGCCGTGTGCGAGCCACCCCACGAGGGTTGATGGGGTCCCCGCTCCGTAGGTCTTCCGCGAGTGTGAGCAGTAGCGAGCGCAGCTCGCGGATCGCTACTCGATTCAGCGGGACCGCCGCGCTGAGCGGCCGCGGTGGTTGGTCCGCCTCCTCCACCGCGCGCTCGAGGTCCACCGCGATCTTGCGGCGCGTCGGTGGGTCGCACAGTTCAAGCGCACGGCGGCTCAGCCGGCGGCCAGCGGAGGGATGAACGCCTCGAGCGAGCGCCTGGTCGAGGCCGAAGCGCCCCACCCGCACTCGAGGGCGGGCTCGAGACAGCGAGCTCGTTGGGCGAGACGAGGTATCCGACTGGGTGCGCAGCACAAGACTTCGGCGGTCGACGACAAGGCACCGACCAGCCTTCCCGGCACACCCCGGACGAAGATGCTACGCGTTCCCAACGCCGATCGCGACCGTCGCAGCGACCGCGCGGGCCGGGGCGCGGGCCCGGGCAGCGCGGAATGCAGAACCCGAGGTCTATCTCGGTCTCGGCGTCGTCGAGGGTCTGGCCGACGACTCTCTGCCAGGCCCTCGGCTCAGGGTGCAACATACGCAGGCCCCGATTTCGTGGGCCCTTGCCAGTATCGCTACGGATTTCGAGCGGGAGCCGCGTCGCTACGCCGGGGCGAGCACGATCACCGGGATCTCGCGCGCGGTGCGGCGCTGGTACACCGCGTAGTCGGAGTAGGCGTCGACCAGCCGCGGCCACAGCCGCTGCTTCTCCTCGGGCGTTGCCTGGCGTGCCACGACCCGGCGGCGCTCGGAGCCGACCTGGACGGTAGTCGCTGGATTCGCCTTGAGGTTCAGCCACCAGGCGGGGTCGACGTCGGACCCCGCGCGCGAGGCGACGACGATCAGGTTGTCGCCGTCTGGCATGTAGAGGACGGGGGTGGTGCGCGGGCGGCCGGTCTTGCGGCCGAGGTGATCGAGCAGCAGCACGGGCGCGCCTGAGACCTTGCCGCCAAGCCTGCCGCCGCTGAGACGGTAGAGCTTGACGTTTGCGCCGGTCATCGCGTTGAGCAGCTTGAGCCCCAAGGACCCCGGCCTGGGGAACGGAGGCGGCGTTGGCACCGCGCCAACCTACAGGGCCGAGGGCGGCCCGCGGCGGGCTCGATGCATTCGAGGACGGTTCGGGGGCCAGCGCGAGCTATCGGTGCCGTGCTGGCAACGTCCCGGCGATCTCACCGCCTGGAGTCGCGTTCGCGGCTGGCGGGAGGGAGACTTGCTGGTCGAATCCCGCGCGCTTGGATAACCGGTACGGAGCCCATGCCCGATCGACGCCCCGTCGCCGCGCTCGTGACCCCGCTCTCGGGTCCGCTCGCTGGTTATGGCCGCGCCGGTGCCGCGGCGCTCGGACTGTGGGCAGCCGAGGCAAACGTCGAGCTGGAGGTCAGGGACGCCCACCCTTCCGCGGCTGCCGCCCTCGGCTCCGCGCTTGGGAGCCGGCGGCGCCCCGACGTGGTGTTCGGCCCATATGGGTCCGGGCCTGCGGTGGCTGTCGCTGGGGCGACCCGATCCGTGGTTTGGAACCACGGCGGCGCTACGGCTCGCCTGTCTCGGCCGCGGTTCCCGCACGTGATCAATGTGCCGGCCCCGGCGTGCACCTATCTCGCGGCCACCCTCGCCGCCATCGAGGTCCCGGCGTTGGCCGGAAGGGCCGCGTTGCTGCTGCATTCGACGACCGGGTTCGGCCGAGAGGTGGCCTCCGGGGCGATCCGGGCTGCGGGGGCAGCGGGACTGGCGGTGACCGAACTCGCCTTCAAGCCCGGCGAGGGAGCTCGGGCCGCCAGCATGGTGACGCAACTGCCCGACGCCGAGGTGCTCCTGGTGGCGGGCGCCTTCGACGACGAGGTCGCGATCGCCGAGCGGCTGCTGGGGCGGCGCTGGTGCGTGGCGGCGTTCGTGGCGGCCGGCGTGGAGGAGATCTTGCGGCCGCTGGGGGAGCGGCTCGAGGGTGCCTACGGCCCCTGCCAGTGGGTGGCCGAGACCGCCCCGGAGCCCGAGCTGGGACCCGACCAGCGATGGTTCAGCGCCGCCTACCAGCGCGCCACCGGGGCTCCACCGCCGTACCCGGCGGTTGCGGCCTACGCCGCCGGCGTGCTCTGGGAGCACTGCAGCGGTCAAGCCAGCACCGTCGAACCCGCCGCGGTGGCCGCGGCAGCGGCCGGACTGCATACCACGACGCTGTTCGGACGCTTCCGCCTTGACCCGGTCACCGGTCTGCAGGACGGCCATCGCGTCGGTGTCGTCCGCTGGCGATCCGGGCGTCGGGTGCCGGTGGTCTCTCCCACCTAGCTCACCGGCAAGACTGGGCTCGGAGCCGTCGCACGGCGCCCCCACGCCGTCGCGACGCGCTCACCGCGCAGCCCCGAGCCGTGCTAGGTCAGGGAACCGGCGGGACGCGAGCCACCTCTCACGGGAACAGCTCCCCGTGGCCGTCTCAAGAGCCCGAGATGAAGGGCCCGCGGGGGAGGCGACCTCCACGAGCCCTTCGCGGCCCGTCCTCGGCATCGCCGAGGACATACCGTGCGACGACGACTCTAGTGCGATCGGGTGCCGCTGTGCGAGCCTGTCCCGCGCGCTCGACGGTGTCCCAGCGGGCGGCTATACTGAACCATATGGTTCAGTCTCTCGTCGATGCTCGGCTTGACCGCACCTTCGGTGCGTTGGCCGACCCGACCCGCCGCGCGCTACTCGAGCGCCTCGGCTCCGGAGAAGCGACGATGACGGAACTCGCCGAGCCATTTGGCATGACGCTCACCGGCACCATGAAGCACGTGCGGGTGCTCGAGCAGGCGGGCCTGGTGACCACCGAGAAGGCGGGGCGCGCCCGGCGATGCCGCGCCGCTCCGCGTCGGCTCGATGACATCGAGGCCTGGATCGAGTCGTACCGCCAGGCGCTCGGTGCACGCCTAGACCGCTTCGGGGAGATCCTCGAGCGCCAGAAAGGAGAGCTCGCATGAGCGACCAGACGACCGGCAGGGCAGAAGTGCGCAAGCAGGGCGACCGCGAGATCGTCGTCGAGCGGATCTTCGACGCCCCTCGCGACCTGGTCTTCAGGGCATTCACCGACCCGGAGCTCATCCCTCAGTGGTGGGGACCACGCGACACGGAGACCAGCGTCGACAGGATGGATGTGCGTCCCGGCGGAGATTGGCGCTTCATCCATCGCAGCGCCGACGGCAGCGAGACCGCCTTCCGCGGCACCTTCCGTGAGGTGACCCCGCCCGAGCGCATCGCATGGACATTCGAATGGAGCGGCATGCCGGGCTACGTGAGCGTCGACATCACGGAGTTCGACGACCTCGGCGATCGGACCCGGGTGCGCACCAGGTCGCTGTTCCATCTGCCCGAAGAGCGCGACGGGATGCTCGAGGCCGGGATGGAGAGCGGACTGCAGGAGTCCTACGAGCGGCTGGACGAGGTGGTGGAGCGCTTGGGCCGTGCCTAGCCCCCGCTGGTTCGTCGCGGATCGGTAAGAGCCCGGTCCGCTGCCGCAAGGCCACAACCGCGCCGCTGAAGCTGATCTGGGCCCGTGATCTGGGCCCGGCCGAACTGCGATGTCCGTCACGACCGGTTCTCATGCGCCGCCAGCGGTGCACCGGTCCCAGGCGGCGCCTGGGCGAGGTCGCTGGAGGGTAGGCTCCGCGCGACGCCGTGACGTTCGCCGCCATCACCGCATACCAGATCTCGGTCTTTCTTCACATAAGTGCGGCGATCGTGGGATTCGGCGCCACGTTCGCCGAGTCAATCACCTTCCCCGTGGCCATGCGCCTTGACCGGCGCAACCTCCCCTATGTCCACCGCCTGCATCTGGCCATCAACCAGAGGCTTGCCACGCCGGCGCTGGTGGTGGTGCTGGCGACCGGGATCTATCAGGTGGTCAGCGGCCATCTCAGCTTCGGCGCCCCCTGGATCAGCGCCAGTTTCGCGATCGTCATCGCGCTCGGCGCCATGATCGGCGGCTACCTGATCCCGACCGACCGTCGACTCGGCGCCATGGCCGAACGCGAGGTGGCGTCGTCGGGCGAGGGAGAGGTGACGATGTCGGAGGAGTATCAGCGCCGGGCGCGCAAGGAAGGCGTCGTGGGCGCACTCGCCGGGGTGCTAGTGCTCCTGGCCGTCTTCTTGATGGTCACGAAGCCGGGCATGTAGTTGCCACGGCACGGGGGCATCGAGCACAAGACCCACACCTGGGGCGCAGAGCTCACATCTCGACGCAGCTTGCGCCTAGGTGTCCAGCCGCTCGCGCAGGCTGGATGGCGACGGGAGGTCTCCCGCCGGTCCCAGGGGCTCCAGCCCGACCTGCCCGGCGGAATTCGAGGACCTCGCGCAGCCGGGCGACCGCGTCCAGCTCGTCGACCGCCTCTACCTCCGCGATGAAGCTCTCCTCGGGTAGGTCGCGTGTCGGCGGCTCGCCGACCACCGAGCCCCGGGCGTCGATCCCCGCCTCGGTTAGTGCGGTGACCAGCTCCGGCGTGCGAGGCGTATTGACCCTGACGATCTGGCGCATTGGGCGGCCTAGGCTAACCAGGCCACCGCTTGAGCGCGCTGATATCAAGTCGACCTATAGCGCCGTGGCCTCGCCCAGCGGTCGCCACGTCGCGAGCTCCTCGCCAAGAGCACGCCAGCGACGCTCGATATTGCCGATCGCGTCCGCGCCCAACACGAGCCTGAGCGGCGGCTGCTCGGCGTCCAGCGCATCGATGATCGCTTGCGCAGCCTTCGCCGGGTCTCCGGGCTGCGCGCCGTCGCCGTCTCTCACGTAGGCGCGGGTCGGGCCGACGGTAGCGGCGTATTCGGGCATCGCCGCCGACTCGTAGGCGGCGCCGGGGCGGAACAGCCCCGTGCGAAACGCACCGGGCTCGACGATCAGCGTCCGAATCCCGAACTCGGCCACCTCGTCGCGCAGCGTCTCGGTCAACCCCTCCAGTGCGAACTTGGTGGCGCAGTACGCGCCGAAGCCCGGGGCGGTCACTTGGCCTCCGACGCTCGACATCTGGACGATCGCGCCGCGACCTTGGCGGCGCATGTGCGGCAGCACAGCTCGGGTGAGGGCTACGGGAGCGAAGAAATGCAGGTCGAATAGCGCCCGCAGCTCCTCCTCTGTGGTCTCCTCGACCGCACCCACCTGAGTCCGTCCAGCGTTGTTGACCAGGACGTCGATGCGCCCGAAGCGCTTCAGGGCCTGGGCCATTACCGCCTCTCGCTGCGCGGCGTCGGTCACGTCGAGCGAGAGCACCTGGGCGCGCTCTTGGCCCACCAAGTCATCGAGCGCCTCGGTGCGGCGAGCGGTCGCGACGACCGAGTCTCCCCGCGCCAGGGCGGCATCGGCGATTGCTCGTCCGAATCCGCTCGATGCTCCGGTGATGAGCCAGACCCGGTGGTTGTCCTGGGTTTCGGGGCTCATGACGTCACCGAGGCCTGCCGCAGGGGGCTGGAGCGCGACGACGCCCCCAGCACTCGCGGGCGGACCCGAGCAGCCCGACGCTGTGGCCGAACCGGTTGCCCGGCCGCCTTACGGGGATCATGTTCGAGCCTCTGTCGGCTGACCATGGCTCGCCATCACGCGGTCGTAGTTGAGCCGCAGCAACGCTATTACCTCACGGATGTCGGTCTCGCTCTCGATCAGGCGCGCGGCGGGGCCCACGGAGTCGGGGAAGATCGGATGGGGCACGATCCGACCTTCGGCGCTCAGCCGCTGCCACGTCTGCCTCGGAAAGGAGAAGTGGGCGGCACGATCGCCGTGCAGGTGACCGATTTCGCGGCGGCCGACCTTGAAGGCGAACTCGCCCCGGCGGCCCGGCCCCGCCTCCACGCCCGACCAGGACGTGACCTCCTCGGTGATTCGCTCGCTGGCGCTCTGCTGCTCGGTCATGAGCGGCTCCTCGCGGTGGGGAATGGCCAGGCTACAAGCTCAAGTAAGCTTGAAGTCAAGGCCGGTTCTGGCTTCCTCAGGCATGGCACCCCTGCTGACGATAGGTGAGGTCTCGCAACGCAGCGGCGTCGCCTCATCGGCGTTGCGCTACTACGAGGAGCGGGGTCTGCTCGCCTCAGAGCGCGCCGGCTCCGGCCACCGTCGCTATCCCCGCCCGGTGCTGCGGCGGATCGCCTTCATCGTCTACGCCCAGCGCGTGGGGCTGACACTCGAGCAGATCGGCGCCGAGCTGGCCAAGCTTCCTCCGGATCGAGCGCCCACCCGCGGCGATTGGTCGCGTCTGTCGCGCCGGTGGACGTCGCGGATCGATCAGCGCATCGCCGAGCTTCAGCGCCTCAAGGCAGGGCTGACGGAGTGCATCGGGTGTGGCTGCCTCTCTCTCGATCGCTGCCGTCTCGCGAATCCCGACGACCGCGCCGCCCGCCTGGGCGCCGGCCCGCGCTACTGGATCGGCGACCGCCCGCTCGTCGGCTCAACTCAACCACCGACCGACGACGGGTAGAGCAGCCGCTCGTCGGTCAGC
>DATAEY010000059.1:0-14581 GCA_036257715.1 Solirubrobacteraceae bacterium | reverse complement strand
GTTCCTGCTGGGCGGGCTGGTCCAGATCAACTGTGGGGGCCCTACGAGGTCGGGCAGTCGACCAACGGAGCGCAGCCCGACTGGTACCTGGGCTGGCTGATCGGCGGCATGCGCCTGGTCGCCGCACGGTCGTCGCGGGGCGGCGTCGGGCCGCTACCCGGCGAGCCTAACGTGAAAACGTCCCGCGCTGCGCGGGTCCGCCGGCGCGTCGGCGAGGGGACGCGACCAGGCCGGCGGCTGACGGCCTAGCCCGGGTCGCGCAGGCGGACCAGCAGCTCCTCGGCGCCGCCCGGGCGCTCGACCCCCAGCTCGTCGGGGAGCCGCTCCAGAAGCGGCTCCAGGCCCGCCACGCCGGATGCGCGCACCAGCGCCTCGGCGCCGTCGGTCACCAGCGGGCCGACGCGCATCAGCAGCTCGCCGTTCTCGGCGTCGATCCCCACCTGGACATGGCGGCTCGGGAAGGCCGCCGGCGCATGGGCGGCGATCGTGTCGCTGAGGATCTGGGCATCGGACAGCCGCTCGACCGAGAATCCGGACCGGGCCGCCACCATCGCGACCACGCTGCTGAGGACCGGGCCGACCAGCAGCCCGCAGACCGACAGCGTCACGTCGCCGGGGGGCGGCGGGGAGGGGATCGGCTCGGTGCCATCGATCGTCTCCACGCCGCCCGGGTCGACGTCGCCGGGCGCCTCGAAGACCATTCGCACCTCGGTGCCCTCGGACAGGCCCCCGCCGAACTCCACGCTCTTGGTCAGTGCCTGGATGAGCGACAGCCCGACGCCCTGCATCGGGGCATCTGGCTCGACCGGCCGGGGATGGATCCCCTCTCCGTCGTCCCGAACCACGACGACCAGCTCGTGGCCGTTGGGACGGACGTAGACCTCCATCGGGCCGGCCCTCCCGCCGTAGGCGTGCACCACCACGTTGTTGCAGGCCTCGCTGACCGCGGTCTTCACGTCGGCCAGGACGGCGCCGTCCAGCTGCAACGCGGCGCCGAGGCCGGTGAGCGCCTGCCGCACCAAGGCCACGTTCTCGGCCCTGCTCTGGAGGCCGAGCAGCATGTCGGGGGGGCCGCTGCTCCGCAGCGCGCTGACGCCCCGCAGTGCCGCGGAGCCCATCGCTCAGGCGAGGGCCGGGCAGTGCCCGGTCACGGCGTCGCGGGCGAGCCGAAGTCGTTCGCCGGAGGTACGAGGTGGGAAGGGAGGCATAGCGGCCCCAGAGCCGCTTGGAGTCGAGACGAGTTTCCGCTGGTAGGGATATAGACGGGAACGCCCAGGTTCAAACGCTCGGTTTCCCCCGGCTCTGGGGGCGACCTACTCGGGCAGGCCGGCCACGAAATCGACAAACCGCGCGGTGTCGCGCAGGGGGGCACCGTGCCCGAAGCAGACCAGCGCCGGCTCGA
The DNA here is from genome assembly GCA_036257715.1 of Solirubrobacteraceae bacterium. Classification (GTDB taxonomy): domain Bacteria; phylum Actinomycetota; class Thermoleophilia; order Solirubrobacterales; family Solirubrobacteraceae; genus DATAEY01. The sequence continues at coordinate 13,179 of DATAEY010000059.1, read as the reverse complement.
GCGCGGCCAGGCGGCGGGCCGAGACCCGGTTGCGGGCGGGGTCGGGCGTGAACACGCGGCGGGGTTCGTGCAGTCCCGGGATCCCGGTCCTGACGTCCATGTTGTTGATCACGTCGCCCAGCACCAGCGCCCGATCGGTCTCCCGCCAGTAGGCCACGTGGCCGGCCGAGTGGCCGGGGACCTCGAGGACCGTGAAGCCGGCGACCTCGTCGCCCTCCCGCAAGGGCCGCTCCACCGGGTGGCCGGGGCCGCTCATCAGCGCGTGCATCACCCGGTTGATCGGCCGGTCGGGCTGGTAGCGGACGATGTCGCCGCTCTGCGCCGCCGCCACGTCGCCGTCCCCGCACCAGTAGGGGACGCCCAGCTCGCGGCACAGCCGGGCGCTGGATCCCTGATGGTCGGGGTGGGCGTGCGTCAGTGCGTGGGCGGTCACCCGGCGTCCGCGCAGCTGGCGGAGGATCCGGCGAGCGGCGTGGCGGCTGCCCGCGTCCACTACCACGTCGCCCATCAGGTAGACGTTGATCGCGTTGGGGGGGAAGCCCGCGAGCTGATGTAGCCCGTCGGCGAGCTGCTTCACGCCTTCCTCCTAAGTCAGGAGCGACCCTATCCGAGCCGCGTCGGGCCGCGCAGGCTGTCCGGCGGGCGGCTAGAACACCGCGCGCTCGATGCGGCGGCCGACGGTCCGTGGCCAGTCGCCGGCGAAGCGCTCGCGAACGGCGGCGGCGGCGCCGAGGTGGTCGTAGGAGACCCTGCGGTGCTCGACCTCGCCGTTGTCCGCCACCAGCGCATAGGCGGCGCGCGGGTCGTCGTCGAACGGCATCCCCACGCTGCCCGGGTTGACCAGCTCGACACCACCGGCCGCCACGCGGCGGAACGGCAGGTGGGTGTGCCCGAAGACCAGGCGTCTGGCGACCACTCCCTCGAGCAGCTCGGCCTCGTCCTGTGCCGGCTCGGGCATGAACGAGCGCACATCGGAGGGCGGCGAGCCATGGCAGTAGAGGACGCCAGCGTCCGCCGCGCTCTCGGGCAGCCCGGCCAGCTCGCTCACCGCCTCGGACCCCAGCGACTCGCGGCAGGCCGCAATCGCGCCCTGGACGACGGGATCGTCGGGCGCCTGGCCGGGGGACGCGGTCCAGCGCTCCCCGTTGCCTCGGATCCACGTCGCCTCCGGCAGCTCGCGCAGCACCGCCACGGTCTCCTGCGGCCATGGCCCGAACAGCGCGTAGTCGCCGCCGAGCAGGAACCGGGCCGCGCCCTGGGCACGGGCGTCGTCGAGCACCGCCCCCAGGGCGGCCAGGTTCCCGTGCACGTCGTAGAGCAGCGCGAGCGGGGCCATCACGCCCGCCGCTGGTCCCAGCTGAAGCCACGGACCGCCAGCAGTACGCCCAGGGCGCTCCAGACCGCGATCACGCCGAGCGCGCTCAGGTTGGCGCCCAGCCCCCGGCCGGTGACCAGCGCGCCCGAGAGGCCGTCGATCAGGTGCTTGAGGGGAAGCCCCTCGGCGATGTCGCGTACGAAGAGGGGCGCGTCGTCCACGTCGTAGAAAACGCCCGAGAAGATGATCACCGGCAGGAACACGAAGTTGACGTAGGCCGCGGCCGATTCGAAGTTGGGGATGGCATGGGAGAGTGCGACCCCGAGGGAGGCGAAGCAGACCACGCCCGCGGCGGTGAACACGATCAGCTCGAGCCAGTCCTTGGGCAGCCCGATTCCGAACAGCCCCCACGCGGCCAGGACCACGATGGCGATCTGCAGGGCGGCGTTGGTGATCGCGCTCAGCGCGATGCCCGCCAGGTAGGCGCCGGGGGGGAGCGGTGTGCCGCGGACGCGCTTGAGCACTCCCTGCTCACGCAGGAACGTCATGTTGAAGGCCAGCGCGTTGAACGTGGTGGCCATCACGCTCATGCCGGCGATCCCCGGGACGAGCACCTCGAGGTTGCGCCGGCTCGACGAGAACACCAGCCCGAAGACCGCCAGGAAGAGCAGCGGGAGCACGAAGTTGAAGAAGGCGGCCGAGGGATTGCGCCAGAACATCCGCCGCTCCAGCCGGTACTGGCGCCAGGTCAGCGCCGTCAGCTCAGCCATCGGTGGTCAGCTCCAGGTAGACCTCCTCCAGCGTGGGGCGGGTGACGGTCAGCTGCTCCAGCCGCTCGCCGCGGGCCATCGCCGCGGCGGTCAGCTCGTGCAGTAGCGGGGTGGGATCGTCGGTCTCGCGCTCGACCAGCCCGCCGTCTCCGTTGCGGTAGGAGATCCGATACCGCTGGCCGCTCGGCCCCAGGGAGCCGGGATCGCCCTGCGCCAGGAGCCTTCCCTCCTTGATGATCGCCACCCGGTCGGCCAGCGCCTGGGCCTCGTCGAGGTAGTGCGTGGTGAGCAGCACGGTCTTGCCCAGCGCCCTCAGCGAGCGCACGGTCTCCCAGGCGTTGCGCCGAGCGGCGGGATCGAAGCCGGTGGTCGGCTCGTCCAGGAAGATCAGCTCCGGGTCGCCGACCAGCGCCAGGGCGAAGTCGAGCCGCCGCAGCTGGCCGCCCGAGAGCCGGCGCGTGCGCTCGTCGGCCTTGTCGGCCAGCCCGGCGAGCGCGAGCACCTCATCCACGTCGCGCGGGGCGGGATACAGCCCCGCCCAGTGGTGGAGCGCCTCGCGCACGGTGAGGTGCCGATAGATCCCCGAGCTCTGCAGTACGATCCCCACCCGCTCGCGCAGCGCGCGCTCGCGCCGGCCCGGGTTGTGTCCCAGCACCGAGACCTCGCCGTCGGTGAGGTCGCGGTAGCCCTCGAGGATCTCCACCGTGGTCGTCTTGCCGGCGCCGTTGGGGCCTAGCAGCCCGAACACCTCGCCGCGGCGGACCTCGAAGTCGATCCCCCGCACTGCCTCGAGGTCGCCGTAGCGCTTGCGCAGGCCACGGACGGAGATCGCCGGCCCCTGCGCGAGCCCGGTTTCGGCCCCCGCGCTCGTCACACGGGCAATCATGCCAACATCGCCCCCGATGACCCGGGGGCGGCGGTGAACGCGCAGGGACCGCAGCCGCTGCGCGCTGCGCTCGCCGAGGTGCGCATCGCGGCGCCCACGCGGGGGAACCGCAAGCTTGCTCGGCTCCTGGAAGCGGTCAACGCCGACGACCAGCTCAAGGCGTGGTGGCATGTGTCGGCGGTCAACGCCACGCGCCGGCTGGGGATGTCGGATCACTCCTGGGTCCACATCCAGGTGGTGGTCAACATCGCGCTGCGGATCGGCCGGCTGCTGTTCCGCCGTGGCGTGACTCCGGGCATGGTGGCCGACTACGGCATGGGCGAGCGCGACGCCGAGGTGGTGATCGCCGCGGGCGCCCTGTTCCACTGCGTCGGCATGCAGGTCCACCGCGTCGACCACGAGGCGCACTCCCTGTTCCTCACCGCGGACAAGCTGGGAAGCTTGCTCGACGGGCTCTACGAGGAGCCGGAGCGGTCGATCGTGGTGGCCGAGGCGATGCACGCGATCATCGGCCACCGCCGCGACGGGGCGCCATTCACGGTCGAGGCCGGGGTGGTGCGGGTGGCGGACGCCCTGGACATGGCGCGCGGGCGCTCGCGGGTCCCGTTCGAGGCCGGCCACCGCAACATCCACTCCCTGTCCGCCTACGCGATCGAGGAGGTCAGGATCTCGGCCGGGCGCGACCGGGCCGTGCGGGTCGAGATCCTGATGTCCAACAGCGCCGGCATCTTCCAGGTCGACGAGCTGCTGGCCACCAAGCTGCGCGGCTCGGGGCTCGAGGAGCAGGTCGAGGTGGTCGCCCGGATCGAGGCCGAGCACGAGGAGCGGCTGATCCCGGTTTTCCGGATCTGACTCTCAGGACGGGTCAGCCGCCGGGCGCCCGCCCGCCGCCGGCAAGGTCGAAGGCCCGGGCCACGTCGGGCGGCCGCCGGACCACCCCGAACCGCGCCTCCCAGGCCGCCCAGGCGCGCAGCCGCACCGGGTCCAGCACGCCGAAGCGGCCGCCGAGGGTCATCGCGGGGCGAATGGCGGCCAACTGGTCGGAGGCGACCGACCTGTCCAGTCCCGGGGCGCGGGCCACCAGGTCGCGCACGGCGGCGCGGGGGTGCGCTAGCGCGAACTGGTAGCCGCGGGTCAGCGCCCGGCGCAGCGCGCGGACCAGGGCGGGACGCCGGCGCAGCGTGCGCCCGGTGACGCAGACCACGAGCTCCGGATACGCGGGCGCTCCGTAGGAGTCGACCCGGAACTCCCCATAGTCGGGACCGCGGCGGCGCAGGGCGACGCCCTCGACGTTCCAGAAACCGGTGGCGCCCGCGACGCGGCGCGTCAGCAGGCCGACCACCGCGTTGAACCCGATCGTCACCGTCCTGACCCGCCCGGGGTGGCCGCCGGCGCCGCGCACGATCGAGCGCAGCACCGCGTCGTCGCTGGGCAACCCGGTCACGCCCACCCGCCTGCCCTCGAGCTGCCGGGGGGTGTGGACGCCGGGCAGTGTCAGCACCGCGGCCAGCGGCCGCTCGACCAGCGGCAGCACGCCGACCACGTCGCGTCCCCGCTCACGGGCGATCGCCAGGTCGTGGATGTCCAGGACCGCCGCGTCGGCCCGGCCGGCGACCAGCAGCTTGACCGAGTCGGTCGAGGCAGACGGCTGCCTCACGGCCAGGCGCACGCCGGCACGGCGGTCGTAGCCGCGGGCCGCCGCGCTGAAGATCCCGGTGTGCGCGGCGTTGGGCGTGAAGTCGAGCAGCAGGGTCGCCGGCCGCTCGCGCACGGCCTCCCCGCAGCCCGCCAGCGCCACCGCCGCGATGGCCAGCCCGGCGCAGAGGGCCCCGGCGACGGTCGCCGCCGGGACCCGGCGAAGCTTTACCAGTGCACGCCCCGCATGAGGCTGGCCATGGCGATCTGCTCGACGGAGGCCGTCTCGTCCTTGTCCTTCTCGCCGCGGGCCGCGGCCGAGTCCGGGAACACCTTGTAGGCCATGTGCAGGATCTGGTCGACCGCCTTGGGCGCCAGCGCGTAGGCCACCTCCCCGAACGTGCCCAGGCGGGTGTTGATCTCCTTGGGCTTGGCGCGTATCGCCTCGCAGATGAGGTCCGCCGCGTCGTCCGGGGTGATGGTCGGGAAGGCGTCGTACATCTTGGTCGGGGCGATCATCGGGGTGCGAACCAGCGGCATGTGGATCGTGGTGAACGTGACGCCGTCGCCGACCACCTCGGAGGCGACGCACCGGGTCCAGCCGTCAAGGGCGGCCTTCGAGGCGACGTACGCCGAGAAGCGCGGGGGGCTGGTCTGCACGCCGATCGACGAAATGTTCACGACGTGGCCGCCGCCGCCCTCGCGCATGTGCGGCAGGAGGCGCATGGTGAGGCGGATCGCGCCGAAGTAGTTGATCTTCATCGTGCGCTCGAAGTCGTGGAAGCGGTCGTAGGAGAGCGCGATTCCACGCCGGATCGAGCGCCCGGCGTTGTTGACCAGGACGTTGACCGTCGGATGCTCGCCGAGGACCCGCTCGACCATGTCGTCGATGGAGGCCATGTCCGACAGGTCGCCGGGATAGACGGACGCGCTGCCTCCGCGCTGCTCGATCTCCTGCTTGGTCTCCGCCAGCCGGTCCTCGCTGCGGGCGACCAGCAGCGGGATGCCGCCGGCGGCCGCGACCTTGAGCGCGGTCGCCCGGCCGATGCCGCTCGACGCCCCGGTGATCAGGACGGTCTTGCCGTTGACCGCCGCCTCGAACGAGCGGTCCTTGAACAGGTCGGGGTCGAGATTGCGCTCCCAGTAGTCCCACAGCCGGTCGGCGTACTCGTCGAGCGACGGTACCGCGATCCCCGATCCCGCCAGCGCCCGCTCGGTGTCGCGCGTATCGAACTGGGCGGTCAGGCCGACGTACTCGAGCACGCCCTCGGGGATCCCGAAGTCGGCGAGGACGGCGCGGCGCGCGTCCTTGGCGGGCGGCAGCTTCATCAGCATCGACAGGGTGCCCTTGGGCAGCGTGTTGAGCAGCCGGGCGTCCACGCGCATGGCCAGCTGCGGCGCGTGGGCAGCCCGGGCGAAGGCGTTGAGCACCTCGCCGGAGCGCTGCGACCTTGGGTTGGTGAGGTGGAACGCCTGGCCGTCGAGCCCGGGCTGGTGGGCTATGTAATCCATGGCCGCGGCCACGAAGTCGACCGGCACGATGTTGGTGTAGCCGAGCTCGGGCCCCACCAGCGGCGCCCACTCGGGCAGGTAGTGCCGGATGGTCTTGATCGCGGTGAAGAAGTAGTACGGGCCGTCGATCTTGTCCATCTCGCCGGTCCGCGAGTTGCCCACGACGATCGCCGGGCGGTAGACCCGCCAGCGCCCCTTCAGCTGCGTGCGCGCCAGCCTCTCGGACTCGAACTTGGTGCGGTGGTAGGGATGGTCGAGCGGCTGGCCCTCGTCGAACATGTCCTCCCGGAACAGCCCCTCGTAGAGGCCCGCCACGGCGATCGACGAGACGTGGTGGAAGGTACCGGCCTCGACCGCGTTGGCCAGCTCAATGGCGTGGCCGGTTCCGCCGACGTTGAGCTTCTCGTTCACCTCATCATCGGCGGTCATGTCGTAGATCGCCGCCAGGTGGAAGAAGTGGTCGACGTCCTGGCGCAGCCGCTCGACCAGTTCGTCCGAGACCCCCAGCCGCGCCTGAGTGAGGTCGCCGGTGACCGCGACGATCCGGTCCTGCACCTCGCCCGCGCCAGCGGCGGCGCTCCAGTGGTCGATGAGCTCGTCGAGCTTGCCGGCCGAGCCCTCGCGCACCAGCACGTGGATCTGCCCGTCGCGCCGCAGAAGCCACTCGACCAGGTGCCGCCCTATGAACCCGGTGGCCCCGGTGACGAAGTAGGTCATCGCTTCCGCCGCATGCCGCTCGACAAGCCTATACGCAGCGGGCGGGGCGCTCAGGCACCGGCCCCGGCGCCACCGCGACCCTCGCCGGCGGCGAAGCGGCCCGCCCCCTCCAGCGCGGTCGCGAAGGTCCGGGCGCCGCTCTGAGCCTCGACGGCCAGCCCGGCCTCCAGCGGCAACCCGAGCCCCTCGATCGCCGCCCGGCGGTCGGCCAGCATCGTGTCCTGGGGGAAGGCGGCCAGCCGCTCGGCCATCTCCAGCGAGCGCTCGAGGTGGCGCCCCCGCGCGACCACCTCGGTCACCAGCCCGATGGCGAGCGCCTCCTGGGCCTCCACCATGCGCCCGGTGAGGATCATGTCCAGCCCGCGGCCCAGGCCCACCAGCCGGGGCAGGCGCTGGGTGCCACCGTCGATCAGGGGCACCCCCCAGCGTCGCTCCGGGAACCCCAGGGTCGACCCCTCGGCGGCGATCCGCAGGTCGCACCACAGCGCCAGCTCCAGCCCGCCCGCCAGGCACCAGCCGGAGATCGCCGCGATCGCCGGCTTGGCCGGGGTCAGTCGGGTGAACCCGAGCGGCCCCTCCGGCGCCGCCAGGCGCGGGCCGAAGGTCTCGAGCGCCTTGAGGTCCGCACCCGCGCAGAAGGCGGCTTCGCCGGCGCCGGTGAGCACCAGCACGCGGGCGTCGTCGTCCGCCGCGAAGCGTCGGTAGCCGTCGCCCAGCTCGTCGGCGGTGTGCCCGTCCACCGCGTTGCGCCGCTCCGGACGGTCGATGGTGAGGACCGCCGCGGCCCCGACGCGCTCGTAGCGCACGGGCCGGGTCACGAGGCGCGACCCGGCGCGCCGGCGGCTACCAGCCGCCGCGCCACTCGGGCCGGGAGCGGCGAGCCCGCTCCGCCTTCAGGTGCTCGTCCTTGCGCTTCTCCAGCCGCCACTGGATGGCGCTCATCACCGCCACGAACAGCGGGAAGAAGGCGATCAGCACGAAGCCAGCCGCGGTGACCACCTTGTCGTTGGTCTCGCCCCATAGCCCCTGGCCCTCGTCGCCGGCCAGGGCCACCGGCGCCGTCAGCGCGAGGGCGAGGCACGAAGCGACCAGCGAGGCGGCGACCCGGCGCACGCCCACAAGCCTAACGCTCAGGCCGCGAGGCGCAGCTCGACCCGGCCGAGAGGACCGAGGTCGAGGATCACCGAATCGCCGGGGCCGAGCGGCACGGCGGGCGTCAGCGAGCCCGCGATGATGCGGTCGCCGGCCCGGAGCTGCTCGCCGCAGGCGCCCAGGGTTCCGGCGATGACCATCACCGGCTCCGCCAGGTCGCCGGCGACTCGCGCGGCGTCGAGCCGGTGCGCCTCGGCGCCGTTGACCAGGACCACCGCCTCGACGCCGTCCGGCCATTCGCCGGCCGGCTCGCCCAGCGCCACGGCCCGGTGGAACACGTTGGCCGCGACGATGGCCTCGACGTCGTCGAACGGCCGGTCGATGTCGACCACCTCGATGGCCGGCGCCAGGCCGGCGATCGCCGCCCGCGCGGCGTCCGGGCCGGCGTCGCCCGCGACGTCCTCGCCGACCTGGATGGCGATCTCCGGTTCCGCGCCTGCGTTCGTCGCGCCCGCCAGCGCATGCGGCTCGCCGGGCGTGACCAGGGTGTCGGTGGTCAGGTGGCCGACGACCGGCCGGTCGAGCCCCAGCCCGCGCTGCACTGAGCGGAGGTTGAGCCCGATCTTCCAGCCGATCGGCGCGGCGCCCTGCTCAAGCCGCTCCCGCCGGTTGCGCAGCTGCCGGCGCATGCCCGCCTCGACTCGCCGATCGAGCTCCATGGCGAGAGCTTGCCAGCCGGGCGGCTGGCCCGAGCGCGACGAACGCTAAGGTCGGCCCCTACGATGCGTGAGTCGGAGTTCCGAGCGCTGCTCGAGGAGGACGACCGCCACTGGTGGTATCGCGGCCGGCGGCGGGTGCTGGCGGCCCAGCTTGACCGCCTGCCGGTCCCCCGGGGGGCGGCGATCCTAGATGCCGGGTGCGGGTCCGGGCGCACGATGGACGAGTTGGCGCGGCTCGGGCGCGTGTCGGGGTTCGACCTCAACCCGGTCGGAGTGGAGGCGGCGCGGCTGCGCGGCCACGCCGACGTTCGGATCGCCGCGGTCGAGGACATCCCCCATGACGACGGCTCCTTCGACGTGATCACCTGCTTGGACGTGCTCGAGCACACCGCCGACGACGTGCGCTCGCTGCGCGAGCTGCGCCGGGTGGCCCGTCCGGGCGGTCTGCTGGTGGCGACCGTGCCCGCGTACCAGGCCCTGTGGTCCGACCATGACGAGGCCAATCACCACTACCGCCGCTACCGGCGAGCCAGCCTGCGGCGCGCCGCGGTGGCGGCCGGCTGGGAGCCGGTGTCGTTCACCTACTTCAATTCGATCCTGCTGCCCGCCGCCGGCGCGCTGCGCTTGGTCCAGCGGGCGACGCGCCGCCGCCGGACGGCGCCGCCGCACTCGCAGCTGCACATCACCCCCCATCGCATGGCCCCGCTGCTCGAGGCCCCAATGCGACTCGAGGCCGCGCTGATCGGGCTCGGACTGCGGCTCCCTGCGGGGCTCTCGCTGCTGGCAGTGCTCCGCAACCCGGTTGGGGACGGCGAGGCTGTGCATCTTCCGGGCGCCGGCGAGCGTCTGCCCGACCGGGCGGCGAGCTCCGTCTAGAGTGGGCCCAGTGAAGCACGTCCGCAACATCGCGATCGTCCTCGCGCTGGCCGCGGTGGTGTACGCGGCTCCGGGCGCCGGCGCCGCAGCCGGCCTGCTGGTCTGGCTGCTCGGCGTCGTCTTCCTCGGGGTTCTGGCTTGGTTCGTCATGGTGATGTACCGCCACTACCGGGGCGAGATCTTCTCCCTGGGCGACGGGATGCGCGCGCTGCTCTATGCCTCGATCGGGCTCGTGGTCCTCACCGTCACCGCCACCCCCCGGCTCTGGGCCTCGGGGCCCGGGACGGCGGTGTGGTTCGCGCTGTTGGCCGTGGCCTCCTGTGGAGCGTTCGTCGCTTGGCGCTCCTACCAGCGCTACTGACCTGACCGGTCCCGCGCCAGTTACTGCGCCGAGTCGTTACTCGCGCGCCTAGTCCCGTGAAGCGCCGGCGGCGACGCTGGCGGCCATGAGGCGGAGCGCAGCGGCGCAGGCGGGACAGGCGGCGGTCGAGCTGGTGGCGGTGCTGCCCTTCGTGGCGCTGCTGGCCATGCTGCTGTGGCAGGTCGTCGTCGCCGGGCAGGCGGCATGGCTGGCGGCATCGGCGGCGCGGGCGGCCGCGCGCGCCAACGCGGTCGGTGGGGATGCCGCGGCGGCAGCCCGCGGCGTCCTGCCCGACCGGCTCGAGCGAGAAATGCGCGTGCGCAGCTCCCGGGACGGCGATGTGACGGTCACCCTCTCGGTCCCCTCGGTGGTCGGCGGCGCCGGCCTCGCGTCCATCGACGGGCGCGCCCGCTTCGAGCCCCAGCAAGGATGAGGGCACAGAACGGGCAATCGACCGTCGAGGTGGTCGCGCTGCTGCCGGTCCTGGCCGTGGCCGGCCTGGCCCTGCTCCAGCTGCTGGCGGCGGGCGCCGCGGCCGAGTACGCGGGCCATGCCGCGGAGGCGGGGGCGGTCGCCATCGTCCAGGGCCACGACCCCGCGGCGGCGGCTCGCGACTCGCTGCCGTCGTGGTCGGCACGCCGGGTCGAGGTCAAGGTGAGCGGGGGCCGGGTGTGGGTCCGGGTGCAGCCCCCGGCGCTGATCTCGCGGCTGGGGGTCCTGCTCGCCGCCACGGACAGCGCGGACGCCGGGCCGCCGCCGTCATGAACGCGCTGCTGGGGCGAGTGCGGGACTTCTACCTGACGTCCCCCGGCGCCGCCGCGGCGACCCGCGGGCGAGCGATGGCGCGCGCGCCGGCGGCGGCGGTGCTGGGAGCGCCGCGCGAGTCGGCGCTGGCCGCCGCGGTCCTGGCCCTGGCGCTCTCCCGGGCCGGGCGCTGGCCCTGCGCGCTGGCGGCGTTCTGGCGTACCGGCGCGATGGCGGCCCGGCTGCCCGCCTACCCCGCAGCGAGACGGCTGGCGGTGCGCCTTCGCGCCCACGGCGTCGAGGCGACGCCCTCGCTCGGGCTGGTCCGGGTGACGCTTCCCGACGCGCCCCCGGAGGCGGCCGCCCTCGCCGAGCGGGCGATGACTGCGGCGCCGTCGCCGGTCGCGCTCGCGCTTGCGGGCGCACGCGTGCCGGAGATCGACGCGCTGCTGCGACTGCAGGACGTGATCGTGCTCGCCTGCCGTCCGGACGAGGACCCGGCGCTGGCTCACATCGCGCGCGAGAGCCTGAGCGCGCTCGCAGTCCCGGTCGTCGCCTGCCAGGTCCCCGCGGGGCTGCCCGCTCGCGCGCTCGCGATGGCCGGCGCCCGTGTCCCGGGCGCGTGGCGGGGAGCGCTGTGGCCCGCGGTGGAGACGGCGACGTGAGGCGTCTGAGGGAGGAGCGGGGGCAGGCGCTCCTGATCCTCGTGGGAGCCCTGGCGGCGGTCTCGGTGGGAGCCTTCGTGCTCGGCGCGGTGGCCCGGGGCGTGGGCCGGCAGGGCGCCGACCAGCGGGCGGCAGATCTCGCGGCGCTCGCCGGCGCGCGAGCGATGCGCGCCTCCTACGAGCGACTGTTCGAGCCCGCCTTCCTGGGAGATGTTCCCAATCCCCGCCACCTCGAGAAGGGCGCCTACCTCTCGTTGGGCCGAGCGGCCGCGCAGCGGACGGGACGTCTCAACGGCGCCCGGTCGCTGACGATCGCCTTCCCCGACGCGGCAAGCTTCGCGCCGGTGCGGATTCGCGCCGAAGTCTCGGATCCGGCGGTGGTGGAGGCCGGCGGCAGGAGGCGATCGGTGCCGATCAGCGCCCGGGCCGACGCGGAGCTCAGCCCCCCGGGTGGCGGGCTGACCGGCTGGGCGAACGGCGCCTACACCGGACCCCTCGCCTACCGTCAGGGCAAGCCGATGCGCCCGGACGTCGCGCTCGCGTTCGATCGCATGGCGGCCGCGGCTGCCGCGGCCGGGGTGTCGCTGACCATCAACAGCGGCTACCGCAGCGACGCGGAGCAGGCGGCCCTGTACGCCCGCCACCCGGATCCGCGCTGGGTGGCGCCGCCCGGCAAGTCGCTGCACCGCCTCGGGACCGAGCTCGACCTCGGCCCTCCGGGTGCGTACCGGTGGCTGGCCGCCAACGCCAGGCGCTTCGGCTTCGTGCAGCGCTACTCGTGGGAGCCATGGCACTTCGGGTTCGCGGCGGGGCCGGCTCCCTGCTCGCCGGCGGGGGAGTCGGGCGGACTCGAGTCGACCGCGGGTGGCGAGGCCGACGGGGCCGCGAGTGGGGAGGGGCTGCCGTCCTTCGTCCCCGGCCGCTACCGGGCGCCGATCATGCGCTCGGCGGCCCGTTGGAACGTCTCCGGGGCGTTGCTGGCCGCACAGCTGATGGCCGAGTCGGGCTTCGACGCCGGGGCCGTCTCACCGGCGGGCGCCCAGGGGATCGCCCAGTTCATGCCAGGCACGGCCGCCTCCTACGGGCTCCGCAACCCCTTCGACGCCGAGGCGGCGATCGACGCCCAGGCCCACCTGATGTCGGACCTGCTGCGGCGATTCCGCTCGGTGCCGCTGGCGCTCGCCGCCTACAACGCGGGCCCCGGCGCCGTCAGCGCCTGCAGGTGCGCGGGCCCATACGCCGAAACCCGCGCCTACGTCGCCCGCATCCTCGCCCTGCTGGACGGGGCCGGGGCGCCGCTCGCCCCGCCGCTCGAGGTGCGCCTGGTGGAGTAGAACCCGAAAGGCTCGCGCCCGCTAGACCGGCAGCTTGTTCGCCTTGTTCCGGCACTTCTTGCGCGCCTTCGCCGTCTTCTTCTTCTTCTTGCACTTCTTCAGCGCCGCGGCGCGCTGGCCGGTCGCCGACGGTACCTCGAGTGTGAGCGCCCAGCCCGAGATCTCGAAGCCGAAGAACCCGGCTTCGTCGTCGAACATGAACAGGCTCCAGTCGCCGTTCGCGGGTGCGCCGTTGAAGGTGGCGAGCGTGTTCAGGTACGGGGCCGTCGGGCCGCTCGGGAAAGAGTCGTTGGCAGGGTCGCCGTAGTTGGACGGCTTGAAGCTTCCCTCCGTGTAGTTGGCACAGGCGACGCTCGAGACGAAGGTGGCCGCGGCGTCGTCGAAGGTGAGGTTGTTGTTCTGCATCCCGCCGGTCCCACATGCATCCGAGAGCAGCATCACCGTCTGCCCGTTCGGCCCTCTGAGCGCCATGTCCGTGTCATTCGGCCTGGATGACCCGTAGCTGAACACGGTCACGGTCGCCCTGGACACCGTCCCGGAGAAGCCGCCAACC
>DATAEY010000058.1:0-2727 GCA_036257715.1 Solirubrobacteraceae bacterium | reverse complement strand
TCTGCTCACGTGGCGGGGGACGCGGTCGACATTGGGCCCTTCGATGCCGCGGCGTGGCTGTCCGAACACGGCGCCGAGTACGGGCTGTGCCAGATCTACAGCAACGAACCCTGGCACTACGAACTGCGCCCCGAAGCCCGCGGTCACGGTTGCCCGCCCATGTACGCCGACGCCACGCACGATCCAAGGATGCAGCAGTGACCAGCGCTCGGCATATCCCAGCCCAGATCCGTCGAACTCCTACCGCCCAAGGTGCTCGGGCGGGGACGGGTCGCGTCCGAGTAGGCGCTCCAGTGCCACCTCTTGGCTCCGGTCTCGGGCAAGGTCATCCGCCAGGCGCGCAACCGGAGCCTGATCCGCCGAGACGTGGCGGCCGCCAACATCATCGCGGTCGCGGCCGAGCGCTGGATGCGTACCCGCCAGGTACAGCCGGGTCCCCGAGCGCGCCCGCGACAGCGCCGTGTAGCCCCACTGGCGGTCGATCCCCTCCGATGCCAGCACGAAGGTCTGCTCCACGGTCATGCCCTGGGCCTTGTGGGCGGTGATCGCATAGCCATAGGTCAGGTGGCCGGCCTCCAGGTAGTCGGCCGGCAGCTCGAGGACCGCCCCGGCGCCGACCACGACCCGTAGCCCGCCCTCGGGGGCCGGGCCCAGCACGGTGGCCCACATGCCGTTTTGCACGCCCAGGCCGGCGTCGTTTCTCAGCGTCATCACTCGGTCGCCGGCGCTCACCGGCCCGCACGGCAGGTGGCGCTCGGGATCTCCCACCTCGCCGCAGGCCACCAGCTCCGCACGCGCCAGGCGCGACAGGCGCTCGGCCTCGGCCAGGCGGGCGGAATTGACCCGGCTACGCCCGGCCCGTTGGGGTCGATGACCCTCGGGGGGCCATAGCGGTTCAAACCGCGGCGGGGACGAGGGCCTCCTCCGCCCGCGGCGCGCCCTCGGGGTCAGGCGCCGACGGGCCGCCTGCGCGCCGCGCCGCCGCACGTCCTTGCCGTCCCAGGGAAAGCGGGCGTAGCCTCGCCCCGAGGCTATCGGCGTGGTGATGGCGGCCGCAATCGGCGATAGACCGCGAGGCGAGAGGAGGCCCAGATGGCGCTCACCAGGCTTCAGCAGGCGTGGAACGGGCAAAGCGGCGAGTCCGTGGCGCAGGCGTTCACCCCCGACGGCGTCCGGATCGAGTACGCGTTGCCCCCCGCGCGCTTCGAGGGACGGGAGGTGATCGCAGAGCACGCCCAGAACTCCGTGGACGCGCTGCCCGACTGTTCGCTGGAGATCCGCAAGGAGACACGCGGCGAGGACGGCACGGTCACCGTGGAATGGACCTGGAAGGGCACCCACACGGGCGAGATGCCCGGCTGGCCCGCCCGCGGCGAGCAGGTCGAGCTGCACGGCGTCAGCGTGTGCGAGATGGCGGGCGACCTGATCCGTGAAGAGCGCGTCTACTGGGACACGGCGACGCTGCTGGCCGGCGCCGGCCTTCTGGGCTGAGCAACGACGAGACTGGACTCGGCCGCGGTCGCCCTCCTTGAGGCGGCCGTGGCCCCGCCCGAGCGCGGCGCCAGGTTCGGAGGGTCGCCAACCTCACCCGGTCGTCGTGACGGGCCGCCGGCGCGCTTGGCAATAACGCGCCGCGACTAGATGTAGTCGCTCACCACGTTGTTGACAGGCGGCTGATCGGAGGAAGGCCACCGAGGGAGCTGTGGCGCCGGCGCGTGTTGTAGTGCTCGATGAAGGGTGTCAGGCACGCGGCCCGCTCGGCGTTTGACCCGAAGGCGCGGCTGTAGGCCCACTCGCGAAGCAGCGTGCGGTTGAGGCGCTCGCTCTTGCCGTTGGTCCACGGGCAGTGGGGCCGGATCAGGATGTGGCGGGCGCCGAGGGCGTCCAGGACGCCCTTGAAGGCCGCCGAGTGGCGGTAGTTCATGGCGTTGTCGGTCATGACCCGCTCGATGTGGGCGATGCCGGCCGAGGCGAAGAAGGCCGCCGCCCGCTCGAGAAAGCCCGCGCAGGTCCGGCCCTGCTCGTCGGGGTGGAGCTCGGCGTAGGCCAGCCGGCGGTGGTCGTCGATCGCCGAGTGGACGTAGTCGTAGCCGTGTCGGCGGCCACGATCGGGGCGCGCGGCGCGCCCGTGGGCGCGCCAGCCCCCGCCCTCCGGGATCCTGCCGAGCCTCTTGACGTCGATGTGCACCAGGTCGCCCGGTCGCTCGCGCTCGTAGCGGATGCGGCTCATCGGCCCGCGGCGCACCGGCGCGCCGGTGAGCGCGTCCAGGTGGGCGAGGCGTGGCAGCCGGTGGCGGGCCAGCACTCGCCCGACGGTCGAGGGAGCAATCCCAAGCTCGGCGCCGATCCAATCGGCGCCGCGGCGATGTCGCTGGCGGGCCCGGATGATGCGCGCCTCCAGCTCGGCCGGGGTCCGGTGGGGGCAGCGATGGGGCGCGCTCGATCGGTCGACCAGGCCTGCGGGTCCTTCCTGGCGGAAGCGCGCCAGCCACTTGTAGACGGTCGCGCGCGAGCAGCCCAGCTGGTGGGCGACATCGGCCGGGCGATGCCCGGCATGCACCCGCTCCACCAGAAGCGTTCTTCCGTGGACGGTCAGGCGGGCGTTAGCGTGAGCCACGAGGACCCCCTTGGGCTGAGAAGGCGTCAGACACCTCCACAGAGCCTCGGGGGTCCTCCTCGCGTCAACCCGAATCCGTCAACAACGCTCCGGGTGACTACATCTAGACG
>DATAEY010000057.1:0-11346 GCA_036257715.1 Solirubrobacteraceae bacterium | reverse complement strand
GAGGACGTCGTCGACGGCGTCGACGACGAACGTGAGGCGAGGGATGCCCGGGGTGTTCATCGGCGCCCTCGGCGCAATGCTGGTGGCCACCGGCGTGTGGAACGTCGACAGCTCGACCCGGCCGTGGCCGTCCGGGGTCCGTACGACGGCGATGTCCGCTCGGACGCCGTCCAGCCCGACGAGCTGGTCCACCCATTCACCCTCGACTGCTGCCTCGCCCTCCAGTTTCAGGCCCAGTTCGACGAAGAACGCGATAGCAGCCGCGAGATCCTCGACCACAACGCCGGCGTGATCCATCCGGTAGATCGTCATGCCACCTCAGCCTCCGTCATAACGTCCACGCTACCGCGTGCCCACCCCGCAGGGCCTTTCGTTTTTTGGGTCTCTCCAGTTCCCCGTGACAGACTGCCCACCGTGCCGCCCACCTCGCCGATCACCCCGGAGCTCTCCCGCCGCACGCTGGAGGGCACCTTCCCCGGCGAACTGGGCATCGAGCTGGTGCACATCGACGACGAGCTAGTGCGGGGTCGCCTCCAGGTCGAGCGCCGTCACCTGCACCCCGGCGGCTACGTCCACGGCGGTGTCTGGGTCGCATTGGCGGACACCGTCGCGGCATGGGGGACGATGCGCCACCTCCGGGCCGGCAGCGACTTCACCACCGTGGAGCTGAAGACCAACGTCTTCCACTCCGCCGGCGATGGGGACGAGCTGCGGGCGGTGGGCGCGCCGCTCCACGTCGGGCGGCGCACCCAGGTCTGGGAGGTGCGGGTGAGCCGCCGCGAACGGCTGGCGGCCTTCTTCACCTGCACGCAGATGGTCCTGCCCCGCAGCGAGGGCGATGGAGCGCCGTAGCGTGGGAGCCGACGGCCGCGCGGTATCGGCCCCGGGCCTGGGCTGCGTGGGAAGGTCGGAGCTCGGCGACAGCGACATGTCGTCCGTCCATCGCTGACGTGGCGGCGGGCACGCTGGTCACCGCGATCGGGATCGCCGCGGTCGGGCTGGCCGGGGTTGCGGCGGTATCGTTGGCCTTCTACTTCGTGGGGCGCAGCGAGGACCGCGACCGGGAGCGGGCGGCGTCCGAGCGTCAGCCGGGCACCGCCCGTCGCGGCCTCCGCCGCCGGCTGGTGCGCCGGCGCGGCGCGCGGGACTGAAGCGGGGCGGCGCCCTCGACTCCGGCGGCCATGCGGCCACGCGGACGCCGTTGGCCCGTCGCCCCCGTGGGACGGGACGCGGCCCTCTCCCGGAAGCCCGCCATCCTCGCTATACTTCCTTACGTGCCGTAAGCAGATATGGAGCTTGCACTGGAATGAATCTCCTTCTCATCCCGCTGGAAGACACCGTCGTCTTCCCCAACATGAACCTCACCCTGCCCGTCGACGTGGGCGATGAGGAGCGCGTCGTGCTCGTCCCGCGTCACGGCAGCGATTACGCGCGGGTCGGCACCGTGGCCGAGGTGGCCGACCGTGTCCGCCTGCCCGGCGGCGCGCGGGCGGTCTCGCTCGCCGGCCTGCATCGGGCGGAGATCGGCGCAGCGACCAGCGACCCCGCCGGCAACCTGCGCGTGGACGTCACCGAGCACGAGGACGCCCACCCGGTCGACGGCCGCACCCGGGAGCTGGAGCGCGAGTACCGCGCCGTGGTCGAGGAGATCCTCGAGCTGCGCGGCGACGATGGCCGGGTGGCGGCCTTCGTCCGCTCGATCGTGGATCCCGGTGCGCTGGCCGACACCTCGGGCTACTCGCCCGACCTCTCCTACGAGCAGAAGGTCCAGCTCCTGGAGACGGTGGACGTGACCGAGCGCCTGGAGCTGGCGCTGCGCTTCCAGCGCGAGCGGCTGGCCGAGCTGCAGGTGCGCAAGCGGATTCGCGAGGACGTCGAGTCCGGCGCCGAGAAGCAGCAGCGCGAGTACTTCCTGCGCAAGCAGATGGAGTCGATCCGCAAGGAGCTCGGCGAGGACGAGGGGTCTGTGGTCGAGGAATACCGGACCAAGATCGAAGAGGCCGGCATGCCCGACGAGGTCCGTGAGCAGGCCGAGCGCGAGCTGGGCCGCCTGGAGAAGATGGGCGAGGCCTCGGGCGAGGCCTCGATGATCCGCACCTACCTCGACTGGCTGATCGCCGTGCCCTGGAGCAAGCGCTCCGAGGAGCGGCTGGATCCCGTCCACGCCCGCGAGGTGCTGGACGCCGACCACGCCGGCCTCGAGGACGTAAAGGAGCGGATCACCGAGTACCTGGCGGTGCGCAAGCTGCGCCAGGAGCGCGGGATCCAGGAGGACCGGCGCTCGGGGGCCATCCTGACCCTGATCGGCCCGCCGGGGACCGGCAAGACGTCGATCGGCGAGTCGATCGCCCGGGCCACCGGGCGCGAGTTCGTGCGCATGTCGCTGGGCGGCGTGCGCGACGAGGCCGAGATCCGCGGTCACCGGCGGACTTACATCGGCGCGCTCCCGGGGCGGCTGGTCCGTGCCCTGCGCGACGCCGGGACGATGAACCCGGTGATCATGCTCGACGAGGTCGACAAGGTCGGCGCCGACTGGCGCGGCGACCCAAGCGCCGCCCTGCTCGAGGTGCTCGACCCGGCGCAGAACCACTCGTTCCGCGACCACTACCTCGACGTCGAGCTGGATCTCTCGCACGTGCTGTTCATCGCCACCGCCAACGTGGCGGAGACCATCCCCGGCCCCCTGCTGGACCGCATGGAGGTCATCCGCTTCGACGGCTACACCGTGGACGAGAAGGTGGCGATCGCGCGCGGCTACCTCGTTCCCCGCCAGCGGGAGCGCAACGGCCTGCGGGAGGACGAGGTCTCCATCCCCGACGACGTGATCGGCCTGGTGGTCACCGAGTACACGCGCGAGGCCGGCGTGCGCCAGCTCGAGCGCGAGCTCGGGACCATCCTGCGCAAGACGGCGACCAAGATCGCCGCGGGGGAGCGCGAGGCGCCGATCGAGATCGACCTGGAGGCCGTGCGTGATGCGCTCGGACGCCAGCGGTTCTTCCAGGAGGCCGCCGAGCGCACGGCGATCCCGGGCGTGGCCACCGGCCTGTCGGTGACCGGCACCGGCGGCGAGGTGCTGTTCATCGAGGCCACCTCGATGAACGGCGATCGCGGCCTGACCCTCACCGGCCAGCTGGGCGACGTGATGAAGGAGTCGGCCCGGATCGCCCTGTCCTACGTGCGCGGCCACGCCGAGCAACTGGGCATCGACGAGCGGGTCTTCGAGGGGCGCGAGTTCCACCTCCACGTCCCCGCCGGAGCCATCCCCAAGGATGGCCCCAGCGCCGGCATCACGATGACCACCGCGCTCGCCTCGCTGCTGTCCGGCTGTCCGGTCAAGCACACGGTGGGGATGACCGGCGAGATCACGCTCCAAGGCCGCGTGCTGCCGATCGGCGGCATCAAGCAGAAGGTGCTGGCGGCGCATGCCGCGGGCCTGACCGACGTGATCCTGCCCGAGCGCAACCGCGCCGACCTCGACGACGTCCCCGAGGAGGTCCGCGAGGCGATGACCTTCCATCCGGTGATGACCGTGGACGAGGTCTTGGCGCTGGCGCTCGAGCCCAGCCCGGCTCGCCCCGAGGTTGTCGCGGCCTGACGGGAGGGTCGGCGGTGGCCCACAGGTGTCGCAGCTGTCCGCCGGTCCCCGAGGAGGTCCGCCGCGCGGCGGACCTCCTGGGCCGACGCTGGTCGCTGGCGATCCTCTATGCCTGCCACAGCGGCGCAGCTCGCTTCAACGAGGTGAGCCAGGCGGTCGGGGGCGTGCCGCCCCGCACGCTGGTCCAGCGCCTTACCGAGCTCGAGCAGGCCGGTGTCCTCCAGCGCCGCGTGATCGCCTCGCGCCCGCCTCGGGTCGAGTACCGCCTGACCGCCGACGGGCGGCGGCTCGCCGGGGTGATCGAGGCGCTGCGGCGCTGGGGCGCCGACCGGGCGGCAGCGCGAAGCTCGGCCTGAGCCGTCGGCCGGCTAGCCGCGCTGGGATGGAGTGCCGCCCGCCTCGGCGTCGGAGGGCTCCTCGACGTCGAGGCGCTCCCAGTACCCGGCCAGCGCGCGCAGCTCGGGCTCGCTGAAGCGGTCGAGGAACGCCGCCGCGAGTGTGCGCCGGAACCCGTACCAGGCGGCGAGCTCAACCCGGCTGAGGCGGTCGCCCTGGGAGTCAAATCTCCAGCCGCGAGTCCTCGAGGTCGAGGTCTCGCTCGACCCGGTGCATGACCTCGTCGTTGATCGTGCCCTGGCGGCGCAGCGCAACGATCATGCGGCGCTCGGCCTCCAGCGCCTCCCGGCGCAGCCGCTGGTAGGCCGCCGAGCGCTCCTCGTAGCCCCCGTCGTCGCGGTCGTCGAAGCGGGCCCGGAAGCGGTTCAGGCGGTACTCGTAGGCGCCGCGCATCCGTTCGGCGGTCTCGTCGCGCACCCAGTCCTCGCCCGCGAGCTCGTCGATCCGGGCGATCGCCGCCTTGGCCGCCTTCAGGCGCGCCTTCGACTCCTCCCGCTCGGAGGTCCCGTCTTCCTCGACCCCGAGCCGGCAGATGAGGCGCGGGAGCGTCAGCCCCTGGACCAATAGCGTCGCCAGGATGACCGCGAAGGCCAGGAACACGAGCAGCTCCCGGTGCGGGAAGGGGGTGCCGGCCGCGGTGCTGAACGGCAGCGCCAGCGCGGCGGCCAGCGAAACCGCACCGCGCATGCCGCTCCACGCCACCACCGCGCTGTCCTGCCAGCGGCTCGTCGGCCGGCGACCGCGCAGCCGGGGGACGCCCTGGTCGGTCGCGAACACCCAGGCGATGCGGACGCCGATGACCACCGCGCTGACCGCGGTGGCGTAGCCCAGCAGCGTCCCGGTCGGCAGGCCCGACAGGCGCTCCAGAATGCTGGGCAGCTGCAGGCCGACGAGGATGAAGAGGGCGCAGTTGAGCATGAAGACGAGGATCTGCCACACCGGAAAGCCCTGGAGCCGGGTGGCCGGGGAGGCGACTTCGGGGGCCCGCCAGCCCATGTAGATGCCGACCGTGACCGCCGCCAGGACGCCCGAGACGCCCAGCGCGTCGGCCGGAAGGTAGGCGAAGTAGCTCGTGAACAGCGAGATCGAGTTCTCGACCGGGGGGTTCTCGATCCGCTTGCGCACGTTGGCCACCGCCCAGCCGACCGCGAGTCCGATCGCCACCCCGCCGGCCCCGTTGAGCACGAAGCGCAGCAGCGCCTCGGGCAGCGAGAAGGTGCCGGCCACCACCGCGGCCACCGCGAAGCGATAGACCACCAGCGCGGTGCCGTCGTTGATCAGGCTCTCGCCCTCGACCACCGTCACGATCCGGCGCGGGATCCCGAACCTCCTGGCGATCGCGGTCGCGGCCACCGGATCGGTGGGTGCGACGACCGCTCCCAGGACGAACGCCGCCGGCCAGGTCAATCCGATGGCCAGATGCGCGACCGCGGCCACCGCCAGCGTCGTGGCCACGACCAGGCCGATGGCCAGCGCCGATATCGGTCGAAGCGCGGCCCGCAGGTCGCGCATCGACGAGAAGAACGCCGCCGAGTACAGCAGGGGCGGCAGCATGATCGTCAGGACCAGCTCCGGCCGCAGCTCCACATGGGGGACCCCCGGGACGAACCCGACCACCAGCCCTCCGATCACCAGCAGGATCGGGTACGGGACCCTCACCGCCTGACCGAGGACCAGCAGGGCGGCGATGGCCGCGAGGAGGCCGACCAGCACGAGATCGAGGTGCTCTGCCGCCGGGGCGGGCACGACGACAGCCTACGACGACGGCCGCGGCCCCCTTGCCTTCGAGGTGACGTGCGGATGGCGTGGTGGCCGGCGCCGCAGCGCCGTCAGGGTCGCGCGTCGGCGCTCGCGGAACAGCGCCCGCCGCAGCTGGTCCTCGTGGCGCGTGATCCGCGGGGCGAGGCCGAGCAGCACGCCGCACCCGGCCAGATAGACCGCCATGAAGCCGTAGCCGGCGATGGCCGCCCAACCGCCGGCCGACTCGGGCTGCAGTGCCGCCACCGCGGCCAGGACGGGCGGAAGCCAGCTGGCCACCAGGATCGGGATCGGCGCGGCGAAGCCGTCTCGCCGCAATCGGACCAGCGACGCCGCCGAGATCATCGCCGTCGCGGCCCCGGTCAGGAGGGCGATCCCGGGGCTGCGGGGTAGCGACCAGTGCTCGACCAGCCCCACCAACGCGGCGAGCGACCCAGCCGCCAGGGCGAGCTCCCCAACCGTCAGTGCGATTCGCGGATGCCGGCGGGCGAAGCGCTCGACCCCGGTCTCGTAGGGCGACGATGGAGGCTGGCGGGCCGAGCTCTTGGACCTGCTCCTCAGGCGCCGGGCCTTGGGCTTGATCGTCAGTCGCCAGCGGGCCACATCAGCTCTCCAGGAGACGCAGTATCGCCGCTGCCCGCACGACCGGCGAGCGCGGGTTCAGGCTCGGGTCACGGCGAATACGCGCCACTGGTCGGGAACGCCCTTCAGCGGGTGCGCGCCGCGGTCGGCGAACTCGATCCCCGAGCCCACCACCAGGTCCCTCACGGTGCTCGAGACCAGCACCTCGTCCCCATCCGCCAGCGAGCCGACCCGGGCGGCGATGTGGACCGCGATCCCTCGCACGTCACCGTCGGTGAGCTCGCACTCGCCGGTGTGCAGGCCGGCGCGCACGGGCAGCTCGAGCTCCTGGGAGCGGTCGCGGATCGCGCACGCGCACCGAATCGCCCGGGCCGCCCCGTCGAAGGTGGCCAGGAATCCGTCCCCGAGCGCCTTGACCTCGCGTCCGCCGAAGCGCGACAGCTGGTCGCGGACCAGGCGATCGTGCGCGGCGCTGAGGTCGCGCCAGCGCCGGTCGCCGAGCTCGGCCGCCCGCGCGGTGGAGTCGACGACGTCGGTGAACAGCAGGGTCATGAGCGCGCGGTCGTGGTCGCGCCCTCCGCGTGACCCGGTGAGGAACTCCTCGATCTCGTCGAGCAGCGAGTCGGCATCGCTCACCCACCACAGGTGGTCCTCGCCTGGCAGCTCGACGTACCTCGCCCGCTCGATGTGCTCGGCTAGGTAGGGGCCGTTCTCGGCCGGCACGATGCGGTCATCGCCACGATGCAGAACCAGGGTGGGCACGGATATGGACGGCAGGGCGGCGCGCACGTCCGTCCGTGCGGTCATGCGAAGCCACGCCACCGCGGCCGCGGGGCTGGCGCCCGAGATCAGCGAGCGGTTCCACCAGTCCTGCATGCGACGGTCGTCGGCGACGCTCGGCGCCCAAAGCTGCAGCAGACCGCCCATCTCGCCCCACGCCATGCCCACGCCCTCGATGAAGTCCCGACCGGCCTCCTCATCGAAGACCCCCGGGCAATCTTCGTCGGTGGTGGTGGCGGCCCAGCCGCCGTAGAGGACCAGCTCGGTGACCCTCTCGGGGTGGGTCGCGGCGAACAGCGCGGACAGCATCGCGCCCTCGGAGAGCCCCACCAGCGCCGCCTGGCGCGCCCCGGCGGCGTCGAGCACCGCGGTCATGTCCTCCATCCGCTCATCGAGGCTGGGCAGCTCGTCCGGGCTCATGCGGTCCGAGACCCCCGTCCCGCGCTTGTCCCACAGGATGAGCCGGCTGAAGTTGGCCAGGCGCCGGATGAACGCCGCGTACCCCGCGTCCTCCCAGAACGAGGCCATCGGCAGGACCCACCCGGTGGTCAGCAGGAGATTGCGCGGGCCGTCGCCCACCACCTGATAGGCGAGGCTCACCTCGCCGTTCTTGGCGTAGCGCGTGCTGACCGGCAAGGCCGCCGAGCGTACACTCCCCGGGCCACGGGGCACGCTCGTCCTCGCCAGCACTCCGGCGAGCCGCGGGGCGCGCTCGCGCCGAAACTGCTCCCGCGGACCACCGATTCCGTCAGACCCTGAGCGCCATCCAGAGCGGTCGATGATCTGAGAGGTAGTACTTGACGTAGCTGCGAAACCGTGTCGCCTCGGCCTTGGTCCCCCGACCCCAGAGCTCACGGAATACTGCGCCGTCGAAGTCGAAGATCCCGAGCTGTTCGATGGCGTCCTCGACCGGCCCCGGGAAGACGGCCATCTGGTCGAAGTGCGCATCGTCGTTCAAATTGGAGCCGCCGACGTGGGTCGAGTGTTCCGGGAGCTGAAGCCCGCGCCGTGTGAGCGCGTCGTACACGCGGTCGCCCGGCGCTCGAACGGGCAGATTGAAATCACCCAGCGCCACGACGTTGGTGGTATAGGCGTCCTTGTCGCGATGTTGGGCATCGGCCCAGCGGGCGATGGCATAGGCCTCGAGCACGCGGCGATCCATGCCGGCGGCGGGTGGCGGTTCCTTCCGCCGGACGGCGGCGGCGCGTGCCCGCGGGCTCGTAGAGGTGGCGTCGCGCTCGTCGTTGGGCAGCCCGCGGCCGCGATCCTTGCCGAAGTACAGGTGCACAGCCGCCAGCAGTAGCACGGTGTCCTTGATGCCAAAGGACGCGAGCATGGGATTGCGGTCGAACCCAACGAACCGCGCGGGTATCTCGGGCAGTCGAACGCTGGGCAAGTCGACGGCCGGGACGGTCAGCTCCCCCACCTCTTCCATCACGCTGATCTTGTCCGTGTCGAATAGGAAGGCGAAGCGCTCGTCGTTGCCCCCCGGATCGTTGAACAGCACGCGGTAGCGGTGCGGGAGATGGGCCTGTAGCGCGCGCAGGCCCGATAGGTCGTTGTTGACCTCCTCCAGGGCAACCAGGTCGAACCAGCTCAGAACCTCCGCCAATAGGCGGTAGTCCTTGTCGCGCCTGTGCTGCAGCCCGAGATTGGCGATGTTCCACGTGGCTAGCAAGACTCGCCGTGTCGTCCGGTCGGGAATCTTTCGATCGCCACGGTCCGGTTGGTGTGGGTAATCACGCAGCGCCGCGAGCTCGCGATCGAGGTCGTAGTCGTAGGGGATCGTCGGCTTGGGAAACACGGGCACGGACCGATCCTCGCCGAAAGGGCCGGCCGGTGCCAGTTTCTCCGCCAACTCGAGCCGCAGCTGGTAGTCAGCTACACAAAGCGTTGCGCCGGCTTCGCGGGCTGCAGGGTCGGTTAGCCGCCTCGCGCTTTGACCGCCGCGAGCGTCCCGCGCGTCCGATCACGGAATCTGCCCGATTGATGACCCGGACGGCTAGCTAGCCGCAGCCGGTGTTGTTCCCGCAGCTCGAGCAGGTGTAGCAGGAGCCTGTGCGCTGCATCATGCCGCCGCACTGGGCGCAGGCCGGCCCCAGGTCGAGCCCCTGCAGCCGAGCGGGCTGGACCGGTGGGGTGTCGGTCAGGGCCGCCCCCGGGGGCTGGGTCCCGCCGTTGCCCGGATTGGCGGCGCCGTCGGCGGCCGCGGTGTCCGCCCGGCCCGAGCTCTCGGCCTCCTCGGCCATCTTGCGCGCCCGCACCTCGGCGGTGAGGATCCCCAGCTCCTCCTGCGTGTCGGTCTCCAGGAAGCGCGAGGCGAGCCAGCGCATGATGTAGTCGGGCATCGACTTGGCGAACGGAATCTCCGGGTTGGTGGTGATCCCCTCGGGGTCGAAGCGCATGTAGGAGAACTTGCGCACCAGCGTCTCCAGCGGCACGCCGTACTGGAGCGCGATCGAGATCGAGGTGGCGAAGGCGTTCATCATGCCTCGCAGCGTCGAGCCCTCCTTGCCGATGTCGGTGAGGAAGATCTCGCCCACGGTCCCGTCCTCGTACATGCCCGCGGTGATGTAGCCCTCGTGGCCGGCGATCGAGAACTTGTGGGTGATCGACTGGCGCTCCCGGGGCATGCGCCGGCGCCGCGGAGCCGCCTCGGCGGGTGGATCCGACTCGGCCTTGGACTCCGAGCCCTCCGACCTGTGGGCGTCGGTGCGCAGTGCCTGGGCCGTCTTGGAGCCGTCGCGGTAGATCGCCAGGGCCTTGAGGCCCAGCCGCCACCCCTCGAGGTAGGCGTCGGCGATGTCCGCGACGGTGGCGGCCTCGGGCAAGTTCACCGTCTTGGAGATCGCCCCGCTGATGAACGGCTGGACCGCGCTCATCATGCGGATGTGGCCCATGTGCGAGATGGCCCGCTCGCCCACCGCCACGTCGAACACCGACAGGTGGTCGTCGCTCAGCCCCGGCGCACCGACGATCGACCCGTGCTCGTTGATGTGAGCCTCGATCTGCTCGATCTGGGCGTCCGAGTAGCCGAGCGTGCGCAGGGCGAGCGGCACCGTCCGGTTGACGATCGTCATCTGCCCGCCGCCCACGAGCTCCTTGAACTTGACCAGCGAGAAGTCGGGCTCGATGCCGGTCGTGTCGCAGTCCATCAGAAAGGAGATCGTCCCGGTGGGGGCGAGCACGGTGGCCTGGGCATTTCGGTAGCCGTGCTCACGGCCGAGGGCGACCGCCTCGTCCCAGGTCGCGCGCGCCGCGGCGAACAGGTCGGCGTCGGGTGAGTTGGCGTCGTCGATGGCGTGCGCGGCATCCCGATGCATCGCCATGACCGCATCATGGGGCCCGCCGTTCTCGGCGTAGCGCTCGTAGGGACCCATGGCCGCGGCGATGCGGGCCGACTCCCGGTAGCCGCGCCCGGTCATCAGCGCGGTGATGGCGGCCGCGGTGGCGCGCCCCTGATCGGAGTCGTAGGGCAGCCCGTTGGCCATCAGGTAGGCGCCGAGGTTGGCGTAGCCCAGCCCCAGCTGGCGAAACGCGCGGGCGTTGCGGGCTATCTCCTCGGTCGGATAGCTCGACGGACCGACGATGATCTCCTGGGCCAGGAAGACGATGTCGACCGCGTGCTCGAACGCGCCGACGTCCAGCGTCCCGTCCTCGCCGCGGAACTTCATGAGATTGAGCGAGGCCAGGTTGCAGGCCGAGTCGTCGACGTGCATGTACTCGGAGCACGGGTTAGAGGCGTTGATCCGCCCCGAGTTGGGGCAGGTGTGCCAGCGGTTGATGGTGGTGTCGCACTGGACGCCCGGGTCGGCGCAGCGCCAGGCGGCCTCGGCGATCTCGCGCATCAGCTCGCGGGCGGGGATGGGCTCTCCGATCGGGTCACCGGTCGTGCGGGCGGTGACCTGCCACGGCTCGTCGTTCTCCACCGCACGCATGAACTCGTCGGTCACCCGGACCGAGTTGTTGGCGTTCTGGTACTGGATCGAGTGGAAGCCGTCGCCGTCGATGCGCATGTCGAAGCCGGCTTCGCGCAGTGCGGCGGCCTTGTCCTCCTCCTTGGCCTTGCAGGCGATGAACTCGCGGATGTCGGGGTGGTCGACGTCGAGGACCACCATCTTGGCCGCCCGGCGCGTCCCTCCGCCCGACTTGATCGACCCCGCCCAGGCGTCGGCCCCCCGCATGAACGACACCGGGCCCGACGCCGTGCCGCCCTTGGAGAGCGGCTCCATCGA
>DATAEY010000056.1:0-6773 GCA_036257715.1 Solirubrobacteraceae bacterium | reverse complement strand
GCTGACGAACTCCCCGCCGTAGGGGTAGGGCGGACGCAGGGCCGAGACCACGGTCTTGCCGGTCAGGATCATCATGTCCCCGACCTCCTCCAACAGGTTCTTGGTCGGAAGAAAGGCGCGGTCAGCGACGGTGCGAATCATGGTGATCCTCCCTCACCGGGTAAGGCTAGCGCGCGTGCAGCGCGCGCCTGCCGTAAGCGTATGCCAAGCAGCCGACCAATGCCAACCGTGAATGGCGTGTCCCCGGCGGCCGCCGGGCGATCCGGCGGCCGCCGGACCACGCGCCGGCCGGCGCCCTGGCGCTCGGCCGACTGGAGGTTCGCGCCCCCCCCTCGTGGTATGTTCGCGCGGGATGAGGGTGCCTGGACGTCTGGAGCGTCACGCGGCGCTCGCCTGCGCGCTCGGCCTGGCCGCGCTGAGCGGCTGCGGGGCCCGCTCGCAGGACTACGGGGAGCCCAGCGGCACGTACACCGTGGACGTGGTCCGCGCCTCGTTCCCCACCGAGCAGCGCCTGGCCGAGAAGTCGCAGATGGTCATCACGGTCCGCAACCCTGGCCCCAAGACGGTCCCCAACGTCGCGGTGACGGTCGAGCCGGTGCAGCCCAACGCCAGGTACAAGGCCGCGGCGTTCGAGGAGACCAGCAACCAGGTCGGCCTGGCCAACCCGTCGCGGCCGGTGTGGACGGTCGACGCGGGTCCGCGCGGAGGCGTCACCGCGTACACGAACACCTGGGCGCTCGGGCGACTGCGCCCGGGCGAGACGAAGACCTTCCTGTGGCGGGTCACCGCGGTCAAGCCGGGCGTCCACGAGGTCAAGTACACGGTGGCGGCCGGACTGAACGGCAAGGCGAAGGCGCGCCTCCCGGGCGGTGAGGTGCCCACCGGCTCGTTCCGGATCACCATCTCGGGCGCGCCCGCTCAGGGCGCCCTGGGGCCGGGCGACGAGCCGGTCCGCTAGGGCGCCGAACCGCGCCGGCTATCTGGGCAACCGCGGCGCGATAATCGGGTAGGCCTTCAGCCCCAGCCCGAGCCGCCGGGGCGGGCTCGAGCAGTCCCGTATCATGGGGTCGATCCATCACGAGCGGTAGAGGGACCCGGACCGACGACACCGCAGCAGCCGGCCCGCGGGCGCGGTGCTACAGCCGGGATCGATGGGGTGAACCACGTGGCTGCGCGAGACTTCCTGGGGGCGATTCGAGACCACGTCGTCGTCTACGACGGCGGGATGGGCGCCACCCTCGAGCAGCTCGACCTCGGCCCGGACGACTACGGCGGGCTGCCGGGTCGCTGCCATGAGGCGCTGGTGCTGCATCGACCCGACGTGATCGAGGGGGTCCATGCCTCGATGCTGGAGGCGGGCGCCGAGGTCGTCGAGACCGACACCTTCCAGGCGTCGCGCCTGAAGCTCGACGAGTGGGGCCTGGGCGACCGCACGCTCGAGGTCAACACGCGGGCCGCGCAGATCGCCCGCCGGGCGGCGGGTGAGCACCGGTTCGTGGCTGGGTCAATCGGACCGACCGGTCACCTCCCCGCCTCCGACGATCCCACGCTGGGGAGGATCCGGTTCCGCGAGCTGGTCGAGGTGTTCGCCGAGCAGGCGCGCGGCCTGGTCGAGGGCGGCGCGGACCTCCTGATCATCGAGACCGCTCAGGACATCCTGGAGGTGAAGGCAGCGGTCTTCGGGGCGAGGGAGGCGTTCAAGGCGGTTGGGCTGGAGCTGCCGATCCAGTGCTCGGTGTCGCTCCTGCCGCAGGGCGGCAAGATGCTGCTGGGCACCGACATCGCGTCGGCGCTGATGACGCTGAACGCGCTCGACGTCCAGGTGATCGGGCTCAACTGCTCGACCGGGCCCGAGGACATGCGCGACGCCATCCGCTACCTGGGCGAGCACTGCCCGGTGCCGGTCCACTGCATACCCAACGCCGGGCTGCCGCTGCAGGGGCCCGACGGCGAGACCGTGTTCCCGGAGCAGCCCGGCCCCCTGGCCGCCGTGCTCGGCGACTTCGTCGAGCGCTACGCGGTCTCGATCGTCGGCGGCTGCTGCGGCACCACCCCCGAGCACGTCGCCGCCATCGCCGAGCGGGTCGCCGGGCGCCGGCCGGGTCCCCGCCCAGCGCCGGGCCCGCCCCAGCTGTCGTCGATGATGACCGCCACCCCGCTGGTCCAGGACCCGCGGCCCACGCTGGTCGGCGAGCGGGTGAACTCCCAGGGCTCGCGGCGGGCCAAGGAGCTGCTGCTGGCCGAGGACTACGAGGGGCTCGTGGCGGTCGCCGAGGACCAGGTCGAGGGCGGCGCGCACGTCCTGGACGTCTGCGTCGCGCTCACCGAGCGCAGCGACGAGGCCGAGCAGATGCGTCAGGTCGTCAAGCGCGTCTCGCTCACCCAGCCGGCGCCGATCCAGGTCGACTCGACCGAACCCGAGGTGATCGAGACCGCGCTGGAGCAGATCCCCGGGCGGGCGGTGGTCAACTCGATCAACCTCGAGGCGGGCCGCGACAAGCTCGACCGGGTGGTTCCGCTCGCCACCGCGCACGGGGCGGCGGTCATCGCGCTGACGATCGACGAGGGGGGGATGGCCCGCACCGCCGAACGCAAGCTGGCGATCGCCCGGCGCATCCAGGAGCTGGCCTGCGGCGAGCACGGGCTCGACCCCGAGCTGCTCGTCTTCGACTGCCTGACCTTCACCCTGACCACCGGCGACGAGGAGTGGCGCCGCAGCGCCATCGAGACCATCGACGGCATTCGACAGGTCAAGGGGCGGCTACCCGGGGTCAAGACGTCGCTGGGGGTCTCCAATGTCTCGTTCGGGGTCTCCCCGGGCGCGCGCGCCGTACTCAACTCGGTCTTCCTGCACCACTGCGTCGAGGCCGGTCTCGACCTCGCGATGGTGAACCCGAACCACATCACGCCGTACGCCGAGATTCCGCCGGCCGAGCGCGAGCTGGCCGACGACCTCGTGTTCGACCGACGCGACGACGCGCTCGAGCGCTTCATCGCCCACTTCGAGTCCAAGGGCGCCGAGGAAACGACGGAGGCCGGCGACCCGACGGAGGGCATGGAGCCCGAGGAGGCACTCCACTTCCACATCCTGCGACGGCGCAAGGAGGGCGTCGAGGCCTGGATCGACCGCAGCGTCGAGAAGATCGGCGCAGTCCCCACCCTCAACGACGTGCTGCTGCCGGCCATGAAGGAGGTCGGGGACAAGTTCGGCGCCGGCGAGCTGATCCTGCCGTTCGTGCTGCAGAGCGCGGAGGTGATGAAGCGCGCGGTCGGCCAGCTGGAGCGCTACCTCGACCGCATCGAGGGCCACACCAAGGGCACCGTGGTGATCGCCACGGTGTTCGGCGACGTCCACGACATCGGGAAGTCGCTGGTCAACACGATCCTCACCAACAACGGCTACACGGTGGTGGACCTGGGCAAGCAGGTCCCGATCTCGACCATCCTGGATGCGGCCGTCGAGCACGACGCCACCGCCATCGGCCTGTCGGCGCTGCTGGTCTCGACGTCGAAGCAGATGCCGACGTGCATCGCCGAGCTGCACGAGCGCCGACTCGACTTCCCGGTGCTGATCGGCGGTGCCGCCATCAACCGCGACTTTGGACGCCGCGCCCTGTACCCCAAGGGAGCCGAGTCCGACGAGGTCTACGAGCCCGGGGTGTTCTACTGCAAGGACGCCTTCGCCGGGCTGGCCGTGGTCGACCAGCTGATCGACGGTCGCGCCCGCGACGCCCTGGTGGCCAAGTCCCGCGAGGAGGCCCGCCGGCTGCGAGAGCGGGTCGAGGAGCCCGACGACGCCCCGCCGCTCGACGACGCCTCGGTTCGCTCGGCGGCGAGCACCGACGTGCCGGTCCCGACGCCGCCGTTCTGGGGCGTGCGGGAGATCGAGGTGGACATGGACGAGGTCTTCCCCTACCTCGACCGCCACGTGCTGTTCAAGCTGCACTGGGGCGGACGCGGGGTGAAGGGCGAGGATTGGCGGCGCCTGGTGGCGGACGACTTCCAGCCCCGCCTCGAGCGCATGTGGCGCGAGCAGGACTACCTGCACCCCCGGGCCCTGCTGGGCTACTTCCCCTGCAACGCGGAGGGCAACGAGCTGATCGTGTTCGATCCGGCCGGCTCCGGGCGCGAGCTGGAGCGACTGGGGTTCCCGCGCCAGCCGCGGCACGACCGCATCTGCCTGGCCGACTTCTACCGCCCGCTGGAGAGCGGCGAGCGCGACGTGTGCGCGATCCAGGCGGTCACCGTCGGCCCCGAGGTAACGCGCCGGATAAAGCGCCTGGAGGCCGACGGCGAGTTCGCGGAGCAGCTGTTCGCCCACGGCCTGGGGGTGCAGGCGGCCGAGGGCCTGGCCGAGTGGATTCACGCCCAGGTCCGCCGCGGCCTCGGCATCGAGCTCGACCAGGGCCGGCGCTACTCCTGGGGGTATCCGGCCTGTCCCGACCAGTCCGAGCACGAGAAGGTCTTCCGGCTCCTGGACGCGCCGCGAATCGGCCTGTCGCTGTCGGGCGGTTATGCGCTGGAGCCCGAGCAGTCGACGCTGGCGATCGTCGCCCACCACCCGCAGGCCGTCTACTTCGGCATGCGCGCGGGCCGACTCTCCGAAGCCAAGGTCCCGGACGAGCTGATCGCCGGCACCGAGCGTGGCGGCCCCCTCCCGAGCGACGACGAGCCGGCCGAGTCCCCGGAAGCCGAGCCGGCGATGGTCGACCCGGCAGCCGCGGCGCGGGGCTGAGCGCCCGGGCCGCCCGCGAGGTTGGAGCGCGTCCCCTCGGACGGGGCGGCACGGCGCGCCTGTGGACGGCGCGGTGCGGGTCGTCGGCCCCGCCACGTCCGCGCACGTCGAGGCCCGGCGCGACGCTCCCCGAGCTATCCCCGGTGGCGTCGCTGGCAACCGGCACCGGCCGGAAGACGCGCCCGATCGACACCGGCAGCGCCCGACGGTGGCGCGGTCTTTCGGGCTGTCGGCTGGCTAACGGGCAGCCGGAGGAGACCTTGACGCGCCACCAGCCGGCCAGCATGCCGAGCAGGCCCAGCCTGGGGCGCACCTCCCAGCCGCCGCAGCCGGTCTCCCCCAGGTCCTCGCGGGTCACGCGCGCGTAGCGGTAGCGCGACGGCTCGAGCATCATGCGCTCCAGCCGGCGGCGGTTGCGCTCTTGTCGAGCCGCATGCCCGGCGGCGGTCCCCCGCGCGGCGCCGAGCCGGCCGGCGAGGTCGTCGCGCGCCTCCTCCAGCTCGCCGATGGTGAGAATGCCCGGTCCCGCGGAGGGACGGGGCGGCACCCTGGCCACCGTCCGGGGGAAGGCCGACGTAGCCGCCTCACTCAGCTCGCGCTCGAGCCTGGCGATCTGACGGCGCAGCGACCGACGAGCGCCCGCCTCGTCGACCCCAACCTCCAGGCCGGAGGGCAGGTTCGGCGCGGCGGGCGAGGTGGGGCGATCGAGGACTTCCATCATCGGGGTGGCGGGCGGACGAGCCGCCTCAAATCCTACCTACCCCGGATCCGCATCACCATGCCGCCGACGACGCGGCGCGTCCGGCGGCCGGCGGCCGGTCGATCCCCACCAGGCGGTCGAGCGAGAATCGCCCCGGGCCGCCCAGCAGGATGGCGAGGAAGCCCGCGATGTAGGCCAGGTCGAGCTCCGCGCCGCTGCCCATGCCGCGCCCCGCGATAAGCCCGGCGTCCACCTTCACCAGCGCGATGGCGACGACCAGCTCGACGGTCAGCGCCAGGGCGGCCAGCCGCGACAGCAGCCCGACCACCAGCAGAGCGCCGCCCACCAGCTCGGTGTACGTCACCACGTAGCCCATCACCGTGGCGGCGGGCACTCCGAGCCCGGCGAGCAGCCGACCGAAGCCGGCCGGACCACCGATGAGCTTCTGGTAGCCGTGGGCGATCATCAGCGCCCCCAGCACCAGGCGCAGCACCAGCGGCGCGAGGTCGGAGAGGCGGTCGAGGGTCCGTGGTGTGGATGCAACCATGGCTGGCTTCCGGTGGGGCCTCAGCCTATCCGGATGCCTTGGGCCCGGTGGCGCCGCCGCTCATGTCAGGCCTCGGCTTCCAGAGGCTCGGACGGCGCCTCGCGAGGAGCCAGCCGGACCGGGGCCCCGGCCAGCGCGCGCAGGCGCACCTCGCGCCACGACAGCCCCTCGGCGAGCAGCGCCGGCATGCCCATCACGATCGCGGTGGTCAGCTCGACCGCCTGCAGGACGATCCCGTATCCCAGCGCGTCGGCCGACCCGACGTGGTAGGCGCCGGCCAGCACCGCCACGCAGGCGGCCTGGAAGACGCCGAGGTTGGAGGGGGTGACGGGGAGCACGGCGGTGACGTTGACCGCGAACAGCACCGCGGCGGCGGCGCCCAGGCCGGCGTGCTGGTCGAGGCCGAGCGCAACCAGCAGCACGTAGCAACTGAGCCACTGGAGCACCCAGGCGGAGAGCTGGGCGGTCACCGCGGCCAGCCCCAGCCGGGGGCGACGGAAGACCGCGAGCCCCAGCCGCAGGCGCCCGGCGGCCTGACGGGCCTGCGCGAGCGCCTGGCGGAGCCTCCGCAGCCCGGCCGAGGCGCCCAGGAATCCGCCGCCCTGGAGCAGCGCCGGAGCGGCCAGCACCGCGGCGAGCACCACGAGCGGTGCCGCGGCCACCGCGACCAGGGCGCGCTGCGACCCGGAGAACAGATCCACGCTCGAGAACATCACCGCCCCCAGCGCGACGAGGGCCACCACGTTGAGGACCGTCTGCGAGACCATCGTTCCCAGCACGGCGGGCAGGCG
>DATAEY010000055.1:0-9043 GCA_036257715.1 Solirubrobacteraceae bacterium | reverse complement strand
CGTTCACGTAATGGCCTAAACGGCGGGGCCCGCTTCGGTCGTGGCCCGCTCTAGGGAGCCGCTACCTCACCGAGAACCCCTGCCAGCCGTTCGTACTCGTCGGCGCGATCCGCGGGAACGTCGCTCTCCACCTGCGCGGGTCCGCGAAAACGGGAGGCAAGAGTGAGCGCGAGCGTAAGCCGCCGGTGATGGCGTCGCTGACCTGGTTGGCCTGGCACCACTCCAGTGGCGGTTGGGCCGGCAGAGCCGGACGAGCCGCACGCGCGTGCGCTCCACCGGATAGGCCGCCGCATGGATTGTGGTGCCGCGCTCGCCGGCTCGGGCGCGGGTTTCAAGGACATGTTGCCCGACGACCGGCCCCGAAGCTGCCCCGATTCGGCGCCAGATCGGGGTGTTCGGTGCACGTCCGGTGCACGCCGCTCCCGGCCCGAACGCCCGACAGCACGAAACCCCCGGATTTGCGGGGAGTTTCGAGTGGGCCGGGGAGGATTCGAACCTCCGTCCAACGGATTATGAGTCCGCTGCTCTACCGACTGAGCTACCGGCCCGGTCGACCATGGCGTAGGCGCAGATGACGCTAGCAACGCCAAAGGCGAGCCGAGGGCCGCCCCGACCTCCCCGTGGTCAGCGCAGCGCCCGCTCGATCGCCCGGCGGATCTCGGCGACCGACGCGGCGCCCTCGATACGCGCCGCGACCCGTCCGTGGCGGTCGATCACGAACACCCAGGGCTCGTTGCGCAGCCCGAACGCGCTTACCTGGGGACGGACGCCGTCCTGCAATCGGTTGTTGCGGTAGATCTCCATGTGGATGAACGCGGCGCGGTCGCCGAGCTGCGACTTCAGCTGTGCGACCTCGTCCACCACCGGGCCGCACACCCGGCTCTGGCACAGCTGGGGCGTGGCGAAGGTCAGAACCACCGGGCGGTGGCCGACCACCTTGGCGAAGTCCACCGAGTGCAGGTCGTCAGGCGGCACGCGCGTGTCGATGCGGCTGACGTCGCCGTGGACGCTGGCGACCGTCGGCGTCTGGATGCGCGGCGCCCGGGCCCCGACCGGAATCGGGCCCGGACCGCCCACCACCACCGGCGCCGCGCTCGACGCCACCAGTCCGCCCGAGGTGCGCGCCACCGCAAAGGCGACGTACCGGCCCTTGCGCGCGAACGGCACCTCCGCGACATAGACCGACTTCGCAGCGTCGGGGTCCTGCGCGCTGGTGCGGGACTGGAACGGCGGCTGGACGGCCAGCGACTCGAGGCGGGCGGGGAACGGGCCGCCCACCCCCGTGCCGGTCGGCGAGGCGACATAGACGGCCGCCGCGACCTGCAGCTGTCGGCCGGAGGGCTCGAACAGGCCGAACCCGAAGCGGTTGGTGCCAGGCGCGAGGACCGAGACGCTGGGTCTCAGGTCCGGACGGGACGAGCCCTGGATCCGGGTGAGACGAGCCAGCTGAGCGCTGCTCGCGGCGGGGAAGTCCTGCGCGCGGGGCTGCGCGGCGCCGATCGAGGAGCCGGCGGGAGTGCCGCCGTCCCCGCAGCCGGCGACCGCCAGCGCCACGATGAGCACGCCGGTGAGCAGGGTTGGGCGTTCCGGCACGCCCGACACTGTAGAGAGCGGCCATGAGCCCCCCGCCGGTGCCGCCGCGAGCAAACTGATTGGATACCGCGCGCATGGCAGCGCGGGCGGCGATCGTTACGGGGGCATCGAGCGGGATCGGCCTGGCGATCGCCCGAATGCTGGGCGCCGAGGGCCACGGACTGACCGTGGCGGCGCGACGTCCCGAGAAGCTCGAGCAGGCCGCCGAGGGCCTGAGCCAGGAGGGCTATGACGTCGAGCACGTGGCGGCGAACCTGACCTCCGAGGACGAGATCCGCGCGGTGGTGGAGCGCCACCGTGAGCGCTTCGGCCGCCTCGACGTCCTGGTCAACAACGCCGGCGTCGGCATCGGCGCTGCGGTCGAGGAGACCGAGACCAAGCGTCTGAACATGCAGCTCGGCGTCAACCTGCGAGCCATCGTCCTCTTCTACCGCGAGTGCGCTGAGATGCTCAAGGCCGCCGGCGCCGAGCACCGCAACGCGCTGGTCGTCAACACCGCGTCGATCGCCGGGAAGACCGGCCAGGGCTGGCTGTCGATCTACTCCGCCACCAAGCACGGGGTGGTCGGATTCAGCAACTCGATGAACAAGGAGCTCGGGCCCTCCGGGGTCAAGTCGTGCGCGCTGTGCCCGGGGTTCGTCGACACCCCGATGACCGACTTCGTCAAGCAGGAGGTCGCCCCCGAGGACATGATCCGGCCGGAGGACATCGCCGAGGTCGTGCGCTCGCTACTGCGCCTCTCGCCCGCCTGCGTGGTGCCCGAGGTGATCTTCCAGCGCCCGGGCGAGGGGCTCTAGCGCCGCTCAGGCGCCGACCGGCGTCCCCTGGTCCTCGGGCTCGGCCTCGGCCAGAGCCGCGCGCTCGGCCTCGACCCGCTCCATCGCCCTGGCGTAGTCGTCGAAGCGTCGGAACGGCCGTAGCCACGCCCAGCCGGCACGCTCGGAGAGCTCCGGCGCCCTGTCGGGGTCGCCCGGACGGCGGCGCTTGGGCTCCTCGGCGGTGCTCGCGCGGCGCCGGTCGGCGACCAGGCGGCGGTGATCCTCGATCGCGGCGCCGAGGTCGTCGCGCAGGTCATAGCGCTCCTCGGCCAGCAGGCTGGCCTCGAGATGGGTGACCAGGACCCTCAGCTCGCGCTGGGTGGCGCGCCGGGCGCGGTTCTTGGCGCCGGTGAAGCGGTCCCAGGAGCGCGCGAACGACAGGAAGCTGGTGCGCCCGCCGCAGCGGTGAGCGGCGAGCATGGGACAGACCCCGCCTCGGCGATCGGTATAGGCGCCGACGATGATGTCGTTCGAGCGCACGCCATGGAGCATCGCCACCCGCGTCTCAACCGGCAGGCAGTCGATCGCCGTCCTCAGGTCCTCGATCGGATGCCGCTTCCGTCGTATCGCCGCGCTCCCCTTGCCGAGGCTACGGTATCGCGTCGCAATGGACAAAGGAAGACCTTCGGCTGAAAGGAATTTTGCGCATGAGGCTCGGGATCGGCATCGGATATTGGGGCCTCGGCCTGAACGCCGAGCAGCAGCTTCATATCGTCCGCGAGGCCGAGCGCCTGGGATACGACTCCGTCTGGGCGGCCGAGGCCTACGGGTCGGACGCCGCCACCGTCTTGGGATGGCTGGCGGGGCTCACCGAGCGCATCGACCTCGGCTCGGCGATATTCCAGATGCCGGCCCGCAGTCCCGCCATGACCGCCATGACCGCCGCCACGCTGGACCAGCTCTCGGGCGGGCGGATGCGGCTGGGCATCGGCTCCTCGGGCCCCCAGGTGGCCGAGGGGTGGCACGGGCAGCGCTTCGCTCGCCAGCTTCAGCGCACCCGCGAGTACGTCGCGGTCGTGCGCAAGGCCCTGGCCCGCGAGCGCTTGGAGTTCAGCGGCGAGACGATCGAGCTGCCTCTTCGCGATGGGCCGGGGAAGGCGCTCAAGCTGATGATCTCCCCGGTCCGGGAGCGGATTCCGATCTACCTGGCGGCGATCGGGCCCCGCAACGTGGCCCTCGCCGGGGAGATCGCCGACGGGTGGCTGCCCACCTTCTTCTCGCCCGAGCACGTGGCGGAGTTCCGTCCCCGCCTGGAGGAGGGCGCCTCCCGCGGAGGTCGCGAGCTCGAGGGCTTCGACATAGCCCCCAACGTCCAGGTGCACGTGGGCGACGACCGCGAGGCGGCGCGGGACGCCATGCGGCCGATGCTGGCGCTCTACGTCGGCGGGATGGGCTCGCGCGAGCGCAACTTCTACAACGCGCTGATGCAGCGCTACGGCTTCGAGCAGGCGGCCCGGGAGGTCCAGGACCTGTATCTCGAGGGGCGTCGCGAGGAGGCGGCGGCGGCTCTGCCCGACGAGCTGATCGACACGGTGACGCTATGCGGGCCAGCCGATTTCGTCCGTGACCGGCTGGGCGTCTACCGGGACGCGGGGGTCGGGACCCTCATCGTGAACCCGATGTCCTTCGATCCCGACGAGCGGGTCGAGCAGCTGCGCCTGATCGCGACGCTCGCGTCTTGAGCCAGCGGCTTCTCCTCGCCGCGTTCGGCGATCCAGGACACGCCTTCCCGATGCTCGCGCTGGGCGAGCGGCTGGCGGCGCGCGGGCACGACGTCACGCTCGAGACCTGGCGGCGCTGGCGGGAGCCCGTGGAGGCGGCCGGGATGACCTTCGTCGCCGCGCCCGAGCACGACGTGTTCCCCACCCGCGACCGGCCGCTGAAGCCCTACCAGGCGGTCGTGCGCGCGGCGCGGGAGACCGCGGAATTGGTGGAGCGGCTGCGGCCGGCCGCGGTGGTGGCGGACATCCTCACCCTAGGCCCGGCGCTGGCCGCGGAGCTCGGCGGGGTTCCTGTCGCCACTCTGGTTCCCCACGTATTCCCGGTCAGCGCCTCCGAGCATCCCCCCTACGCGCTCGGCGCGCGCGTGCCCCGCAGCGCCTTCGGTCGCGCCCTCTGGCGGGCGCTGGCCCGCCCGATGGACGGCGGCCTGCGTCGCGGGCGCCGGGAGCTCAACCACACCCGGGCGCTGCTGGGATTGCCGCCTCTCGCCCACGTGCACGGCGGCATCAGCCGGCGGCTGTGCCTGGTGGCCACGTTTCCGCAGCTCGAGTATCCGCGGGAGTGGCCACCGTGGACGCGGGTGGTCGGCCCCCTGATGTGGGAGCCGCCCGCGGACGAGGTTGAGCCGCCGCCCGGTGACGATCCCCTGGTCCTGGTGGCTCCGTCGACCTCGCAGGACCCCGACCACCGGCTCGTGCGGGCGGCGCTGAAGGGACTCGCAAACGCGCCGGTCCGCGTCCTGGCCACCTGGAACCGGCGACCGCTGGGCCGCCCAGTCCCGGTGCCCTCCAACGCCCGGCTGGTCGAATGGGTCTCGTATTCGCGCACCATGCCACGCTGCGACCTGGTCGTATGCCACGGCGGCCACGGCACTGTGGTCCGCGCGCTGGCCTGCGGGGTGCCGGTGGTGGCGTCCCCCGCAGGCGGCGACATGGGCGAGAACGCGGCTCGAATCGCGTGGGCCGGCGTGGGGGTAAGGGTCCCGTGGCGCCTGTGCACGCCTCGCGGCCTGCGACTGGCGGTGGAGCGCGCGCTGGCCGAACCGCTGATCGCCGGGCGGGCCCGAGCGCTGTCGGCCTGGGCGGGGGCCCGCGATGGCGGGAACCGGGCGGCCGACGAGGTCGAGCGCTTCGCGTTCAGTGAACGATGATCTTGAGGGCGACGATCGCCAGGCCGAAGAGCCCGTTCACAGCCACCGAGCCGACGGTGCCGAGCCCTGACAGGTTCGACCGGCGAGCGATCACCCACCCCCAGCCCAGCAGGGCGACGATCCCCAGCGCCATCGCCAGGTTGATCCCCGAGCGTTCGGAGACGACGCCGGCCCAAGCCAAAGCGAGCGCCAGCAGCGGGGGGATCGTAGCCCGCATCATGGGCCACTCCTCACCCATGATCGCCTGCACCTCGCGCCAGGTCAGCGGCTCCGGGCGGTCGAGGCGCACGGCCACCGCCTCGGCATACACATGGGCCAGCCAGAACACCACCATCGTCAGCACGACGCTGAAGAAGATCTCGCTGGGACCGGCCTGAGAGTCCTCGGAGAGCTCGGCGACCACGGAGATCGTGAGGATCTGCCCATACACCATGGCCAGCGTGCGCATCTGGCGGCCGCGTGCCGTGCTCATCGCGCCGAGCGTATCCGCAGCCAGCCGGCACCGCCGTCCTCGAGCCGGGTCGCCGTTTGGCTAACCTTGCCAACCGCCGAGCCTCCAGCCGGCGGACGGTCCCGGGTAGCTCAATTGGCAGAGCGCTCGGCTGTTAACCGAGAAGTTGTGGGTTCGAGTCCCACCCCGGGAGCTTCACCCGCGCCGACCTCATGTCGTCGCCGCCGCGTCCGGCCTGAGCGGGCCGCCGGGCCCCTCGTCCATCACGCGGTCGATCGCGCTGTCCAGTCTCGCCTTGACCCGGTTGCGCTCGCGCGCCAGGGCGCTGACGTCGAGGCGGCCCTCGGCGCGCGCGACGGCGATCTCGCGCTCTAGGCGGGCGGTCTCGAGCTGGAGCCCCTGCACCTCGAGGGTGGCCGGCTCGGCCGGCTGCTTGGCGGCGCGAAGCGACAGCTCGGCCAGCAGCGGCGCCAGGTCGCCGTCGCCCGGCTCCAGGTCGGCCATCGGGTCGGTGAGGTGCTCGCGCAGGTGGGCGGCGGCCCGGCGCACCAAGTCGGTGGTGAAGTGCTGATTCAGGTCGACCCTGCGCAGCGCCTCGCGGCCCGGCTCGGGGAGCGCGATGCAGAGCGCGAGGAACGTGCGCTCGGTCTCCTGGCGGCGGTCGAGCGGCACCCGACGCCTACCGGGCTCACCGCCACCGGCGGCGGGGACCGGCTCTGCCAACGAGGCCACGAGGTGCTCGGAGAGCCCCAGCCGGCCGGCCACCAACCGGACGAGTTCCTCGCGCAGCAGCGGAGCGCTCAGAGCGCCGAGCAATCCGCGCAGCCGCTCGAGCGCGCGGTCGCGGCCGTCGGCCGTGGAGAGCTCGGCCGCCGACAGCAGGCGCTCGACCTCGAAGCGCGGGAACGGCACCGACTCGGCAAGGCGGGCGCGAACGGCGTCCGGGCCCTCGCCGCTGACCAGGTCCGCGGGATCGTCGCCAGCCGGTAGCTCGACCACGCGCAGGTCCAGCGAGCGCCGGGCGGCGACCCGCGCCGCGCGCACCATCGCCGCCTGTCCCGCCGCGTCGGCGTCCAGGGCGAGGACGACTCGGGGCGCCAGCCGGGCGGCCTCGGCCAGCTGATCCTCGGTCATCGAGGTGCCCATGATGCCCACCGCATTGGCCAGCCCGGCCTGGTGAAGGGCGAGGACGTCGGTGTACCCCTCCACCACCACGACCTCCCCGGCTCTGGCCGCCGCGGCGCGGGCGCGATCGGCGCCGAACAGCTGGCGGCCCTTGTGGTAGAGCTCGCCCTCGCTGCTGTTGAGGTACTTGGGCAGCTGGCTCTCGCGCAGCGCCCGGGCACCGAAGCCGACCACGCGCCCGCGCAGGTCGCACAGCGGGAACAACACGCGGGCGCGGAAGCGGTCGTAGAGCGCCGGGCGTCTCTGGGACCGCTGCGCTAGTCCGGCCCCCAGCAGCTCCTCCTCGGTGAAGCCCGCCCGCCTCGAGCGCCCGTACATGTGATCCCAGGCGCTCGGCGCGTAGCCGACCCGAAACTCGCGCAGCGTCGCCTCGTCCAGGCCGCGCGAGGCCAGGTACTCACGCGCCCGGCCGGCCTCGCGGGACTCCCACAGGAACCTCGCGTAGTAGTCGGCCGCGCGGGCCAGCAGGGAATACAGGCGCTCTTGGCGCTCGCGCCGGGCGGCGGCGGCCGGGTCCTCGTCCTCGCGCTCCAGGGCCACGCCGTAGCGATCCGCCAGCAGCTCCAGGGCGCCGCGGAAGTCGACGCCTTCGGTCTCCATCACGTAGCGGAAGACGTCTCCCCCGGCTCCGCATCCGAAGCAGTGGTAGAGCTTCTTGACCGGGTCGATCTGGAAGGACGGCGTGCGCTCCTCGTGAAACGGGCACAGCCCCTTGAGCGTGCTGGTCCCCGCCCGGCGCAGCTCGGTGCGCGCCGATACCAGGTCGACCATGTCGACCGTGTCGCGGACCCTCTCGCGCGAGTCGGGGCTGATGCGCGCCATCAGGCAAATGAACGCGGCACGGTCAGGGCGCGGAATTTGCGGATGCAGAAGCGGTCGGTCATCCCGGCCAGGTAGTCGGTGACCCGTTGTCCGAGGCCGTCCGCCCCATCCCCGCCGGGCCGAAGCGCGGGCAGGGCCCCCGGGTCCTCGCAGTAGTGGGCGAACAAGGTTCGCAGCACGGTCTCGATCCTGCGGTGCTCGCGTCGCGCCTCCGCGCCCATGTAGACGTGCTCGAACATGAAGGTGCGCAGGCGGTCCATGGCCGCCGCCACCTCCGGTCCCTGAACGATGTCCCCCGCCCGCTCGGAGTGCTCGACGAGGTCGGTGACCAGCGCGTCCACCCGCTGGCCCCCGCTGGCGCCCAGGGTGGCTATCTCGTCGGCCGGCAGGTCGCCGGGCGAGATCACGCCGGCCCGCAGTGCGTCGTCTATGTCGT
Organism: Solirubrobacteraceae bacterium; assembly: GCA_036257715.1. Classification (GTDB taxonomy): domain Bacteria; phylum Actinomycetota; class Thermoleophilia; order Solirubrobacterales; family Solirubrobacteraceae; genus DATAEY01. The sequence goes on along the minus strand of DATAEY010000055.1, from coordinate 866 downwards.
GGTTTATGTAGGCGATCCGGTCGACCAGCCGGACGATGCGCCCCTCCGGCGTCGCCGGGCGCGGGGCCCGGCCAGAGTGGCAGAAGATCCCGTCGCGGACCACCTCGCTGAGGTTGAGGCCGGCGCCGTCCCCCTCCAGCAGGTCCACCACCCGCAGCGAGTGCTCGTGGTGGCGAAATCCGGTCCCGAAGCGCTCGCGCAGGCAGTCGTCCAGGACCGCCTCGCCAATGTGCCCGAACGGCGGGTGCCCGAGATCGTGGCCCAGGCCGATCGCCTCGACCAGGTCCTCGTTGAGCCGCAGAGCCCGCGCCACCGTGCGCGAGACCTGTGTCACCTCCAGGGTGTGGGTCAGGCGGGTGCGGTAGTGGTCGCCCTCGGGCGCCACGAACACCTGGGTCTTGTCCTTCAGCCGTCGGAACGCCTTGGAGTGCAGGATGCGGTCACGGTCGCGCTGGAAGGGCGTGCGCAGCGGGCTCTCGGCCTCGGGGCGCGGTCGACGCGGCGGATACGACCGGGTGGCGTGCTCGGCCAGCGCCTCCTCCTCCCGGACGCGCATCCGGTCGGCGAACTCGGTGGGCGCGGGGGTCGGCGGCGCGGCGCTATCCATAATCCGATTGTCGCAGCGCCGACGGACCGCCCGACCCCGGGGTCAGGCGCGTCGCATGGCGGCCTGGGCCGCTGCCACCCGGGCGACCGGGACCCGGTAGGGGGAGCAAGAGACGTAGTCCAGCCCGGCGCGTTCGAAGAAGTCGATCGAGTCCGGATCGCCGCCGTGCTCGCCGCATATACCCAGCTTGAGGTCGCGCCTCGCCTCGCGGCCGGTGCCGGCAGCCAGGCGAACCAGCGAGCCCACGCCGGGCTCGTCG
>DATAEY010000054.1:0-10280 GCA_036257715.1 Solirubrobacteraceae bacterium | reverse complement strand
CTTCTCCGAGTTCGCCACCGACCCGTGCCGCTCGCTGTTCAAGCGCCTGACCTCGGCGTTGCGCCCGAGCGTCACCGACAACGGCAACGTCAACGTCTCGCGCCTGGGCGACGAGTTCATCGCCATGACCGAGACGCCGCTCCCGGTGGTGTTCGATCCCCACACGCTCGAGGCCGCCGGCGTCGCGTACCGGCCCCCCGGCCAGCTGACCACCGCGCATCCCCACCATGACCCCGGGCGCGCAGAGCTGGTCAACTTCGCGGTCAAGCTGGGGCCGCGCAGCCACTACCGCTTCTTCGCCCAGGACGGGCGCGGCCACCAGCGGTCGCTGGCGTCGGTGGCGGTGCGCGAGCCCGGCTACGTGCACAGCTTCGGCATGTCGCAGCGCTTCCTGGTCCTGGCCGAGTTCCCGCTGGTCGTGAACCCGACCCGCCTGGCGCTCAGCGGTCGACCCTACATCGAGAACTACCGCTGGGAGCCCGAGCGCGGCACGCGCTTGCTGGTCGTCGATCGCCGGACCGGGCGACTGCGCTCGACCCTGCGAACGGATCCGTTCTTCGGCTTTCACCACGTCAACGCCTTCGACGACGACGGCGAGCTCGTGGTCGACCTCTGCGCGTACGAGGATGCTTCGATCATCGACGCCCTGTACCTGGACGCGGTCCGGGAGGAGCGTCCCCGGCTGCCCGTGCCGACCCTGCGCCGTTTCCGGCTGCGGCTCGAGGCCGGACGGGTCGACCACGAGCCGCTGGCCGAGGAGAGTTTCGAGCTGCCCCGCATCGCCTATCGGCACTGCAACGGGCGGCCGTACCGGTACGCGTACGGAGTCGGTCGGGGCCCGGGCGCGTGGCTGGACCAGATCGTCAAGGTCGACGTGTGGGAGCGGATTGCGCGGACCTGGCGCGAGGACGGCTGCTATCCCGGCGAGCCGGTGTTCGTGCCCGAGGCCGGCGGCGGCGACGAGGACGCCGGAGTGCTGCTGTCGGTGGTGCTCGAGGCGGCCTCGGCCAGCTCCTTCCTGCTGGTCCTCGACGCCTGCGACCTGGGCGAGCTGGCGCGCGCCGCGGTACCCCACCGCATCCCGTTCGGCTTCCACGGCAACTACTTCGGGGTGGAGGAGGCGCAGGCGAGCGCGGACGGGCGCTGGTAGCCGGCGCCCTCCAGCCAGCGATCCAGCGGCAGCCCGGCGCCCGCCGCGGCCAGGAGCAGGCGCCGTGGCCGGGCCAGGCGCGGCAGCGTGGCGACCTCCACGCCGCCCAGCCGTGCGATCGTCTCCCGGTTGGAGCGCTCGATCACGCTCGGCTCCGGCGGCCAGGGCGTGAGCACCACGCCGGCCACCTCGAGCCCCGAGGACCGCAGCGCCTCGAGCGTCAGCAGCGAGTGGTTGATCGTGCCCAGCCCGGGCCGCGCCGCCACGATCACCGGCAGCCCGAGGTCGGCGGCCAGGTCCCGCACCGCATAGCCGTCGTCGAGCGGCACCAGCGCCCCGCCGACTCCCTCCACCACCACCGCGTCCGCGGCCGCCGCCGCGGCGCGGACGCAGCCCACCAGCGCACGCGGCTCGATCCGGGTGCCGGCGAGGGCGGCGGCTAGGTGAGGCGACACCGGCGGGCCGAAACGCACCGGCGCGACCGCCCCGGCGTCGTCGCCGGCCACGGCGGCCAGCAGCTGGTCGTCGGGCCCCCAATCCGGGTCGGTCGCCTCGTCGGTCCCGGTCAGGACCGGCTTGCGCGCGACCACCCGCTCGCCGCGCGCCCGCAGGGCGGCCGCGACCGCCGCGGCCACGGCGGTCTTCCCGGCCCCGGTGTCGGTACCGGTGACGAAGCAGCCTCGCACCGCGGCGAACGCCGATCAGGCCGCGCGGGCCTCGCGCTCGGGCGACTCGCCGTCGAACAGGCCGGCCCGGGCGACGGCGTGCGCGGCCCGGGGGGCGGTCGCCGCCTCGGGCTCGAAGCCCGCGCCGCGCGCGGCCGCGGCCAGCGCCTCGGCCGCCTCGCGGAGCTCCTGCTTGCCGTGCGAGGCCATGACCGCCAGGCGCAGCCGCGAGGTCCCCTCCGGGACCGTGGGCGGACGGATCGCCTGGGCGAACACGCCCCGGGCCAGCGCGGCGTCGCAGAAGCGCACCGCCAGGCGGGGGTCGCCCACCACCAGGGGCACGATCTGCGTGCGGGACGGCCCGGTGTCGAAGCCCTGCGCGGCGAGCTGCGCCCGCAGCAGATCGCCGTTCGTCGCCAGGCGCTCGACGCGCTGCGGCTGCTCCGCGAGCAGCTCCAGCGCGGCCAGCGCTCCCGCCGCCGCGGGCGGGGGCAGCGCGGTCGAGAAGATCAGCGTGCGGGCGGTGTTGATCAGGTAGGCGGCGATCGCCTCGTCGCAGGCGACGTACGCGCCGTAGGAGCCCAGCGCCTTTCCCAGGGTGCCCACGATCACGTCGACCTCGTCCTCGAGGCCGGCCTCGGCCACCGCGCCCCGTCCGTCGGGGCCCAGTGCGCCGATGGCGTGGGCCTCGTCCACCATCACCCGGGCCCCGTAGCGGGCGGCCAGGTCGCAGATCTCCTCCAGGGGCGCGACGTCACCGTCCATCGAGAACAAGCTGTCGGTGACGATCAGCGACGGCCCCCCGGGCGCCCTGCGCAGGCCCCATTCCAGGTGGTCGGGGTCCGCGTGCCGGTAGACGAACGTCCGGGCGCGGGCCAGGCGGCAGCCGTCGACGATCGACGCGTGGTTGAGGGCATCCGAGAGGACGAGCCCCCCCTCGCCGGCCAGCGCCGCGATCGCCCCGGTGTTGGCCAGGTAGCCGGAGCCGAACAGCAGGGCGGATTCGGTCCCCTCGAACTCGGCCAGCGCCTCCTCGAGGCGCCGGTGGACGGTCATCGAGCCCGACACCAGCCGCGAGGCACCCGCCCCGACGCCCCAGCGCATGGCCGCGTCGGCCGCGGCTTCGCGCACCCGGGGATGGTCGGCCAACCCGAGGTAGTTGTTGGAGCACAGCAGCAGCACCGGGCGGCCCTCCAGGACCACCCGCGGCCCCTGCGGACCGCTCACCATGCGCAGGCGGCGATAGAGGCCGAGCTCGCGAAGCTCCGCCAGGCGCTGCTCGATCTCAGTCAACTAGTCCCCCCAGCCGGCCGGGGCACGGTTGGGGGCGCCGTCCGGGCGGGGCGGCACCGCTCGCTTGGGCCGGTAGCGCAGCTGGGTGGAGGGGTCCCACACGCGCACCTGCACCTCCGCCCCGGCGGCGGGCGAAGCGGACTCGAGCACGTCGGCGACGAGGTCCGGGGTCTCGCCCTCCAGGCGGCCGCTGCGATTGTCCGGTCGCGGATTGGTGCCGTTGTCGGGCTGGGGCGTGACGTTCAGACCCAGGTCCTCGAACATCGCCCGGTCCTCCTCCGGGGCGCTGCCGAGGGTGGTGAGGAAGTTGCCCATCATGACCCCGTTGAGCCCCGCCCGGACGGCCAGCGGCTGGAGCTCGGCGAGGTTCTCCACCCGCCCGCCGCAGAGCCGGAACAGCGCGGAAGGCAGGATGAGGCGGAAGATCGCGATCCACTTGACCGCCTCCCACGGGTCCATGAAGCCGCGGCCGCCGAACTTGGTGCCGGGGCGCGGGTTGAGCAGGTTGATCGGAACGCTGGTGGGCTCCAGCCGCGCCAGCTCGAACGCCATCTCGACCCGCTGCTCGCGCGTCTCGCCGAGGTTGAGGATGCCTCCGACGCAGGTCTCGAGCCCCGCCTGACCGACCGCCTCGATGGTGCGGATGCGCCCCTCGTAGCGGACCGTGGTGGAGACCTCCGGGTAATAGGACTCGGCGGCCTCGACGTTGTGGTGGACTCGCTGGATGCCCGCCTCCTTGAGCTGGCGGGCCCGCTCGACCGACATGTGGCCGATCGAGGCGCAGCGCTTGAGGTTGGTGTGCCGCGCCACCAGGCGAGCGCCCTCGAGCACCTTTTCGAAGTCGCGGCGGGACAGCCCCTGGCCCTGGGTGACCATGCAGAAGCGATGGGCGCCCGCCGCCTCGGCGGCGCGGGCGTGCTCGAGCATCTGCTCGGGCTCCATCATGGCGTGCATCGGCGTCTCCGCCTCGGCGAAGCGCGACTGCGCGCAGAACCCGCAGTCCTCGGCGCAGCCGCCCGACTTGGCGTTGACCAGCGAACACATGTCGGTCGAATCGGCGAAGCGCTCGATCCGTACGCGCCAGGCCCGATCGACCAGCGCCTCGATCGCGGCGTGGTCCTCGATCTCCCCCAGCTCGAGGGCTTCCGTGCGGGTGATGAGCGGCGGCATGGGGCGCCAGGCTCCGACGCGCGGACCATAGGGCCGGCCCCGGACGCCTCGGCCACGCGCTAGCGGGCGGGACGGCGAACCGGACGCAGGACGACGCGCCCGCGGTCGTCCACCTGCTCGATGCGCACCTCGATGGCGCGACCGCGAGGGTCCTCGACCCGGCACTTGGAGACCTGCCCGCGCCGCTGCGCCACCGGGCCCGGGCAGTCGACCGACGCCGCCGGAAAGCCGGCTCGCCGCAGGCGGTGCTGGACCGCCTGCTCCAGCGCCCCAAGCAGCAGGTTCTTGAGGCGGTAGCGGTAGCGCGGCCGCACGCGGGCGTCGAGCAGGGTCACCTCGACCAGGTCGGCCTCGCCGTTGAAAGCGGCCGAGCACTCGACGACCCGGCCGGCGCGGGGGATCACCTGCGGGCAGGCCATCTGGTCCACCACCGTGCGGGTCTCGCGAGCCAGCAGCGGCGTCAGCTGGCGCTGCAGCCAGATGACGTCGAGCTTGGGCGGCGCGCCACCGCAGGCGGTCAGCGCGACGGCCAGCCCGGCCGCGATGGCGGCGGCCGGGAGGCTCGTCCGGATCACCGGGTCGCTCGGCCCCAGGCGGCCACCATCACCGGCGAGATGATCGTCGAGCCGGGAGCCTGGAGGAGCGAGAGCGCGGCGTCGCAGTCGCGGGCCGAGAGCCGTCCCTGCTCGGCCAGCGTGTCGCGCAGCGCGGCGAGCGACAGGCGGTAGAAGTCGGCGCCCGGGGACCGCGGGTCGATCAGGCGCAGGCGACCCTCGGCCCCGACGTCGCGCAGGCCGACCCGGCGCAGCTCGCCCACCAGTCGGCGCCCGTAGGAGCGATCGAACCCGGCCACGTCCTCCATGAAGGTCAGCACCGCCTCGGCGGCGCGCTCGCCGAGCTCGCTGCGCGGCTCCACGCCGTACGAGGACCAGTCGTAGTCCTCCACCAGCAGCCAGCCGTCGGGGGCCACCAGCGAGGCCATGCGCTCGAGCGCGCTGTCGCGGCCGGGCAGGTGCTCGAGCACCAGCCGCGCGTGGACCACGTCGAAGCATTCGTCCGGCAGCTCGTCGGCGGCGATGTCGTGGCGGCGCACCTGGAGGTTGGGCGCCGCGATGGCGTCAAGGAACCGGGTGTCCAGGTCGGTGGCAACGACGCGACCCGCCCGCTGGCACAGCCACTCCACGATCGCCCCACCGCCCGCCCCGACCTCGAGACACGTCCACCCCCCGCCGATCCCGAGCGCCTCCAGGTGGCGGACCGTGCCCGGATCCCACAGCGACTCGATCCCGGCCAGCCGCTCGCGTTCCTGCCGCCAGCCCGCGTCGTAGAGGTACGTCGACACCGGCGAGGACGCTAGCGGGTCGCCCGCGTGGTGGGCGGCACCCGCGCCTACCTTCGTCGCGTTCGGGCTCCGTCCACCTGTCCGGACCTCTAGCGCCCGCTCCAGCGCGCGGGGCGCTTCTCGGCGAAGGCGCGGACCCCCTCGCGGAAGTCCTCGGAGGCGAAGCACGCGCGCCGCAGCTCCACCAGCTCGCGCTCGACCTCCGGGTCCAGGCGGCCGCGGGCCGCGAGCAGCTCGCGGATGATGCGCCGGTTGCCGCGCAGCGACAGCGGCGCGTTGGCGGCGATCTCGCCGGCCAGCTCGAGCGCGCGCTCCTGCACCGCCGCGCCGTCCACCACCTCGTTGACCAGCCCCCAGTCCAGCGCCGTCTGGACCGGGATGTTTCGGCCGACCAGGAACAGCTCGCGCGTGCGCCCGGCGCCGATCGTGTCGAGGAACTTCTGTATGCCGGTGTGCGAGTAGACGAGCCCGAGCTTGGCCGGCGGCATGCCGACGCGGATGCCGGCGGCCGCCACCCGCAGGTCGGCCGAGAGGGCGAGCTCGAGGCCACCGCCGATGGCGTGGCCCGGCAGCGCCGCGACCACCGGGTACGGGTAGGCGTCGAGAGCCTCGATCGCCTCGGCGAAGGGATGGGCGACCAGGCTCTCGGCCTCCTCGGCGAAGGTCTCCTTGGGCATCCCGCCGATGTCGTAGCCCGCGGAGAACATGCCGTGGGCGCCGGTGATCAGCACGCAGCGCGCGTCGAGCTCACCCAACGCCCCGGCCAGCGCATCGAGGATCGGGTGGTCGAGCGCGTTGCGCTTGGCCGGGTTGGCGATGGTCAGGCGGGCGACCTGGCAGGCGGGATGGTCGAGCAGCAGCTTGCCGCCCGCCAGCTCGCTGGCGCCCGCGGGTGGGGACCAGTCCGACGCCGAGCCGTCAGTCGAGGACAACGAGCGCGTCGCCTTCGTTGACCGCCTGGCCCTCCTCGCAGAGGATCTCCCGCACCGTCCCGGCGTCCTCGGCCTCCACCGGCATCTCCATCTTCATCGATTCCAGGACGACGACGGTGTCGCCCTCCTCGATCGTGTCGCCGACCTCCACCTCGACCTTCCAGACCGTGCCGGTGATGTGCGCCTCGACGTCGGGCAACGACGAACCTCCTCAGTGGGTCGCGGCAGAATAGCCGCCGGCTCCGACCGCGCCCGTGCCTACCGATCCCTCAGACACGATCGTGATCGTCTCCGCCTACCAGGAGGCGGACCGGCTCGGGTCGACGCTGGCGGCGCTGGCGCACGCGTTCCCCGGCGCGCGCGTCGTGGTGGCCGACGACGGCTCGCGGGACGGCACCGACCAGGTCGCGCTCGGGGCCGGTGTCGAGCTGGTGCGCACGGCGCGGACCATCGGCAAGGGCGGAGCCATGACGCAGGCGGCGGAGCGCGTCATGGACGCCGGCGCCCGGGTCTACGTCCTGTGCGACGGCGACCTGGGGGAGACCGCGCGCGAGCTGACGCCCCTCGCCTCCGCGGTGGCGGCCGGGCACTGCGACCTGGCGATCGCGGTGTTCGCGCGGCGGGTGGGCGGCGGCTTCGGGGCCGCACTCGGCTTCTCCCGCTGGGCGACACGGCGGCTGGCCGGGCTCGAGCTCTCGGCGCCGATCTCCGGCCAGCGGGCGCTGCGCGGCGACGTGCTGCGGGCGGTCACCCCGTTCGCGCCCCGCTTCGGAATGGAGACGGCGATGAACGTCGACGCGGCACGCGCCGGCTTCCGCGTCTGCGAGGTCGAGCTGGACCTTGCGCATCGGGCGACCGGCAGGACGCTGGGGGGGTTCGTCCATCGCATCCGGCAGCTCGCCGACTTCCTCCTGGTCTACCTGGACCGCCGCCGGACCGGTAGGGCGCGCGCCGTGTCGGACGGGCGGCGCGGTTGACACCCCGCCCGGCCGCGTTTTAGCGTCGCCGTCCGTACGAAATCGACGGGAGGGAGTTCGCATGGCCAGCCAGCCGCCGACCACGCCGCAGCCAGCCGGAGCTCCGGCGCCCCCCGGAGGCGCGGCATCCGCCGCATTGCCGGCCGAGCAGCGCTACCGCTCGCTGCGGCTCATCGCCACCCTGCTCACCGCCTTCGGGTGGATAGTGGTCGTCGTGGGCGGTGTGGGCGTCATCATCGGCGCGGTCTACACCGGCGGACAGCAGGGCGTCCCCCAGGCGGTCGGCGTCCTGGCGGTGGGAGCCATCTACGTGGCCCTGTTCGCGCTGTACGCCTTCGCCGGGGCAGCGATCATCCGCCTGTTCATGGCGCTGGAGGAGAACACCCGGCTCACCGCCGAGGCGCTGACCAGCGGCAGGCGCTGAGCGGGCCCGCGGACCGGCTTCGCCCTCCCGAGCTCTGCCGGCCCGGCCGGCGTCAATGATCCTGGCCATCGACCAGGGAACCACCGGCACCACGTGCCTGGTGTTCGACTCGCGGTCGCGGCTCGCCGGGCGCGCCTATCGCGAGTTCGAGCAGCACTTCCCGCGGCCCGGGTGGGTCGAGCACGACGCCGGCGAGATCTGGGACGTCTCTCAGGCGGTGGCCGGCGAGGCGCTGGCCAAGGCGGGGGTGGGGCGCGGCGAGCTGGGTGCGGTCGGGATCACCAACCAGCGAGAGACCATCGCCGTCTGGGACCCGGCCACCGGCGAGCCGCTGCACCGCGCCCTGGTCTGGCAGGACCGCCGGACCGCCGGCCGCTGCGACGAGCTGCGCCGCGCCGGCCACGAGCCGCTCGTGCGCTCGCGCACCGGCCTGGTGCTCGACCCCTACTTCTCGGGCACCAAGATCGAGTGGCTGCTGCGCAACGTCGACGGACTGCGCGAACGGGCCCGCGACGGCCGCGCGGCGTTCGGGACGATCGACTCGTGGCTGGCGTTCAAGCTGACCGGCGAGCACGTCACCGATCGCTCCAATGCCTCGCGCACGCTGCTGTACGACATCGCCGGCGGCCACTGGGACCGCGAACTGTGCGAGCTGCTCGAGGTGCCCGAGCGCTCGCTTCCGGAGGTGCGCCCGAGCTGCGGAGAGTTCGGGACGACCAGGCCGGAGACGCTGCACGGCCACGCCGTGCCGGTGGCCGGGGTGGCCGGCGACCAGCAGGCGGCGCTGTTCGGGCAGGCCTGCCTCGACGCCGGCCTGGGCAAGAACACGTACGGGACCGGGTCGTTCGTCCTGATCAACGCCGGAGAGCGCCCGCCGCCGCCCGCCCCGGGGTTGCTGGCGACGGTGGCCTGGGGCGTGGAAGACCGCACCACGTACGCGCTGGAGGCGGCGATCTTCGTTACGGGGGCGGCGGTCCAGTGGCTGCGCGACGGCCTGGGGATCGTCGACGCCGCGGCCGAGACGGAGGAGCTGGCGAGCTCCCTGGACTCCAACGACGGGGTCTACTTCGTTCCGGCGCTGACCGGTCTCGGTTCCCCCTACTGGGATCCCTACGCGCGCGGAACCGTGGTGGGGCTGACGCGCGGGACCGGACGGGCCCACCTGGCCCGTGCGGCGCTCGAGTCCATCGCCTACCAGACCGCCGACGCGGTGCGGGCGATGGAGGCGGCCGGCCCCGAGCCGCTGGCCCAGCTGCGGGCCGACGGCGGCGCCACCGCCAACGCCTGGCTGATGCAGTTCCAGGCCGACGTCCTGGGCGTGCCGGTGGTCGTGCCGGAGATCGCCGAGACCACGGCTCTAGGCGCCGCCTTCCTGGCCGGCGTCGGGTCGGGCGCATGGAGCTTCGACCACGTGCGCTCGTCATGGCGCGAGAAGGCCCGCTACGAGCCCGCCATGCCGGATGACCGGCGGGCGGCGCTGATCGCCGACTGGCGGCGGGCCGTGGAGCTGGCGCGCGGCTGGGCCAGCGACTGATCGCCCGTAACACCCGCTGCGCCCGGGGGTAGCAGCCTCATCGTGACCGAGCGGCTGGCCCCGATGAAGGCGCAGGTCTACAAGGATCCGCGCCCCGCCGAGTACTTCGACCGCTTCCACGAGCGCGCGCGCACGCGCGAGCCCGACATCATCTACGACCTCGTCCGGCTGGTGTGCTCGTGGCTGGTCTGGATCGTCTTCCGCGGCCGCTGCATCTCTTCGCAGAACGTGCCCGAGTCGGGCCCGGTGATCCTCGCCCCCAACCACTTCTCGTTCATGGACCACTTCTTCGTGGGCGCGTTCCTGCGCCGGAGGGTCCGCTTCATGGCCAAGTCGCAGCTGTTCGAGCCACCTCTGCAGTTCATCTACACGCACGGGGGCGTCTTCCCCGTCCGCCGCGGCCATCACGACGAGGAGGTGTTCATCACCGCCAATGCCGTCCTGGAGCGCGGCCGCGCGATCGTCATGTACTGCGAGGGCGGCCGCCAGCGCACCGGGCGCATGGCGGAGCGCGCCCGGCCCGGGATCGGCCGCCTGGCGCTGGAGTCCGGCGTGCCGGTGGTGCCGATCGCGGTCTACGGCTCCCAGAGGGCCCGCAACTGGAAGCGGCTTCAGTTCCCGAAGGTGACCATCCAGTACGGCGAGCCGATTCGCTTCGAGCGGGTCGAGCACAGCACCCGCGAGCAGCAGCAGGCCGTGGCCGACGAGATCCTCGCCCGCGTCCGGGAGCTCTACCAGGAGCTGGAGCGCCACGGGCGCCGCGGCATGGTGCAGCGCATGCGCCGGCTGCGGC
>DATAEY010000053.1:0-31112 GCA_036257715.1 Solirubrobacteraceae bacterium | reverse complement strand
CCGACCATGGCGTGGCCCATCTCGTGGTACGCGGTGACCAGCCGCTCGCGCTCGCTCATGACCCGCGTCTTCTTCTCCGGGCCGGCGATCACCCGCATGATCCCTTCCTCGAGCTCGGTCTGGGTGATCTCGCGCTTGCCGTTGCGGGCGGCCAGCAGCGCAGCCTCGTTGACCAGGTTCGACAGGTCGGCTCCGGTGAACCCGGGGGTCTGCCCGGCCAGCGCGTCCACGTCGATCTCCCGGGCCAGCGGCTTGCCGCGGGTGTGCACCTCGAGGATCTTGGACCGTCCCTTGCGGTCGGGGCGATCCACCACGATCTGGCGATCGAACCGCCCCGGGCGCAGCAGCGCCGGGTCCAGGATGTCCGGGCGGTTGGTGGCGGCGATGAGGATGATGTTGTCCTTCATCTCGAACCCGTCCATCTCCACCAGGAGCTGGTTGAGGGTCTGCTCGCGCTCGTCGTGGCCTCCGCCCAGGCCGGCGCCGCGGTGGCGGCCCACCGCGTCGATCTCGTCCATGAAGATGATGCAGGGGCTGTTCTGCTTGGCCTGCTCGAACAGGTCCCGCACGCGCGACGCGCCGACACCGACGAACATCTCGACGAAATCGGAGCCGGAGATCGAGAAGAACGGGACGCCGGCCTCTCCCGCCACGGCGCGCGCTAGCAGCGTCTTTCCGGTCCCGGGCGGGCCGTAGAGCAGGACGCCCTTGGGGATGCGCGCGCCCAGGGCCTGGAACTTCTTCGGGTTCTCGAGGAACTCCTTGATCTCGTGAAGCTCCTCCACCGCCTCGTCCACACCGGCGACGTCTCGGAAGGTGATCTTGGGCGAGTCGACCGACAGGCGCTTGGCGCGCGACTTGCCGAACGACATGACCTTGGATCCGCCGCCTTGCACCTGGTTCATGAGGAAGATCCAGAAGCCCAGGAACAGCAGGAACGGCAGCACGTAGGTCAGCAGCGAGAGCCACCCGCTGGACTTGCGGCCCTCGACGTCGAAGGGCACGTGCCGGTTCTGAAGCCGGTTGACCAGCTCGTTGCCGGCGTCGGGCTCATAGCCCACCTCGTACTTCTGGTTGTTGGTGCGCGTGACCTCGACGGTGTTGTCCTTGGTCTTGAGCAGGGCGCTCTTGACCTCGCCGCGATCGACCTGGACGAGGAACTGCGAGTAGGTGGTCTTGGGCCGGTCGGCCCCCGGGCTGATGAGCTTCTGGGCGAAGAACGCCAGCACGATCACGATCAGGATCGGGAAGGCGGCGCTCTTGAAGAACCTGCTCATGGCGTGGTCCCGGCGCGTCCGGCGCCAGGCATGGCAGCGGCGCTGCGGGCGCTCAAGCGTACCACGGGGTATCCGACCCTCCTGCGGGGTCGCCAGCACCCGGGGCGGGCGCACCTGGCGGACTTGTCATGGCGGATTCCATACCCGGTTAACCCTCGCGACGACCCCGCGGATCGGAGCCAGACGGCGACGGCCGGCGTCAGCAGCGGGCCAGCGCGGCGACGTAGGGCAGGTTGCGGTAGCGCTCGGCGTGGTCGAGCCCGTAGCCGATCGCGAACCGATCGGGGATCTCGAATCCCACATAGCGCGTGGGCAGCTCGACCTTGCGGCGCTCGGGCTTGGTCAGCAGAGCGCAGACCTCCAGCGAGCGGGGGTTGCGAGCCCCGAGGTTCCGCAGCAGGTACTGGAGCGTGAGGCCCGAGTCCACGATGTCCTCCACGATCAGCACGTCGCGTCCCTCGATGACGGCGTCGAGATCCTTGAGGATGCGCACGACCCCCGAGGAGTCGGTGGCCGATCCGTACGAGGCCACGGCCATGAAGTCCACCTCGCAGGGGATGTCGATCTCGCGCAGGAGGTCGGAGAGGAAGAACACGGCGCCCTTCAGGACCCCGATCAGAAGCGGGTTGCGCCCGGCGTAGTCACGGCTGATCCGCCCGCCCAGCTCGCGGACGCGGTGGCGGAGCTCATCCGCCTGCACCAGGATCTCCCCGATCGCCGCCTCGGCCATCGGCGGGAATGTAGTGCCTGAGCCCCGGCGCCTATCCGGCCACCGGCTCGCGGGGACCGGGCCGCCGGCCGACGTGGTCCCAGAACGCGCGCTCGTCCTGAGGGCCCCACAGGCTGTCCGGCCCGTCGCCGTCGCCCGGACCCCCGGCGTCGGGCCCGCGGCCGTCCCCGCCGCCGCCGCCCTCATCGTCCTCGCCGCCCAGCCCGCGTCCGAGCCATGCGACCACCGACAGCGTCTCGACCCCGACCCCGACCAGCGCCGCGCTGATCGCGGCCTCGTCCATCAGCAGCGCGCCGCACCCGGCGCCGTAGCACAGCGCGCCGGCGCCGGCGAGGCGGCGCCAGGTGGCGATCCGCGGTCGGCGCTTGGGCGGCCTGCCCCAGAACGCCAGCGCCATGGTTGCGACGAGCACGGCGACGAACGAGCAGCGTAGCCACAACGGCACGTGCGTCATGACCATGCCACGGTAGCGCGCGCGCCCAGTCCCGCCAAGTGACTCGACGGCGCGGCGCGCCGGGCGGGCCGATCAGCCGGCGCCGGGCGGCAGTTGGGCGCCGCGCACCGCCCCGCGGTCGCTCACCCTGGGCCGCCAGCCGCGCCAGCGGGAAAGCGTGGGCCCGGCGCTGAAGCGCAGCTCGCCGCGATCCAGCAACGCCCGCAGACCGCCGCCCAGGTGCAGCGCGGCGCGCGGGCGTCGCCTCCCCACGGCGATGATCTCGTCCACGCGGCGGGCGGCGTCGGGAGCGGGACGACCCGCGGCGCCCTCGGCCATGCGGCGGGCAACGAGACGCCGCAGGGCCGGCGGGAGCGCGGCCAAGCGGGCGACGGCGATCCGGTCGCTGTCGCCCAGCTCCGCGTCGACCATGGCCTCGAGCGCCTCGGCCTCGTCGCGCAGAAGCTCCAGCGTGCGCAGGAGGTTCGCCTCCGCCGCCGGATGCACCGCACGTAGCGCCGGCAGGAGTCGCTCGCGTACGCGCGCGCGCGCGTAACGATCACCGCGATTCGTCTCGTCCTCACGCCAGGCCAGCCCCCGCGCGCGGCAGTAGCCCGCGGTCTGCTCGCGGCTGACCCCCAGAAGCGGCCGGACCACGACGCCCTCGCGCGGGCGCATCCCCAGCAGGGCGCGCCTGCCGGGTGAGGCGGCCAGGCGGTACAGGACGGTCTCGGCCTGATCGGTCGCGGTGTGGGCGACCGCGACCGTGGCGGCGCTGGCCGATGCCAGCCGCTCGGCCGCTCGGTAGCGCGCATCGCGCGCCCACGCCTGGAGGTTGCCGCCGAGGCGAGCCGGTGGGCGCTCGATGCGCAGGGCCACATCCAGGGACCGGCACAGCTGCGCGCAGTGACTCTCGTCGTCGGCCGCCGCGGCTCGCAGCCGGTAGTTGACGTGCAGCGCCTGGACCGCCTCGGGTCCGCACAGGCGCACCGCCACGTCGAGCAGGCAGACAGAGTCACGGCCGCCCGAGAGCATGACCACCACCGGCCGGCCGGGCTCCAGCAGCCGGCTTCGATCCGCGGCCTCGAGGACGGCGGCCTCGTCGGTCATGTCGCGAGTGTAGAACCGCGCCGGCCGGCGGCGGCGCTCATTCCTGCGCCGGGCGCGCGAGGAAGAGCTCGGTCACGCCCGCGAAGCCCTTGAGGCGCACCTGGCCGATCGGCTCGAACTCGAGGTGCGCCCCGGCCGCCCCCACCACCGGCCGGGTGACCAGCACCTCTCCGCCCGCGGCGCGAGCCGCCACGCGGGCCGCCTGGTTGACCTCGCGGCCGTAGTAGTCCCCGTCCCGGTACAGCGTCTCGCCGTAGTGGATGCCGATGCGCGGGAGCGGCCGGTCGACATACAGCTCCTGGAAGCCGACCGCCCAGTCGGTCAGCGCGCCGGCGTCCGAGCCGACGATCATGACCCCGTCGCCGATGGTCTTGATCACCCGCGCGTCCTCGGGAAGCGTCTGCTCGACCGCGTCCACGAACCGCTCGACGGCGTCGACGGCCTGCGTCTCGCCCTCCTCCTCGGTGAGGCGCGTATAGCCCGCCAGATCCGCGAAGGCGATCGCCACCCTGAGGCGGCCCAGCTCGAGGACCTCGCCGTCGAGGTCCGCCTCCATGTGCCCGATCACGTCCTGCTCCACGAAGTACTGGAGGTGGCGCTCGTGGATGTGATCCATGATCGGAGAGGCGAGCGGCAGCGTCTCCCGGGCCAGCCCCTCCATCTCCTCCGCCATCTCGAGGCCCGGGACGCCATCGCGCATCAGCGGCTCGTGCACGTAGAGGTGGAAGAGCCGAACCTCGGCGTCGGCCATCTGCGCGATCGCCTGCCCGTACACGCGCACCAGCTGCAGCAAGGCGACCAGCGGAAAGCCCGCCGCCAGGACTGCGGCGACATAGCGCAGTAGCTGGATGTCCTCCTCGGACAGCCGGTCCAACGACTCGAGGCTGAAGCCCACCGCGGTATAGATGCGCTCGATCAACCCCGCCTCCAGTCCGGTCTCCTGCGCCGCCTCCTCCACCGTGTACGCGCGACCGGTCGCGGTCGGGAAGAGATCCTCGATGTACCCGAAGGCCAGCCGCCCGTCCTCTCCCGCCAGGCGAATCTCCTCCAGGCGATGCCCCCGCTCGCGCAGCCGCGCGACGATCCGCGCGTGCGCCGCGGCCGCCGGAGTCCACTCGCCGTCGTATTGCGGGATCAGGCCGGCGCGGGCCCATCGGCGCAACGTCGCCGGGCTGACCCCGGCTCGATGGGCCGCCTCACGGAGCGTCATGGCCGGTACACCTCGTGGTGCTGTGCTGTGGTTGAGGGCGCGCCGTCATCCCGTCACTGGTTGCACCGGCTGGGCCGGCTGGCCTTTCACGGGTGCCCGTCGCGCGTGTCCAACACAGCGGCGGGACCGCCAGGGTGGTAGCCCCGCCGCCTGCGGGCAAACGGCCCGCTGCGTCGGCCGGCGGCGCTCGTCTCGGGTCCGGCGGCGCCTCGCAAGCGGAGCCCGCTCACTTCTCGGCCTTCTGCCTGTCTCGCGATCCTTAGGTCTAGCCGGCCCGGCGCCATCTGTCAATGCCGCCGCGCCGGCCGGCCCCCTCACGCGACCAGGTGGGGGTATTCCTCCTCGACCAGCGCCCGGTATCGGGAGTACACGGGCTTGGTGATCGGGATCAGCGAGAGCGCCGCGCGCACGTCGCCGGCCGCCTTGATCCGGCGTCGAGCGATCGCGATCGCCACGTTCTCCTTGCCCTGGAAGTAGCGGTTCGCGGTCTCCGAGCCCATGGTCATTCTCACCCGGGGCTCCCAATCGACCTCGTCGCTCCACTCCCAGTGGAGGTTGGCTTCCTCGCCCTCGCGGCCGGGCCGGACGTTGACCACCAGGCCGAGGTCGTCGAACTCGAAGCGCTGGGGAACGTCTGCCTCCCGCAGCGCGCTCCCCATGTCGCCGTCCTCGCTCATCATGGAGAAGACGCGATCCATCACGTCGCGGAGCTCCTCTGCGGAGCGGAACGGGGACGCCATCCGGCCGCTCGTCAGGCGCCGGGGCCGCCGACCCTCAGCCGCTCCTGGGCGCTGGGCATCGGATCCGACGTCCCGGCGACGGCCGCCCTGACCGCCTCGACGTCGCGCACCAGGCTCGCCAGCTGCTGCTCGATTCGTCCCAGCCGGCTGCCGAGCGACTCGTCGCGCGCCAGCGCGCGCACGTGCTCGTCGAGCCGGTCCACTCCGTCCTCGATGCCCTCAAGACGCTGGGACACCGAGCGCACGCGGCGCGTGAGGCGCTCCATGTCGCCGGCGGAGGGGATGTTGAGCGCCCCCATGGCCAACTCCTGCGCCTGGGCGGCCTTCTCGCGAGCGTCGAATGCCCGGCCGATCGCCGCGCTCACGAGCGGGTTCTCGAGCAGGTCCTGCGCCAGCTTGCCCAGCGCGTCCTCTCCTTGGCGCGTTATGCGGTCACGCATGCTCTGGCTCGAGCTCTCGTCGGTCATGCTGCCCTCTCGGGTGGGTGGGCCGGCGGGCCACGATACCGCACGTCGGGCGGCGTCCCGGAACGTGTCGGCGGGCGTAAGTCCAGCCCGCGCGCCGATGTAACCCTCAAGTCGAGGGTCATTGTCACGGGAATTCATTCGCCGCCGCAACGTCTTCGCCGTCGGCGGGTTTCCAGCCCTCGAGAGCTGCCTCCGCCCGTCCGCCGGGTGGTCCGCGGAGCGGGTTCGCTCGGCTCGCCCGCGGGCGGCGGCTCGCGGCCCCCCGTGACAGGAACGTTCCAGGTACGGTTCCGCGTTGAAAACGTCGCCCCCACCAAGTAGCGTGCTGCCACCCGAGCCACGGAGACGGGCTCGGATCAGGGCCAGCGCGGATACCCGAGGAGCCCGCGGTGGGAGGAGACAGGCGGCGCCGATGAAGACGCGGAAGCTGATCATGAGCTTGGTGGTGACCGGGGCGCTCGCGGTCGGCCTCGGCTCCTCCCTGTCCCCGGCCTCCGGGCTCGACCGGTGCCCGAACGATGACCCCAAGCTCTGCCCGGAGGGCACCACGTCGCTGTCGAGCGCAGCCGGTACGCAGTCGACCACCTCGACCGACCAGGGCACCGTCCCCCAGCAGGCGACGACTCCGCCACCGGTTACCCAGCCCACGATCGTCAAGCCGCCCGTGCACCGTCCCGCCGACTCCGCGCCGAGGACCGACGCGGATTCCAAGAAGACAAAGAAGGAGGAGGAGGATCAGGAACAGACCAAGGGCGCGCAGCAGGGCGCAACCCCGGCCCCCGTCTCCACTCCGTCCAATCCGGGCTTCGCGCTGTCGGTGCCGGGTCCGCCGGCGATCGGCGTCCCCAACTTCTTCATCGAGAAGTTCCGTATCCCGCCGTTCCTGCTCCCGATCTACCAGGCGGCGGGCACCGAGTATGCGGTCCCGTGGCAGGTCCTCGCCGCGATCAACGAGATCGAGACCGACTACGGTCGCAACCTCAGCGTCTCATCGGCGGGCGCGATGGGATGGATGCAGTTCATCCCCTCCTCCTGGAAGATGTACGGGTTGGACGCCAATGACGACGGGCGCAAGGATCCGTACAACCCGGTCGATGCCATCTTCGCCGCCGCCCGCTATCTGAAGGCCGCCGGCGCCGACAAGAACCTCCGGCAGGCGATCTTCGCCTACAACCACGCCACCTGGTACGTCGACTCGGTGCTGCTGCGGGCCAAGCTGATCGGCGGGCTCCCCGACGATCTGGTCGGCGCACTGACCGGACTGACGCAGGGCCACTTCCCGGTCGCCGCCCGCGCCACCTACACGGACGGGATCTCGAAGCGCCAGCTCGCGCTGCGCACCCGCAGCGGCAACGCCGCGATGCCGGTCGGCGGCTCGCCGACCAGACGCGCGATCAATATCTACTCCCGCAGGGGCGCCCCGGTGATCGCCGTCAACGACGGGATCATCAAGAAGGTCGGCGTCAGCAAGAGCCTCGGCCACTACGTCGTCCTCCAGGACGTCTACGGAAACCTCTACACCTACGCCAAGCTCGGCAAGGTGGCCCCGTCCTATCCGGCTCCCAAGCCGCGGCCGATCAGCACGGCCGCCCTAACCAAGACTCTCGAGCTGCCACCGCGCGACCCCAAGCCGCTGCAGCCCGCCACCGCCGGCCGCCAGCCCGCCGCGTTCGGGAAGGCGGCGACCAAGCCGCGGCGGACCCGGCTCGCCCTGCGGCCGGTCCCGGTGGCCAAGGAGCGCCTGTTCGCCCACCCCGGCCGCCCCAGCTCCTACCGCGCGGGGGGCGAGGAGCAGCTGATGCAGTCCGGCAAGCCGGTCGCCGGGTACACGACCTTCCAGGCCTATTTCAAGCAGGTGCTCGGCCTCGGGCGCGATGACGTGGTGCTGCGCAAGCTGCGGCCCGGGTCCCACGTGATCGCGGGGACCATCCTGGGGCGGATCGACAAGACGACGTCGCTGGCGCCGCACGTCAGCTTCTCGGTTCGTCCCGCCGGCCCGAAGTCGCCCGCCGTCGACCCGAAGCCGATCCTGGACGGCTGGAAGCTCCTGGAGTCCACGGCGATCTACCGCGCCGCGGGCAAGAACCCGTTCTTCGGCCCCGACGCGCGCAACCCCTCGATCGGTCAGATCCTGCTGCTCAGCAAGGAGGCGCTCGAGCGCCGAATCCTCGCCGACCCGCGGATCAAGCTCTACGGCTGCGGGCGCCGCGACGTCCAGGCGGGGCAGATCGACCGCCGCGTGCTGGCGGCCATCGAGTTCCTCACCGCCTCGGGGCTGAGGCCGACGATCACCAGCTTGAAGTGCGGGCACTCCTACTACACCAACGGCGGCACCGTCTCCGAGCACTCCTCGGGCAACGCGGTCGACATCGCCGGCATCAACGGGATCCCGATCGCCGGCCATCAGGGCTCCGGCTCGATCACCGACATCGCCATCCGGCGACTGCTCACCCTTCAGGGCATCATGAAGCCGCATCAGATCATCTCGCTGATGACCTTCGAGGGAGCCAACAACACGATGGCGATGGCCGACCATGCCGACCACATACACGTCGGCTTCCAGCCGCTGTTCGGCGCCAACGGCAAGCTGGGCCAGCAGTTCAACGCGGTGCTCAAGCCCGACCAGTGGGTGAAGCTGATCGACCGCCTGAACGAGATCGACAACCCGGTCGTCCCGGTCAGGCCATCCAAGGCGGCGATCCCCGTCGGCCGCGCGCAGGGCGGCCGGTAGACCCGCGCGCGGGGGTGGCCGCGCGCCCGATGGACGGGGATCGGCGGTTCAGGTTCGCCCAGTTCGAGGTCCCTTGGGCGCTGGGCCCCGACGACGGCCGCTACGTGCTGCGCAGCACCGACACGCGCGAGCCCAGCCACGTACTGGTGCTGACCACGCTGTCCGCGCCCCAGCGCCGCCTGCTGCGCCGCCGGCGCCCGCGACCGGCCGACCCGGAGCCCGATCCCCAGCCGGTGCCGACCTCGCGGGTGACGGTGATCGCGGCGCAGGCGCTCTCGCCCGAGGAGGCCGACGCCTGGCTTGAGGGGATGCGCGGCCAGGCGGCGAGCGAGGTCCTCGACGAGGAGCTGCGAGCCGTCAACCGAGCGCTGCGCGCGCACCGGGTGGCGGCCGCCGACGCCTCGATTCACGATCTCGCGCGCGAGCAGGCCCTCGTCAGCCGGCTGGGCTACGGCAGTGGCGAGCAGGTGGCCGACGGCCGCTGGGCCCGGGCGATCGAGATCCCGCTCGACCCGCGCCGACGCCAACGCCGGATCGCCGCGCTGCGACCCCAGGAGCGCATCGCGGCCCTCCTGGGAGGGCGCGACCGGCCGCTGGCGTGCGAGGAGCTCGCCCTGCGGGCCCGCGTCGACCTGCGCGCCGGGCGCCCCCGCGAAGCGGCGCTGCAGCTTCGGGTGGCGCTGGAGGCGGCGATCGCCGAGCTGCGCCCGGACGACGCCGGCGACATGAGCCGGCGCCTGGAGGAGCTTCGCGACCGCAGGGCAGCGGTCGGTTCGGCGGCCAACGAGGCGCTGGCCGGCGAGCCGACGCAGGCCACCGCCCGAGCCGTCGAGGAGGCCCTGGGCCGGCTCGAGGCGGCCTTGCGGGCGCGCGCCGCCGCCGGGCTGCTCCCTGAAGCTCGGGTCGAGCCTTAGATCGCCGCGACCAGCGTCTCGAGCTCGCCCACCACGTCGCCGTCCAGCCGCACGGCGGCCAGGTGGTCGACCGGAGTGGGCCCCTGCGTGATGATCGCCAGAGCGCCACCGGCGCCCAGGGTGACTTGCGGGAGCCCCGCGACCGGATAGACCTCGAGCGAGGAGCCCACGCAGAGCAGGACGTCCGCGCCCGCCGCGAGCTCGTACGCTCGCTGCATGGCGTGGTCGGGGAGCAGCTCGCCGAAGAGCACGACGTCGGGCTTGAGCGCCGATCCGCACGCGCAGCGGGGCACGCCGTCCGGTTCCGCCGCCAGCCGCGAGCGCGCCTCGTCCAGGTCGACCGTTGCGCCGCACCGCGGGCACGAGCAGGTGGCGATGGAGCCGTGGACCTCGACCAGCTCCCGCGTGCCGGCCCTGCGGTGGAGCATGTCGACGTTCTGGGTGATGACCCCGTCCAGGCGGCCGCGGCGCTCGAGCTCGACCAGCGCGCGGTGCGCGCCGTTGGGCTGGCGATCGCGCAGGGTGGAGAAGCGTTCTCCGTAGAAGCTCCAGAACCGCCGGGCGTCGCGCCGAAAGGCGTCGATGTGGGCGACCTCCATCGGGTCGACCTTCTCCCAGAGCCCGGTTCCGGGCGAGCGAAAGTCGGGGATGCCGGACGGCACCGATATCCCGGCCCCGGTGAGCGCCACGACCGAGCCCGCCGCCCTGACCAGCTCCGCCAGGCGCCGGGTCCCGTCCTGCGCCGGGACTACTCGCCCTGCCATTTCGGTGAGCGCTTCTCCAGGAACGCGGTGATCCCCTCGCGGGCGTCGCGGGAGCCGAACACCGCCGCGAAGCCCTGCTTCTCGGCGTCGATCCCGTCGTCGAGGTCGGCCCGATGCGAGACGCGCTTGAGCTGCTCGATGGCCAGCGGCGCCTGCCCACCGAGCTTGCGGGCCCAGGCCAGCGCTACGTCGAACAGCTCGTGGTCGGGAACCACCCGGTTGATCAGCCCGTGCTCGTAGGCGTCCTCCGAGGAGATGGCGTCGCCGGTCATGTTCATCTCCAGCGCCCTCGCCGGGCCCACCATCCGCGGCAGCCGCTGGGTCCCCCCGAAGCCGGGGATGATGCCGAGGTTGACCTCGGGCTGGCCGAAGGTCGCGGAGTCGGCCGCGATGCGCACGTCGCAGGCCATCGCCAGCTCGCATCCCCCGCCCAGCGCCAGGCCGTTGACCGCGGCGATGGTGGCGGTCGCCGAGCTTCCCAGCGAGCGCAGGAGTTCGTGGCCCTGGTCGAGCAGCCTCCGGCCGCCCGCCTCGTCCATCCCGGAGAACGACTTGATGTCGGCGCCGGCGCAGTAGAGCATCGGATTCGCCGAGGCGATCACCAGCGCCCGGATGCCCGACGAGCCGTCCACGTGCTCCCACACCCGGGCCAGCTCCTCGATCAGCTGAGCCGAGATGGAGTTCGCCGGAGGATTGTCCAGCCAGGCGATCGCGGTGGCGTTGAGGGTCTGGAGCTTCACGACCTCGCCCTGGTCGAAGCCGTCATCCGGCCGCGCATAGGGGAAGAACCCCTGGCCGGACTTCTGGCCGAGCCGACCCTGCGCGACCAGACGTCGCAGGATGAGGGGCGGATCGAACGCGTCACCCCATTCCGACCGGTCGCGCTCCAGCGACGAGAGCACCTCGTCCAGTCCCCTGGCGTCGGCCCGGGCGAACGGCGGCGGGATGATCCCGAAGCCGGTCATCATGGCCAGGTCGATGTCCCGGATGGTGGCGACGCCCTCCTCCAGCACCAGGCACGACTCGACGAAGGCCTTGAGCGAGAAGCGCTCGACCAGCCGCTCGGTGGAGACCTCAGCTGCCGTGCTCATAGAACCCCTTTCCGGTCTTGGCGCCCATGTCGCCGGCGTCGACACGCTCCTTCATGCCGCGATGGACGTAGAAGCGGTCGCCGTAGGACTGCTGTAGGTGTTCGGCGACGTGCAGGACGGTGTCGAGGCCAAGCATGTCGGCGAGGAAGAACGGGCCCATGGGCAGCGCCTTGGATTCGGAGAGCATCTTGTCCAGCTGCTCGGTGGGGATCTCCTCCTCCTCCTGGACGCGCCACACCTCGGCGATCGCGGCGTTGGCTATCCGGTTGCCGACGAAGCCAGGGCACTCGGCGCAGCGGATCGGCATCTTGCGGATCGCCTGGGCGAAGTTGGCCGCCGCCTGCGCGGTCTCCGGAGATGTGTCGGCGCCCTCGATGACCTCGATCAGGCGCATCATCGAGGCCGGGTAGAAGAAGTGGAACCCCAGGACCTGGTCGGGCCGGGTGGTGGCCTCGGCGATCTCGGAGATGGACAGCGACGAGGTGTTGGAGGCGAGGATGGCGTGACCCGGCGTCACGACGTCGAGCTCGCCGAACACCGCGCGCTTGATCTCCATCTTCTCGGGCACCGCCTCGACCACGAAGTCGACGTCGCCGAAGCCGTCGTAGTCGGTGGTCCCGTGGATGCGGCGCAGGACGTCCTCGACCCCGGCGTCGGCCTGCTCCTGCGTGAGCTTCTCCTTCTTGACCAGCCGACCGAGCTGGCCCTGGGTGACCTCCCGGGCCTTGTCCAGACCCTGGTCGACGAACTTCCGGTCCACGTCCTTGAGCACGACGGGGACGTCCGCGCTGGCGATCACCTGGGCGATCTCGCCGCCCATCGTGCCGGCGCCGACGACCGCGGCTTTGAAGACGAACATGCTGGCTCGAGGTCCCTTTCGCGAGGAGGAAGGGCACGGCGCGACCGCGCCGGCCCGAGAGCGCCGAAGGCTATCGCCTCCCCGGCGCGGGGAGGCACTCCCGGAGGCCCCGGATCAGCTCAGGAGCTCGAGCTCCATGCTCAGCTCCCGCGAGAAGCGCGCCAGCGTGCGCTGCAGCGAGTCCCGGATGGCTCGGCGAATGAACAGCAGGTCGATCAGCCCCCGCACCGGCCCGCGCTGCTTGAGCCGGTAGTCGAGCTCCAGCCCGACCGCGGTGCCGTCCTGCAGCTGCTCGAAGCGCACGCGCTGGGTCCCCCACAGCGTGGCGTCCTCGACCTCGACGGCCTGCCCGACGCCGGGGCGGTGGTCGATCACCCGCTCGACCACCCTCCCCCGGCCCGCCGGCGTGGAGTCCCAGACGATGCGTGAGCCCGGTGCGGGCCAGGCGCCCTCCATTTTGACCACGTGGCCGAACCCGTCGATGAACGACGGCCAGCGAGCGGTGTCGTACCACAGCCGCTCGGCCGCCCCGAGCGGCCCCACGACGTCGTGCACGGCGGCTACGCGACTCATCGCGCGGAGGGCGCCCGGCGTCCCGGCGCGGCGGGATCAGGCCGCGGCGGCGACGGCGGCCGGCTCCTCGACCCGGCGCGGCAGCAGGGTCTCGCGGGCGATGACCAGCCGCTGGATCTGGGACGTGCCCTCGTAGAGCTGCATGATCTTGGCGTCGCGCATGAGCTTCTCGACCGGGTACTCCTTGATGAACCCGTAGCCGCCGTACACCTGGACGGCGTCGGTGGCGACCTTCATCGCGGTGTCGGCGGCGAAGCGCTTGGCGTGCGAGGACTCGAGCGTGTTGCGACGACCTTGGTCGAGCAGCACCGCGGACTTCCACACCAGCAGCCGCGCCGCCTCGATGTCGGTCGCCATGTCGGCGATCATGAACTGGATCGCCTGGTGCATGGCGATCGGGACGCCGAACTGGACCCGCTCCTTGGAGTAGTCGGTCGCGAACTCGAACGCGGCCTGGGCGATGCCCACCGCCATCGCCGCCACCCCGGGGCGCGTGCGGTCCAGGGTCATCATCGCCAGCTTGAAGCCCTTGTTCTCCTCGCCGAGCAGATGGTCGGCCGGGACCTCGCAGTCGTTGAACGTGATCGTGGCGGTGTTGGAGGCGCGCTGGCCCATCTTGTCCTCCTTCTTGTCCACCACCACCCCCGCCTCCCGTGGGACGACGAAGGCCGAGATGCCGCGATGCCCGGCGTCCTTGTCGGTCTTGGCGTACACGGTGTAGAAGTCTGCGTATCCGCCGTTTGTGATGAAGCACTTCGAGCCGTTGATGACGTACTTGTCGCCCTTCTTGACCGCGGTGGTCCGCATGCCCGAGACGTCCGAGCCGGCGTCCGGCTCGGTCAGGCAGAACGAGGCCAGCCTGAACTCCTCGGTCAGCGAGGAGAGGTACCGGCGCTTGAGCTCCTCCGAGCCGCCGATCACGATCGGCGTGGTGGCCAGGCCGTTGCAGGCGATCGACGTGCCGATCCCCGAGCACCCCCAACCGAGCTCCTCCTCGATCAGCGCACCGCCCAGGAAGTCGATTCCGGGGCCCCCGTACTCCTCGGCGATGTGCGTGTTGAGGATGCCCAGCTCCCACGCCTTGCGCAGGATGTCTTCCGGCCAGGTGCTGTCCCGATCGTAGTCCCAGGCGACCGGTCGCATCTCGTTGGCCGCGAAGTCGTGGGCCATCTCGCGCAGGGCCCTCTGCTCGTCGGTGAGGGTGAAATCGACCACTTGGAGATTCTCCTTGCGCGCCGGAGGGTGGCAATTAACGGTCCGGCGAGTCGCGTTAGATTGACTGGTCAGTCAACCAATAGGCTACCGCAGGGCGCGGGCGGCCTCAACCGCGCCGGCGCCAGCCCTAGCGCAGCACCCCGAGGGCCAGGACGATGCCGGCGGCGAGCGCCGCCGCGGTCACGAGCGCGAGCGCCCACTGCTCCATGTACAGCGGCGGCCGCCGCGGCGCGAACGTCCGACGCATCAGGCGGCGCCACATGGGTCACAATCTAAGCAGTGCCGCCCCAACGCCCCGACCCGCGCGCCGGTCCCCGGCGCCCGACACGCCCCCGCTGAACGTGCAGGACGCCTTCGGGACAGTGATCGTCGCCGTCGTGGTCCTTGGCAGCCTGATCGCCCTGATCACCTTCCTGAGCACCGGGAAGCTCTACGACCAGATCGGTCGCGGCGCGTTCTCGATCGACGAGGAGCGCGGACGCGGGCGGCCGACGCCCGGCGGCGGTGGCGGTGGCGGGCACAGCGCCCGCGAGCGCGACGACGAGATCCGTCAACTGCTTCAGGCCCGCAACGACCGGCGATTGCGGCGCGGCGAGACGCCACTCGACGTGGAGGCCGAGCTCGCCCGCCTCACCGCGCCCGCCATCGATCCCGAGCTGCGGGCGGAGATCCGCCAGCTGGTGATCGCCCGCAACGAGCGGCGTATGCGCGCCGGCCAGGAGCCGCTCGACGTCGACGCCGAGGTCGAGCGCCAGGTCCGCGAGCTGGGCTGACCCGGCGTTACGGCCCAGCCGCGACGCGGGTAGGCTGCCGGCATGGCCGACCCGCGCGTGTTCGAGGTGGACGAGGCCCTCAACCGTCCGGGGACCTACTTCAATCCCCAGACCGAGGTCCTGATCGTGGTCGATGACTCCCCAGAGCTCGACGCTGAGATCTTCAACATGGAGGAGTTCGAGGGAGCCGACTGGGTGCTGATCTCCGACGAGTCGCCCATCGACGAGCACCAGCGCGACGAGCAGCTGGAGGCCTTCCAGGTCCGCTACCACCCCGGCGCCTCGGCCTCGGTGACCGACGACGACGACAACGAGGTCGACGAGCTCGAGGACGACGACCAGGAGGTCGGGCGGGAGTAGGGACGGGCGGATCGCTCAGCGCGTCGACCCCATGTGTGCGGCGGTGACGCGCCGATCGCGCTCCCCCCGCTTCTCGTCCGCCAGCGGGTCGCGGCGATCGGCGACTATCGAGGCGGCGATGCCACACCCGAACGTGGCGGCGAGAATGGCCAGGCTCGCCAACGGTCCGAGCTCGTAGACGTCTTCCAGCAGCAGCTTGAGGGCGACCAGCGCGAGCACGATCGCGATCGTCTGGTCTAGGTAACGGAACCGGCGAATCAGCCATTCGACCAGTACGAACAGGGCGGACAGGCCGAGTAGCGCGAACGCGTTGCCCATCCAGATCAACAGCGGGTCGCGCGTGATCGCGAAGGCAGCCGGGATCGAGTCGACCGCGAAAGTGATGTCGGCGAAGACGATGGCGACCAGGCACAGGAACAGAGGGGTCACGTGTCGCACGCCGTCCCGACGAACGAACCACCGGCCTTGGGTGGTATCGGTGTCGACGGGATACAGCCGGCGGACCGCCCGCACGAACAGGTTTCGGTCGGGGTCGACGTTCTCGTCCATTCCGCGCAGGATGCGGTAGGCAAGCAGCAGCAGCGCGGCTCCGAGCAGGTAGACGACGAAGTGGAAGCGCTCGATCAACGCGACTCCGCCCAGGATGGCGAGAGCCCGCAGGACGAGCGCCGCGATGATGCCCCAGAACAGAAGCGTGGCCCGGTCCCGGTCACGCACCCGGAAGTACCCGAACAGCAGGAGGAAGACGAAGAGGTTGTCGAGTGAGAGCGAGCGCTCGATCAGGTACACCGTCGTGTAATTCACCGCGGCCAGGCCGTCCTCCACCACCAGCACGACGCCCGCGGCCGCCAGCGAAATCAGCAGCCAGCCCAGGCTCCACGCGGCGCCAGCCCGGAAGGTCGGCTTACGCCCGCGGGCGAACGCGAGGAGGTCGATCAGCAGGAAGGCGATGACCGTGACCGTCAGGACAAGCCACGGGGCGAGTCCGGAGAGGTCGATCGCCAGCATCTAGGCGAACAGGAAGGCGAGTCCGAGAACGGCGTACACCGCGAGCAGCTGGACGCCTTCGAACCAGGTGGACTCGCCCTCGTTGGTGACGTGAGTGGCGATCAGGATCGCCAGGAACACTGCTCCCAGCTCGAACCCGTTGAACACCAGGGCCATGGGCGACGGGCCCAGGACGAACGAGACGAGCACCAGCACCGGGGCTACAAAAAGCGCGATCTGGGCGCTTGAGCCGATGGCGATGTTGACCGCCAGGTCCATCTTGTCCTTGGCCGCCACGAGGACCGCCACCCAGTGCTCGGCGGCGTTGCCCACGAAGGCCACCACGATCGCCCCGATGAAGAACTGGCTCAGGCCGACCGACTTAGCCGCGTCGGAGATGGAGCCGACCAGGAGCTCGGACATCACGCCGACCGCCACGCCCGCGACCGCGAGCATCAACACCGAGCGCCTGACGCTCCAGCCGTGGCGCCGGCCCCCCCGTTCGGTCCGCTCAGGGTTGAAGAGGTCGCGATGGGTGCGCAGCGAGAACAGCAGCCCGAAGGCGTAGGAGCTGATGAGGATCACGGCAACCGCGAGCGAGAGCATCTCCACCGGCGAGTCGTAGCCGACCCGCGCCGCCCCTGGAGATGGCAGTCCCTGGCCCTCCACCAGCTCGAAGATGGCGGGCATGGCCATCGCCACCCCGGCCAGCAGGAGCATCGACGACTGGGCGTTGGCCATCGTGCGATCGAAGTGCTGGCGCTCGCGGCGCGCGCCGCCGACCACCATGGCGGCACCCAACACGAGGAGGATGTTCCCGATGATCGAGCCGATCAGCGAAGCCTTGACCACCTCGTGGAGGCCACCCGCGAGGGCGAACAGCGCGATGATCAGCTCGGGCGCGTTGCCGAAGGTCACGTTGAGCAGGCCGCCGATGCCCGGGCCGGCCCGCTCGGCTAGCTCTTCGGTCGCCCGGCCCATCAGGGCGGCCGTGGGGATGACACCCAGCGCCGAGGCGACGAACACCGCCACCGGAGCGGCATGCAGCCACTCGAGCACGAGCGCCAGCGGGATGAAGGGCACCAGCAGGTACGGCCATCCCTGTGAGCTGAACACGGATGCGGCCATGCGCGAGCGCTTCGTGCTGACGGCTGCCATGGCCGACACGATACGGACGGCGGCCGCCCCGGGCGACGGAGGCTAGACTGGCGCCCGGTGCAGATCCGACGCTTCGGGGAGACCGACCTTCGCACCTCGGCCATTGCGTTCGGCACCTGGGCGCTCGGCTCGGACTGGTGGGGCGCGCACGAGGATCCCGACCGACTGGTGGCCCGGGCGCTCGAGCTCGGGATCACGTTCTTCGACACCGGCGACACGTACGGCCAGGGGGCCAACGAGGAGATCGTCGGAGCGGCGCTCGAACGCGCCGGCGCCCGGCGCGATCGCGTTCAGCTCGCGACCAAGTTCGGCTACGTCCTGGACTCCGAGCGCCAGGGCCACGCCGAGGGCGAGCGGCCCCACGACTGGTCGCCCGCCCGCACCCGGCGGGCGCTGGAGTCGAGCCTGCGGCGGCTGCGCACCGACCACGTCGACCTCTACCAGCTGCACAACCCCCGCGTGGACGCGCTCGAGCGGGATGACCTGTGGGAGACGCTCGAGGCGCTGCGCCGGGAAGGCAAGATCCGCCACTACGGCGTCGCCCTCGGGCCGAAGATCGGGTGGAGGGACGAGGGGCGCAGGGCCATCGAGGAGCGGTCGATCACCTCGCTTCAGACGGTGTTCAACCTGCTCGAGCAGGAGCCCGGCTCCGAGTTCCTGGAGGCTGCCGTGCCGCGGGGTGTCGGAGTCATGGCGCGCGTCCCCACCTCGAGCGGGCTGCTCGAGGGCCACCTGACCCCGGCGTCCAGCTTCACGGGCAACGACCATCGCCGCCACCGCCCGCGCGAGTGGCTGCTCGACGGGCTGCGGAAGGTCGACCAGCTCGACTTCCTGCGGCGGCAAGGCGGGCGAACGCTGGCTCAGGCGGCGATGAAGTGGATCCTCGCCCAACCCGGGATCGCCTGCGTAGTGCACACGGTCAACACCGTCGCCCAGCTGGACGAGTGGGCGGCCGCCGGCGGAGACGGGGTCCCCGACCTCGACGGATCGGAGCTCGACCGCGTGGAGGGGCTCTACCGCGCGGGCTTCGGCCTGGCCGCCTCGGGCGCGTCCGGCTGAGCCGCCCGCCGGGGCGCTCAGCGCCGAATCAGTGCCGCGCAGCGCTGGGCCTTGGCCACGTCGCCGCCGGCCTGCTGCAGGCAGCGCAGGTACGCCTCCTGGGCCGCCGAGCCCGGGGCGGTGCCTGCGCCGGCGCCCGCCCCGGGCGGGACCGCCGCGCCGGGCGCCCCGCCGGCTCCGGCGCCCGCCTGGCCAAACAGCGAGCGCAGCGCGGGCCCGAGCTCGCTGAACGGCCTCGCGTTGGCGGGGGCGCTGACCTGCTGGGGCTTGTTCAGCTCGGTGATCTGGAAGGCGAAACCCAGCTCGCCGCCGGTGACGCCGCGGGTGGAGGAGCGCTCGGCCGGGGGCACCTGGAAGGAGAGCTTGACCACCAGCCTGCGCAGGATCCTGTCGTCCTTGCCGGTCCAGAAGTCGAAGGTGGCCCCCTTCACCGCGTCGGTGATCTGCTTCTGCTGCTGCGGCGTGATCGAGGGCGGCAGCTGGCCGGCCTGCGGAAGGCCCTTGGCCTGCAACTTGGAGAGCGCCGTGTTGACGTCCGCCAGCATCTTGGGGACGTCGATGGTTGCCGAGACGTGGTCCGTGTCGGTGCCGCCGACCTCCTCGCTGCCCTCGGTCTTGGCGTCTCGCAGCCACGTCCGCGGGTTGATCCCGAGCGCCGCCGGAGTGGTCTGCTGGCCCCCGGTCTTGGCCTGCTGCGATTGCGCCTGGGCCTGGGCGTAGGCCTGCTTGAGCTTTGCGAAGGCGCTGTCGCCGAGCTGGTACGCCGCCCCCTGCAGCCTGACGAAGCCGGTCTGTCCGGTCGAGACGGCGGAGGCGCTCAACGACCTCCCGTTCGCGCTCACCGACAGCCCGAGATCGAACTTGGGAAGGTTGCCCTTCCCCTGGCTCTCGACGGGCCCGGTGACCCTCAGCACGAAGGGCTGGGAGGCCTGCGACGATCCCTGGGGCGTCACGCGCAGCGAGATGTCCACCTTTCCGCTGCGGACGTTCTTGCCTCCGCTGAAGGTCTCGTTGATCAGCTTCTGGGGGTCCTCGGAGCCGCATGCTGCGAGCGTCACTCCAAGAAAGACCAGGAACAGCGTGATGAGCGCGCGTGAGGCGCTGTGGGCGATCGGCAAGTGATCCTTCCTTGGCTGCAAGCGGAATTGCGGTCGGGGCGTCGCGGGAGCGGCGAGCGTACCATCCGCCGGGTGCGCCGGACGCGCCTGGTTTGGGCTGCCGCCCTGCTGCTGGTTCCAGCCTCGACCGCGTCGGCAGCGCCCGTGCTGGTGCTCGACCACGGGCGCGTCCACACCGAGAACGACCCGTTCCTGGCACCCGCGGGCGTGGCGCCGGCGGCCAGCGCCGCCGCCGATCCCCCGCCCGGCCCCACTCCCGCCCCGTCGGCGCTGCGCGCGGGCGCCGTCCGGGCCAAGCTCGACCAGCTGCTGGCCAGCGGCCAGATCGGCCAGCCGACGCGCGACGCCAAGCTTGCCGTCTGGGAGAGGGCGCTGACTGCCCGCAGGCGGCTGCGGGGCGTGCTGCGAGCCGGACAGACCAACGCCATAGGCACGGTCGGGTGGCTCGCCCTGCGCGGGCGGCTTACCGCTTCGCGCCTCAACGTCGCGTTCATGCAGCTCGAGCGCAACACCGCGTGGTGGACCCGGGCCAGGCGCGTGCCCGCACCGGGCGCCCGCGTGCGGATCGGGCCCAGCCGCGTCGTGCTCCAGTACGTCCCCGGCCAGGCGCTGCAGTTCCATCCGCTGGCCAACTGGGGCCGCGTCCAGGCGCTGTTCCGCCACGGCTACTCCGGTCAGGCCCTGGCGATGACACGGGCGCTGCTGGCCCTCGGGTCCATGCGGGGGCCGGCGCTGACCTGGGAGTACCTGTTCCGCTTCAGGCGCGGGATGCCGCCCTGGACGAGCGGCCTGTCCCAGGGCACCGCGCTCATAGCGCTGAGCGCGGCCTACCGGCGCACCCACGACGGTCGCTACGCCGCCGCCATCCGCCAGGCGCTGCCGCTCTACGACCTGCGGGCTCCGCTCGGGGTGCGGGTGCCGTCGCGCTGGGGCGCCTACTACGCCGAGTACAGCTTCGCCCCGCGCTACCGGATCATCAACGGGTTCGTGCAGGCGCTCAACGGGCTGTGGGACGCCTGGCGCTCGCTGGGCGACGCGCATGCCGGCCAGCTGTTCGCGGCCGGTGACCGCGACGCCCGGCGGACGCTTCCGCGCTTCGATCTCGGCCACTGGTCGCGCTACAGCAACCGCCGGGAGATTTCGAACCTCAACTACCACGTGCTGCTGCGCGACTTCCTGGCCGGGCTGTGCCGGCGCACCCGCGTCGCCCTCTACTGCGCCAAGGCCGCCCGGTTCAGCTACTACCTGCGGCGCTACGGCGGCCCCCGGCGCCTGCCGCCCGGGACCCGCGTCGTCTGAGCGCCGTCCTCGCGCCCCGCCGGCCCTAGACTTGCCGGATGGCGCCCCGGACCATCCTCTACACCGGCAAGGGGGGCGTGGGCAAGACGTCGGTGGCCGCGGCCACCGCCCAGCGCTGCGCCTCGCAGGGCCTGCGCACGCTGGTGCTCTCTACCGACCCCGCCCACTCGCTGTCCGAGGCGCTGGAGGTCACAGTGGGCGGCGACCCGGCCCCGGCCGGCGACCTTCTGTGGGGCCAGCAGGTCCAGGCTCAGGAGGAGATGGAGCGTCACTGGTCGGCCGTCTCGGGCTGGCTGGGCGACCTGCTGATCGAACACGGCGTGAACCGCATCACCGCCGAGGAGCTGACGGTGCCACCCGGAATGGATGAGCTCTTCTCGCTGCTCGTGCTCAAGCGCCATCACGCCAGCGGCCGGTGGGACGTCGTGGTGGTGGACTGCGCTCCCACGGGCGAGACGCTCAGGCTCCTGTCGTTCCCCGACGTCGCGCGGTGGTGGCTCGAGAAGGTCTTCCCCCACGAGCGCCAGCTGCTGGCGGCGGCACGTCCGCTGGCGCGCTCGGTCCTCGACGTCACGCTGCCCGGCGAGGCCGTGTTCGCCGACGTGCAGCGGCTGATGGACAACCTCATCGCGATGAACGAGATCCTCCGCGACCGCTCGCGGGCGTCGATCCGCCTCGTGCTCAACCCCGACAAGATGGTCATCGGCGAGGCGATGCGCACGTTCACCTACCTGAACCTCTACGGCTACCTCACCGACGCGGTGGTCGTGAACCGCGTGTTCCCGGCCGCCGTGGCCGGGACCTACTTCGGCGCCTGGCGCGATCGCCAGCAGGACCACCTGGAGCGTGTGGAGTCGGCGTTCGCGCCGGTCCCGGTCCTGCGGGCGCCCTACTTCGAGCACGAGGTGGCCGGCCCGGCGATGCTCGACCGCCTCGGCGACGCCGTGTTCGGCGACCGCGCCGCCGCGGCGATGCTGCACACGTCGCTCTCGCATGAGCTCGAGGTCGACGAGGACGAGGCCCGCCTGCGGCTCGACCTGCCCTTCGCGCGGCGCGGGGACATCTCGCTGAAGAAGATCGGGCCCGAGCTCGTGGTCCGCGTCGACGGCCACAAGCGGACGATCATGCTTCCGCCGGCCCTCGCGGACCACCGCCCCAGCCGGGCCGCGTTCGCCGACGGCGCCCTCCAGGTGACGCTCGACCTTGACCCCTCCACGCGATAACCCCTCCTCCTCTGGATCCGGCCACCGGTCGGGGTCGCGGGCCGGCGAGCCCGATCCCCTGGAGGAGCTCAGCCGCCGCGTGCGGGCGGCGCAGGAGGCGGCCGATAAGGTCATCGCCCAGGCGGGAGCCCAGGCGAGCCGGGCCGGAGCGGAGGCTCGCGGGGATCGCGCTGCGGCCAGCGGCTACGCCGGCGCACGCGCCGACGAGCGGGACGGGCGCAGCGCCGAGGCTCGGGCGCTGCTGGCCCTGCTCGACCTGGGCCGCGGCCTGATGCCCGCCGAGCTGCGGCATGCGCTGGCCGACCTGGTGCGCGAGCTGTTCCTGTTGCTGCGCGCCATGATCGACTGGTACCTCGAACGCGTGGAGCTGCGCCGGCGCGAGTCGGTCGAGGTCGAGGACATCCCGATCAGCTGAGCCCGAGCCGGCCGGCGGCGAACCCGGCCGTACAATCCGCCGATGCCGCCGGAGCCGTCGCGCGCCTGGGTTCTCACCGGCTCGCCCGAGAACCATGCCGCGACCGTGGCGAACGGGCTGCAGGTCATCGGGCTCAAGGAGCGCCGGCGCAACGTCGCGCTGGAGATCGCGCCGGGCGACCGGATCTTCTTGTACGTGACCAGGCGCATGGCCTTCGCGGCCGGAGTCCGCGTCACCGGCGAGCTGTTCGAGGACCGGACGCCGATATGGCCGGGCAAGCCGGGGCGCGCCGACGCCTATCCCTGGCGCTTTCCCACCGAGCCCGAGATCGTCCTCGACGAGCCCGAGTGGGTGCCCGCCGAGGCGCTGGTCGACGAGCTCGACCACGTTCGCAAGTGGCCCCGTGAGCACTGGAGGCTCGCCTTCCAGGGCCAGATCCGGCCGGTGTCGACACACGACGCCGCCGTCCTGTCCGAGCGCATGCAGGCCCGCGCCGGCGCGCGGGCGTAGCGGTGGCGAGCGCGCCTCCGGCCAGCGAGCGGGTCGCTCATGGAGCCCGCCGGCTCGGGCGCGCTTGGCGGGCGCTGGCGGCCGAGCAGAGGCAGGTCAGCGCGGCGGCCATCGGCCTGTTCGCGACCATGCTGCTCCCCTGGTACCGGGCGAGCTTCCCGACCCGCGACCGAGCCTACAGCGCGATCAGCGCCTTCTCGTGGGTCGAAGCCGCCGTGCTGGTGATCGTGCTGGGCGTCCTGGCGCTGATGTTCGCGCGCGCGGAGCGCCGCGCGTTCCACCTGCCGGGCGGCGATGGCCTGGTGGTCACCGCGGCCGGTGGCTGGAGCTTCTTCCTGATCGCGTGGCGGCTGTTCGACCGGCCCGACCTCGGGCGCGGGGTCGCGGTGGGGCTGAACTGGGGGATCTACGTCGGCCTGGTCGCGGCGGCGGCGCTGGCCTACGCCGGCAATCGCCTGCGGGCCGCGCAGCGGCCCGAGCCACCGCTGTTCGCCGGGCCCCCGCCTCGGGGCGAGGACGTCGAGGTGGCCGACCGGGAGGTCCGACTGCCCGAGGAGCGCCCGCACCTCGCCGACACCGAGGCCCTGGGGGGCGGAGGCGGCGCCGCCCAGCCGGACGGCGCCGAGGGGATCGGCGGCGGTCCCGACGCGCCCACGCGCCGGCTGGGCCCGCGCCCGAGCGGCCGCTAGCCGCGAGGCGGCGCGGGCGCAGGCCCGGCTCTAGTCGTCGAACAGGGCGTACCCGTACGCGCCCCGCTTATAGGCGAGGCGGGCGATCGAATGCATGCGCTCGTCGTCGTTGTCGTCGACCTTGTCGAGCTGGCTCTCGGTGCGCCGGCGCGCCCGCTCGCAGAACGTCTGCGCGATGTAGCGCTCCTGGCCGGAGGCCTCGACCCCCTGCTCCTCGAAGATCCGGCTGACCCGGGAGAGCACCGCGATCTGCGCGTACACGTCGCTGAGCGCGGCCGCCAGTCGCTTGTGGGTCATCCCCTGGCGGGTGATGTCCTTGCCATGCCGCCGCAGGGCCGCCTCGCCGACGCGGCGCAGCTGCTTGACCTGGTCTCCGATCGTGGCGGCCAGATCCGAGAGCTCGTCGTGGGCGAGCGTCACGGAGTCCGGGCGGACCTCCCGCCTGACCCGCCCGCCCACATAGTTGGCCCAGGCGCCGACGAGCTGGGTCGGCTTGGAGAGGTCGAAGTCGGTCAGCAGGCGCAGCTCGTCGCCCAGGGGCTTGAGGACCGAGAGCGCGATGAAGGAGCGCATGACGTCGTTGGCCCCCTCGAAGATCGGGAAGATCCGGATGTCGCGCATGATCTGCTCGTAGGGCTCGTCGCGCATGTATCCGGCGCCGCCCTTCAGCTGCATCGCCCGGTTGGCCTGGTACCAGACGAACTCGGTGCCGATCACCTTGGCGATGGCCGACTCGACCGAGTAGTCCTCGATGCCCGCGTCCACCAGCCCGGTGGTGAGGTAGGCGAGCGACTCCAGGCCGAACAGGTAGGAGACCATCCAGCCGACCTTGTCCTCGACCATGTCGAGGTCGGCGAGGCGCTGTCCGAACTGGCGGCGCTCGGTGACGTGCGCAATCGTCAGGTCGAGGAGGCGCTTGGCCAGCCCGACCGACCCCGTCCCCAGCCCGAGCCGGCCGTTGTTGAGCACCTGCATGGCGATCCGGAAGCCCTCGCCGGGCTCGCCCAGGACGTTCTCGGGCGGAACCCGGACGTCCTTGAAGTACAGGGGGCAGAGGTTGTTGCCGCGCAGCCCCATCGTGTCGTAGGGGTCGCCCGCCTCGAGGCCCTCCATCCCCTTCTCGAGGATCAGCGCGATGTGGCTGTCCTTGCCGTCGACCTCGGCGCGGGCGAAGGTGGTGAAGACGTCGCCGCGCCCCCCGTTCCCGATCCAGCGCTTCTCGCCGTTGAGCAGCCAGGATCCGTCGCCCTGGAGGACCGCCCTGGACTCGAGGTTGTAGGCATCCGATCCGGCGTTCGGCTCGGTAAGC
The DNA here is from genome assembly GCA_036257715.1 of Solirubrobacteraceae bacterium. Classification (GTDB taxonomy): domain Bacteria; phylum Actinomycetota; class Thermoleophilia; order Solirubrobacterales; family Solirubrobacteraceae; genus DATAEY01. The sequence continues at coordinate 6,098 of DATAEY010000053.1, read as the reverse complement.
GCGAAGCCGGCCAGCTTGCGGCCCGCCGCCAGATCGGGAAGGAAGCGCTCCTTCTGCACCTCGGAGCCGAACATCGTGATTCCCTTGAACCCGATCGACTGGTGTACGCCCATGCCGATGGTCAGCGACCCGTTCACCTGCCCGATCGCCTCGAACACGCGCGCGTAGCCGGTCTGCGAGAGCCCCTTACCGCCGTACTCCTCGGGCACGTGGAGCCCCATCAGCCCCAGCTCGCCGAGGTCGCGGTAGATCCGGTCCGGGATCCAGGACTCGCGGTCGATCTTGCGCGAGTCGACGTGCTCTGCGGCGTAGTCGCGGAAGGCCCGGATGAGCTCGCGGACCGTCTCGGCCTCCTCGGCGTCGGGCGTCGGGTAGGGGAACACCAGGTCCTCGTGGATCTCGCCCAGCATCAGCGCCTTGGAGAACGAGGTGACTGCGGTGGCGGTCTTGGCCATGGGTGTCTCCTTCAGGTCCGCGCCGGGCGGGCGGTGGCGCGATGCCAGCAAATCATGTCAGCGGATGCCGGCCCACGGGCTCAGGACCTGGCCAGGAAGATGCCGATCGGCAGCAGCACGGTGCCCAGGAAGACCGCCAGCACCCCGATCGCCACCAGCGTGCGCGAGCGGACGAGGTGGCCGATCGCGCCGACCGCGAAACCGAAGAGCATCAGCAGCAAGTATGGCGTCGGGTTGGTCGGCTCGAGGTTGGGGTGCCTCTCGGGCACCATCTGCGCGAGCAGCTGGGCGAGCTGGGACACGGGCGCCGCGAGTATCGCCCAGTCGGTGGGCATAATGGGCCGGTGACCGCGGATCCCGGATCGGTCCGGGAGGTGGCCGACGGGCTGCGCTCGGTCGGCTACCTGCCCGGCGAGTCGACCGCGCTGGTGTCCTATCTGGCCAGCAAGCTCGGCAAGCCGGTACTGGTCGAGGGGCCGGCGGGGGTCGGCAAGACCGAGCTGGCCAAGGCCCTGTCGCGCTACCTGGGCCGCCGGCTGGTGCGCCTGCAGTGCTACGAGGGGCTGGACGAGGCCAAGGCGCTGTACGAGTGGAACTACCGCAAGCAGCTGCTGCGCATCCAGACCGAGGACCCGGGCTCGGGCTGGGACGCAGTCCAGGACGACATCTTCTCGGCCGACTTCCTGCTCGAGCGCCCGCTCATGACCGCGATCGCGTCCACCGATCCGGTCGTCCTGCTGATCGACGAGATCGACAAGACCGACCAGGAGTTCGAGGCCATGCTCCTCGAGCTGTTGTCCGACTTCCAGATCTCGATCCCCGAGCTGGGGCGGATCGACGCCCGGACGCGCCCCGTGGCCGTGCTGACCTCCAACAACTCGCGGGAGCTCACCGAGGCGCTCAAGCGCCGCTGCCTGTACCTGTGGCTGGACTATCCCGATCTCGAACTCGAGCTGGCGATCGTGCGCCTGCACGCCCCGGACCTGGCCGCGACGGTGGCCCGCAAGCTGGTCGAGGTCGTGCACCGCGTGCGCGAGCTGGATCTCAAGAAGCCCCCCTCGATCGCCGAGTCGATCGACTGGGCCCGCGCGCTGCTGCTCCTGGGGGCGCAGGACATCGACGCCGAGACGTTCCGCGAGACGATGAGCATCATCGTCAAGCACCGCACCGACCTCGATACCGTGGCCGAGCGGGTGGGTGTCGAGCTGGCCGGCGCCGACCTGCCGTTCGGAGCGCCGCGGACGGCATAGGGGCGGTGCCCGCTGTGAGCCCCGGCGCCGACGTTCCCGACGGCCCGCCCGGGGTGCCGGGCCAGCTCCTGGCCTTCGCCGAGGAGCTGCGCGGCGAAGGCCTGGCGATCGGGACGTCGGAGCTGCTGGACGCCTTCGCGGCCCTCCGCGAGGTCCCGTGGACCGAACGTGACGACGTGCGCGAGGCCCTGGCCGCGACGCTGGCCAAGTCCCAGGAGGACCGGCAAGTGTTCGAGCTCATCTTCGACCGCTTCTTCTTCCGCGCTCCCGAGGCCGAGGCGGTGCGCCGCGACGTCCGGGAGGAGGGCGCGCTCGAGGGCGGCGATCAGATAAACCTGGACACCCTGCGCCAGCAGATCGCGGCGGCCCTGCGCGACGGCTCGGAGGAGGCGATGCGCGACCTCGCCCGCCTGGCCATAGCCGCCTTCGGCCGCCAGGCCGAGGGCTCCGGGGTGATCGGGGTGGACGTGCAGCGGATCCGGCGCGCGCTGGGCATGCGCTCCGACCCCCAGCCCGAGCTGCCGGTGGACGATCCGCGCCGGGAGGGCCTGCCGCGGGAGGCGCTGCGGGCGTTCGAGGCGCATCTGCGACGCGAGCTCGAGCGCGCGATGATCGAGCGCAACCGCAAGCTCCCGCCGGCCCGGCCGCTGAGCGAGCTCGATCGCGCGCTGCCCTCCGGGCCCCTTCAGGACCTCGCCGCGGTCCATCGCATCGTGGCGCAGCTGAAGCGCCGCCTGGCCACCCAGGGGCACGAGCTGCGCGGCCGCCGGCGCCACGCGCACGTCGACGTGCGCCGGACCATGCGCGCCTCGCTAGAGACCGGCGGCGTCCCCGTCAAGCTCAAGTTCCGGCCGCTGCGCCCCCGACGGCCGGAGATCTACGTGCTCTGCGACGTCTCGACCAGCGTCACCTCGGCGTCGGTGTTCTTCCTGTCGGTCCTGCACGCGCTCCACGACGCCTTCCGCAAGCTGCGGTCGTTCGTGTTCATCGAGCGCATCTCGGAGGTCACCGACATCTTCGAGCGCGAGCGCTCGTTCAAGGCAGTGTCCGAGGCGATCGGGCGCGACGCCGGGGTGGCCGACGTCTCCGGCTACACCGACTACGGCCGGGTCTGGTCGGAATTCCTCGACCAGGTCGAGGACGACCTGCATCCCCGCGCCACCGTGATCGTGCTGGGCGACGCACGCACCAACGGGCGCGACCCGCGCGACGACCTGTTCGCCGCGGTCGCCGAGCGGGCCGGGAGGACGTACTGGCTGAACCCGGAGCCGCGCCTGTACTGGAACTACGGCGACTCGGTGATCGCCGCGTACGAGCGCTACTGCGAGGCGTTCGAGTGCTGGACCACCACCCACCTCGAGGACTTCGTCAGGGCGCTCACGCGGCCGGTGGCGTCGGGCGGCTGATCGGGGACCCCGGGGCCGGGGCGAGGGCTCGCGGACGCGCACGGCTCTGGCCGCTGGCGTCGGCCGATCAGAGCTGCGCTACGATGGCCGGGCAACCGAACAGGGGGGCTGGCGGGGACAGCCGGCTGAGATAGCGCCTCCGGGAACCAAGCTTCCGCCCGGCGCTGACCCTTCGAACCTGTGGGGTAATGCCCGCGAAGGGAGCGACGACAATCCGTCCCGAGGCTCCCGTCCAGGAGCCTCGATTCGCTGAGGGACCCGCCGCGGGCGGGGTCCGGGTCGACGGCGTCAGCTTCTCCTACCGCACGCGGCGAGGCGCGGTCCAGGCGCTGGCGGGGATGTCGCTGCGCGCCGCGCCGGGGGAGCTGGTGGCGGTGGTGGGTCCGAGCGGGTGCGGGAAGTCCACGCTCCTGGAGCTGCTCTGCGGGCTGCGGGCTCCCGACGCCGGGCGGGTGCAGGCCGAGCCGGCCGTCTACATGCCCCAGCGTGACCTGCTCCTGCCCTGGTCGAGCGCGCTCGACAACGCGGCTCTGCCGCTCCTGGTGCGAGGCGTCGGGCGCGCGCGAGCCCGCTCGCGGGCCCAGCCGCTGTTCGCGCAGCTCGGGCTGGGCGGCTTCGAGACCGCCATGCCGCACGAGCTCTCCGGGGGAATGCGCCAGCGGGTCGCGTTCCTGCGCACGCTGCTCGCTGGCAAGCCGGTGCTGGCGCTCGACGAGCCCTTCGCCGCCCTTGACGCCCTGACCCGCGCCCAGACCCAGGGCTGGCTGGCCGATGCGCTGGCGCGCGAGCCCCGGACCGTGGTCCTGGTGACCCATGACGTCGAGGAGGCGGTGGTCCTCGGCGACCGGGTGATCGCGATGTCGCCCCGGCCAGGGCGCGACCTGGCGGAGGTAGCCGTCGCCCTGCCGCGCCCCCGCAGCCGCACCGATCCGGCGGTGGTGAGGCTGCGCGAGCGGGCCCTGGAGGCGCTGGCATGATCCGGGCCCTGGCCCTCGGGCTCCTGCTGCTGGCCGGCTGGGAGGCGTACGCCCAGCTGAGCGGCATCGACGACTTCATCCTCCCCGCCCCGACCGAGGTGGCGGCCGCGCTCTACGCCGATCGCGGGCTGCTGTGGCGCAACTTCGAGGTCACCGCGGCGGAGGTCCTGCTCGGAATCGGGGTCGCGGTCACGGCCGGGGTCGCCTGCGCGGTGGCGATCCACCTCTCGGCGACCCTGCGGCGCACCGCCTACCCGTTGCTGGTGGCCTCCCAGACCATCCCGATCGTCATCGTCGCGCCCCTGCTGGTCGCCTGGCTGGGCTACGACCTCGCCCCCAAGCTGGCGATCGTCGGCCTGGTCTGCTTCTTCCCGGTCACCGTCACGACCCTCGACGGCCTGGCCGCCGCCGATCCCGACCTGCGCAAGCTGATGCGCACGCTCGACTCCTCCCGACTGCAGACGCTGCGGCGCGTGGAGGCCCCCGGCGCCCTGCCCGCCCTGTTCAGCGGGGCGAGGATCGCCGTGGCGGTCGCGGTCATCGGGGCGGTGCTGGCCGAGCAGGCCGGGTCGTCGGACGGCCTGGGGCATCTCATCCTGCAGGCCATCCCCCAGTTCCAGACCGCCCGGGCGTATGCCGCCGTGGTCGTGCTGTCGGCGTTCGCGATCGCGCTGTTCGCGGGTCTGCGGATGGCCGAGAGACGCCTCCTGCCCTGGGCCCATCGAGCCGAAGGAGCCGTCACTTGACGACCAGACTCGTGCTCGTCGCCGCGGCTGCTGCCCTGGCGCTCGCGATCGGCGGCTGCGGCGCCAAGCGCGAAGCCGCGGCCCCGCCGCGTCCCGAGCCGTTCAACCTGGTCCTGGACTTCTTCCCCAACGCCGACCACGTGGGCATCTACGCCGGACTGGCGGACGGCGACTTCCGTCACGAGGGGTTGGATCTGCGCCCGCGGGCGCCGTCGGACCCGGCGGCCCCCCTGAAGCTCCTGGCCGCGGGCCGCGCCGACCTGGCGATCTCCTACGAGCCCGAGCTGCTGCTCGCCCGTGACCGGGGGCTGAAGCTCGTCTCGGTCGGCGCAATCGTCCAGCGACCCCTCACCTCGGTGATCGCGTTGCCCCCGGCGGGCGTACGCCGGCCCGCCGACCTCCAGGGCAAGCGGGTGGGCACCGCCGGCATCCCGTACCAGTCGGCCTACCTGCGCACGATCCTCGACCGGGCGCGCGTCAGCCCATCGTCGGTGCGCCAGACCGACGTCGGGTTCAACCTGGTCCCGGCGCTGCTGTCGCGCAAGGTCGACGCCATCCTGGGGGGCTTCTGGAACTACGAGGGGATCCAGCTGGCTCAGCAGCGCCGAAACCCGGTGGTCATCCCGGTCGACCGGGCCGGCGTGCCGACCTATGACGAGCTGATCGTGGTGGCCCGCGAGCAGGACGCCCGCGAGCGGGGCGGGCGCATCCGGCGCTTCATGCGCGCCCTGACCGCCGGCTACCAGGCGGCCCGGCGCGACCCGGGCCTCGCGGTGGCCCAGCTGGTGCGCGCCAACCGCGATCTCGATCCGCGGCTCCAGCTGGCCAGCGTACGGGCGACGCTTCCGGCCTTCTTCCCGACCGACGCCCGCAGGCCGTTCGGCTACCAGGACCCCGGGCAGTGGGCTTCGTACGGAGCCTGGATGCTGCGCAACCAGCTGATCCGCCAGCCGCCGAGCACCGGTCGCGCCTTCACCAACGAGTTCCTGCCCGGCCAGGGCGTCTAGGACGGGGCGTCCCGGGACGGCTCGGTGCTACGGCGCGGCCGCGCCCCCGGGCTCCCGGGGCGGCTGGAGTACGGGCCGGCGGCGCGCCAGCCGGTCCCGGACCGCGCAAGCCGGAAGGGCCACCGCGTCGACCGAGACCGCGTCAGCCGCGGTCGAGCAGATGGACGTCGACCAGGAAGGAGCGGCTGGCGACCACCTGGGCGGGGCGCAGGGAACGGCGCGGCCGCCGTACGGAGGGCCGTCGCCGGGTCCTGATC
>DATAEY010000052.1:0-6797 GCA_036257715.1 Solirubrobacteraceae bacterium | reverse complement strand
TGGCGGCGGCCGGCTACTCCGATGACGAGGTCGCCACGCTGAAGGAGTCCGGCGCGGTGGCCGGCCCGGCGGCCGACGTCCGCGGCTCGTTCATGTCATGAGCTCGAACGGCATGCTCAAGATGTCCGAGCTGGCCGAGCGCTCGGGGGTCAGCGCGGCCACGATCAAGCACTACCTGCGGGAGGGGCTGCTCCCCGAGCCCGTGCGCACCTCGCGCAACATGGCGTACTACCCGCCGGAGTTCGTCGAGCGCATCCGGCTGATCAAACGCCTGCAGGAGCAGCGGTTCATGCCGCTGCGGGTGATCCGCGGGATGCTCGAGGAGGATCCCCGGCGCGTGCAGGCGATGGTCGAGCTCGAGGATCGGATCCTCGAGCGGGCGGCCGCCGCCCAGGAGCAGGCCCGGGTCTCGCGCCCGGAGGTGCGACGCCGCTACGACGTCCCGGACAACGTGCTGCGGCGGCTGGAGGAGCTGGGGATCCTCACGCCGAGCTCGCGCGGCTACGAGCCCGACGACGTCGCCATCATCGCCGCGATCTCGCGCTTCCGGGCCGGCGGCTACGACGAGCAGCTGGGGTTCACCGTCTACGACACGCTGCGCTTCCGGGAGGCGCTGGAACCGCTGGTCGCCGAGGAGGTGGACACGCTGCTCGACCGCCTGGCCGGCGAGGTCGACGCCGACCGTGCCCTGGAGATCATCGCCGCCGGCGCGGAGCCGCTGCGCGACCTGGTGGGGGCGCTGCACTCCAAGCTGCTCCTGTCCGCCCTGCGGCGCGCCCGGGCCGGCCAGGCCTAGCCGGGTCGGCTACCAGACCGCGTCGTGGCGCTCCATGACGCCGTAGCCCTGGGCGAGCCGCAGCCCGCCCGGCAGCCCGCCGGAGAACGTGCCGAACGGCTGCTCGTAGCGCGAGTGGATCACGAGCAGGTTGTCGTCGCGGCGGCGGATCGCCTCGGCGCGGAAGGACAGCCGGGTCCCGTCCGAGAACTCCACGCCCGACAGGTCGGAGGCGAAGCGCACCGGGCCGATCTCCTGCGCGCGTCCCTCGACCCACAGGGTTCGCTCGCTGTCGCGTGGCGAGTCGTGGATTCCCTCCACGAGGTTCCACGCCAGGCTGCGCCCGTCCACCAGGTCGCCCCGCCCGGCCGACCAACGCCACGAGGTGTGGCGGGGATGGTAGCCCGCGCTGACGTCTACGAAGGCGGACCCGTCCACCCGCCACCCGCGCCCGCCGACCCGCACTTCGCCGCGGGCGAGTGCCGCCCCGTGCTTGCTGGTCCAGGCGAAGCCGCCGGAGTCGGGCGTGAGCACCTCGACGCCGGGCCCCTCGTCGAGCCGCAGGTCGATCTCCACCATCCCGTCGCGGACCGCGAGCAGGCCGGGCTCCAGCCGCAGGCGCCGCCCGCCCCGGCCGGGACGTGTGCGCTCCACGAGGCGCCGCTCCCGCCGGTCCCACACCGCCCACCAGGTCTGCCCGACCGGCCCTATGCGCGCGCTACCGGCGCAGAGCATCACCTCGGGGCCGTACACGCCCACGTAGCGCCAGCGCTTGAGCATGCGGCCGCGACGCCACGGCGGCATCCGAGCGGGCGGCAGCTGGAGCCGGGGCGGCCGGGCGCTGATCCGACCACGCCAAGGAGCGTCCGGGATGGCGGGGGAGGGGACGGCTATGCTCCGTGGCAGGTTGACTGACGAGTCAATCCAATCACCTGGGGACAGGGCGGAGCTGCGGGCCGCCGCGGTCCAGCTCAACTCGACCGACAACGTGTCCGGCAACCTGGCCGCCGCCGAACGGCTCGTGCGCGAGGCGGCGAGCCGGGGCGCGCGGCTGGTCGTCCTGCCCGAGAAGTGGAATCTGCTGACCGAGCCGGCGCGAATGCTGGAGGCGGCCGAGCCGCTCGACGGCCCCTCCACGACTTGGGCCCGCGAGCTGGCGCGCGAGCTGGCGATCGACCTGGTGGCCGGCTCGATCGTGGAGCGGGTGGAGGGGCACGACAAGGGGTTCAACACCAGCGTCCACGCCGGCCCGGACGGGGAGTTGCGGGCGGTCTACCGCAAGCTCCACATGTTCGACGTCGAGGTCGCGGGCACCGTCTACCGCGAGTCCGAGACCGAGGAGCCCGGAGACGAGATCGTCTTCTCGCGGACGGCCGGCGGCGCCGGGCTGGGCCTGACCGTCTGCTACGACCTGCGCTTTCCCGAGCTCTACCGGATCCTCGCCGTGCGCGGGGCGCGGATCCTGACCGTCCCGTCGGCCTTCACCCTGACCACCACGCGCGACCACTGGGAGGTCTTGCTGAGGGCTCGGGCGATCGAGAACCAGGCCTTCGTTGTCGCGGCCAACCAGTTCGGGCCCCACCCGCCCGGACAGCGCTCCGGTGGGCGCTCGATGATCGTCGATCCGTGGGGCCTGGTCCTGGCGCAGGCGGCCGACCGGGAGGCGGTCGTCGTCGCCGACCTGGATCTCGCCGCTCAGGACGAGGTGCGGGCCAGGCTGCCCTCGCTGGCCAACCGCCGCCCGGAGGCCTACCGCTGGCCCGAGGAGGTGCCGGCCTGATGGCCACCGCCCGCGCTCAGGCCGCCGCCGACAAGCGCCGCGCGATCCTGGACGCCGCCGTGCGGGTCTTCGCCCGCCAGGGCTTCCACGGCTGCCGGGTCTCCGACATCGCCGACGAGGCCGGGGTGGCCTACGGGCTCGTCTACCACTACTTCGAATCCAAGGAGGAGATCCTGGACACGCTCTTCCTGGAGCGCTGGGACCTGCTGCTGGCGGCGATCGCCGACGTGGACCGGCGCGACTCGCTGTCGGCGCGCGACAAGCTGTACGAGGTCGCCTCGTTCATCATCGACTCCTACCGCCACGACCCGGACCTCATGAAGGTCATCATCGTCGAGGTGACCCGGGCGGCGAACTCGTTCGGGCGCACCCACGTGGCCCAGATCCGCGAGGCCTACGACGGGATCGCCCGGATCGTCCAGAAGGCGCAGGACGCCGGCACCTTCACCACTTCGGTGACCGCCCAGTTCGCGGCACTCGCCTTCTACGGGGCCATCGAGCAGGTGCTCACCGCCTGGATCTTCGAACTGCTCCCCCACCACGAGGACGACTACGAGCAGGCCAAGCGCTTCGTGGTGGAGACGGTGTGCGGCGGCCTCGAGGGCGGATCCGGGCTTCGGCCCGCCCACCTCTGATTTACTGCGCCGGCGATGGAGCACGATCTCGTCAAGCGGCTCGTCTGGTCCGGTCTCGTGGCGGGCCTGGGCGCGCTGGCGAGCGTGGCCGTGCAGCGGGTCGCCACCATGATCTGGCGGCGCGTCTACGGGGAAGATCCGCCCGAGTGAGCGAAGAGTCGACCAACGACCCGCCCGAGGAGCCGCAGGCGCCGGTAGGTGCCGACTCCGAGCCGCCCGCCGCCGAGAGCGGCCAGGCGACCGGCGCGCCGCCGCCGTACGCCCCGTCGGAGGCGGTGTCGGGGCTGGTGGAGAGCGAGTCCGGCCCGCCGCCCGAGGTCCTGGTCGGAGCCGCGTTCGCCGGTGGCCTCGCCCTGGCCTTGATCCTGCGCCGCATCACGTCCTGAACCACGACCCCAGGGGCACGACATGGCCTTCGAACAGCGACGCTCCTCCGACGGCTCGGCTCAGACCATCGCCGCCGCGGTAACCGAGATCTCGGACCGCGCCACCCTCCTGATCCGCGAGGAGATAGAGCTGGCCAAGGCCGAGGTGAGCGAGAAGATCAACAAGCTCATCAAGGGCGCGGTGGTAGCGATCGTGGCCGGCGTCTTCGCGGGGCTCGGCCTGGTCTTCTTCCTGCACGGGCTGTCTTGGCTGTTCGCCGAGTACGTGTTCAGCCGCGCCACCTGGGGCTTCATGGTCGTCGCGGGCATCCTCTTCGTGCTCGGGGCGATCGCCGGCTTCCTCGCCGCCCGATGGCTGCGCAGCGGAGCACCGCCCACTCCCGAGATGGCCATCGACGAGGCCCATCGGATCCGGGCGACGCTGACCGGCGAGTCCGGCGGACAGCTCGAGGCGGCGGCCGCCCGAGCCGATGCGGGCATGCCCGCGAGCGAGGTGGAGCGCTCACGTCCGGAGGGCTCGTGATGCCGGATCGCAGCGCCGCCGAGATTCGTGCCTCGATCGAGAGCAACCGCGCCCAGATGGGGGTGGCGATCGAGCGCCTGCGTGGCGAGGTCGCCGAGCTCACCGACTGGCGCATGCAGATCCGCCGCCACCGCAAGCAGGTGCTGATCGGCGCCGCGGTCGCCGGCTTCGTGGTGGGGGGCGGGCTGGCCGCCCTCACCGGCGTCCTGCGCCGGCGCGGGGAATAGCGAACCGCCGTGCTGACGCGCCGCCGGTCCGGCGGCTCGCCCCGCGCCCCGCGCCGCCTCGTCCGCGCGCGTCCATACGCTCTGACCGATGGCCTCCGCGACGCCGTCGACGCGCTCGATCGCCAAGGTCTTCTTCACGGTCGCCGCGCTGGCCGGCCTGACCTACCTGCTCTACCTGCTGCGAAGCGTCCTCGGGCTGCTGTGCGTCGCGGTGTTCCTGGGCACCGCGCTGGGGCCGGCGGTCGACTTCTTCGCCCAGCGGCGCGTCCCCCGGGTAGCGGCCATCCTGCTGGTCTACGCCCTGATCCTCGCGGGCATCTTCGGCGTCGGGCTGCTGATCGTCCCCCCGATCGCCTCCCAGGTGCAGCAGCTGTCCAAGGACGCCCCCAGGTACCTCGACGACCTGAGACGCAACCCGCAGTTCCGCCGCTACGACGAGAAGTACGGCATCACCGCCAAGCTCACCGAGCAGGCGCGCAACCTGCCCTCGCGCCTGTCCGACGCGGCGGGCGCCCTGCAGGCGGTCACCGTGGGGGTGTTCGGGGCGGTCGTCCAGCTGGTGACCGTCCTGACGATCGTCTTCTTCCTGCTCCTGGACGGCGCGCGGCTCACCGACTTCGGGTTTCGATTGCTCCGTCCCGAGCTGCAAGACCGCTACCGCTCGCTGGCGGACGACATGTACCACGCCACCGCGGGCTACGTGGCCGGCAACCTGATCATCAGCCTGATGGCGGGCACAACCACGTACGTGACGCTGGCGCTCCTCGGGGTTCCGTTCGCGATCCCGCTGGCGCTGCTGATGGCCTTCCTGGACCTCATACCGATGGTCGGGGCGACGATCGGCGGCGTGGTGGTGGGGCTGGTCACGCTGTTCATCGATTTCCCGACCGCCACCCTGGTCTGGGCGGCCGTGTTCCTGCTCTACCAGCAGCTGGAGAACAACGTGCTGCAGCCGATCGTCTATCGGCGCACGGTGAACGTCGCTCCCCTGATGGTGATCGTGGCGGTGCTGATCGGCGCGGCGCTGCTGGGGGTGCTGGGGGCGCTGGTGGCGATCCCGGTCGCCGCGGCGATCCAGATCTTCGCGCGCGACGCCTGGCGCCTGCGCCAGGGGCGCCAGGAGCCGCCCGGCGCCGGTCCCCCGCCGCAGGAACCGGGTGACGCGCCGCCGCCCGACCCGGCGCCCGCCTAGGCCTCCTGCCCGCGGACCAGGCTCGCCGGGACGCCTCCCACCCCGATCAGTCCCGGTCCCACGTGGGTCCCGATCACCGGGCCGATCTCCGACACGAACAGCGGCTCGCAGCCGAACATCTCCCGCCCCCGCTCGACCAGCCGCTCGGCCTGCTCGTGCGCCTGGATGTGCTGGATCACCCAGCCGTCGGCGCCGTCGTCGCAGCGGCTGCGCATGTAGTCCACCATCCGCTCGAAGGCCCGGCCGGCCGTGCGAACCCGCTCGACCGGCGTGATCTCGGACTCCAGGGTCAGGATCGGCTTGATCCTCAGCGTCGACCCGACCCATGCCCGCGCCGCCCCCACCCTGCCGCCGCGACGCAGGAACTCCAACGTGTCCACGCAGAACCACATCTTCAGCGCGGCGCGCGTGGCCTGGGCGCGGCGCACCACGCCCTCGACGTCGACCTCCTCGCGCGCCGCCACGGCGGCGGCCAGGACGACGCAGCCGAACCCGCCGCAGGCGGTGGCGGAGTCGAGGACCTCGATGCGCCCGGGCCTGCCCTCCTCGTCGAGCGCGGCCTTGGCGGCCAGGGCCGACTCGTAGGTGCCGGAGATTCCCGCCGCCAGGTGGAGGGAGACGACGTCCTGCCCGGTCTCCAGCAGCGGCCGGTAGACGGCGACGAAGTCGCCCACCGAGGGCTGGGACGTGGTGGGCAGCTCGCCGCTGGCGCGCAGGCGCTCGTAGTAGGCGTCGAGGTCGCGGATGTCCGCCTCGCGCTCGGCGCGCCCGTGCCAGTGGACGTACAGGCTCACCTGGTGGACCCCGTGGGCGTCGGCCATCGCGCGGGGCAGGTAGTGCGTGGTGTCCGTGACCACCGCGACCCGGTCCACGAGCCGACCCTACCAGCGCCGATCCGCCATCCCCCGACGCCTGCCGCCTCGCCTCGCGCCATGCCGGCTCCCCTGGCCCGGTGGCTGTTATCTCGATCCGAAGGAGGTGGATTGGTCGCGGTTTCGAGGACTGGAGGCGCGCGTCTACCGCGAAGAGCCGGCGGCCCGAGGCTTTTGGTCACTCCCTTGGAGTTGATCGACGCTGGCGAACACGTAGTCGTCTTGAACAGCACCTTGCTCTGCGGTCGGGATGGAATCGAAGTCGTGGCACGAAGCGCCCCGGTGGTGACCGTTCGCAGCGGGCGCATCGTGGCTTGGACCCTCTATCAGGAGAAAGCTGAGGCCCTCGAAGCCGTGGGGTTGCGGGAGTAGGAACCCGACCGCGTAGCTCAAGCGCCGTTAGGGGT
>DATAEY010000051.1:0-2532 GCA_036257715.1 Solirubrobacteraceae bacterium | reverse complement strand
CTTGCGCTCGATCTCGCGCAGGTCGCCGGTCGAGCGACCTCCGCCGGCGTCGCCGCCGCCCGCCTCCAGGAGCGGCTTCACAAGGTCGAGCGGGAGCGGGAAGACGATGGTGGAGTTCTGGCTGTTGCCCACCTCCAGCAGCGTCTGCAGGTAGCGCAGCTGGATCGTGGTCGGATTGCGGCTGATGACGTCGGCCGCGTCGGACAGCTTGGCCGCGGCCTGGAACTCGCCCTCGGCGTTGATGATCTTGGCCCGACGCTCGCGCTCCGCCTCGGCCTGGCGAGCCATCGCCCGCTGCATCGTGGCGGGGATCTCGACGTCCTTGATCTCCACCGTCGTCACCTTGATGCCCCAGGGCTCGGTCTGCTCGTCGATGATCTGCTGCAGGTCGGCGTTGAGCCGCTCGCGCTCGGCCAGCAGCGTGTCGAGCTCCGCCTTGCCCAGGACGGAGCGCAGCGTGGTCTGGGCGATCTGCGACGTCGCCGCCAGATGGTCCTCGATCGCGATCACCGAGTTGCTGGGGTCCACCACCCGGAAGTAGGCCACGGCGTTGACGCGCGCCGGCACGTTGTCGCGGGTGATGACCTCCTGGGGCGGGATGTTCAGCGTGACGGTGCGCAGCTGGACGCGGACCATGCGGTCGATGGCCGGGATCAGCAGGATCAGGCCCGGCCCCTTCTGGTCGATGATCCGGCCCAGGCGGAAGATCACCGCGCGCTCGTACTCGCGCAGCACCCGCACCGAGGCACCGGCCAGCACCAGCACGATTGCCCCCAGGACGATGACCAGGATCGCCAGTGCCTCCATCAGGACACCTCCCACTCCTCGGCCCTGCGCACGGACAGCGTCAGCCCGTTCACGCGCTCGATCACCACGTGGTCCCCGGCCCGCAGCGGCCCGTCCTCGTGCGCCCACCCCAACCGAGCGCCCCACAGCGCCCCGTTGACGAACACCTGGCCCGACCGGCCCTCCCAGCTGCGCACTACCCCGGCCGACCCGACCAGCGCCTCCGCGCCGCCACGGGCCAAGGCGCGGCGCGCGACCGCCACCTTGCGGGTGGCCAGCAGCAGGTAGCCGGTGGCGGCCACCCCCGCGCCCGCCGCGGCCGGGACCGCGAGGGCGGCCCCGGTGCCCAGTCCGGTCAGCGCCAGCGCCGCGCCGGCGACCAGCGCTCCGACGCCCGCAAAGCCGAGCGCGCCGCCGGTCGGAAGATGCGCCTCGGCGACCGCGAGCACGGCTCCGACGATCAACAGCACGATGCCCAGCGTGACCACGGCTTCACCCTCGACCCCCCAGTGTAGGCCCCGGGGAGACGGGGGAAGATTGGGATTGGGTGACGCCGCGTGCACCGCTGGGTCGAGCACACCGGCGAGCTCGAGCTCGAGCTGAGCGCCCCCACCGAGGAGGGCATCTTCGCCGACGCCCTGAATGCGCTGCGCGAGCTGCTGGACGAGGGCGCCGACGCTGAGCCGGCGACCGACCGCCAGCCGGTTTCGGTCTCGGCGCCGGAGCGCCCGCTGCTGCTGGCCGAGTGGGTGGGCGAGCTGGCCTACCGGGCTGAGACGGAGGGCTTCGTGCCGCTGGTCGCCACCGACCTGAGGCTGTCGCCCCAGCGCCTGGAGGCGACGGTGGACGGATGCCGTGGCCACCCCGCCCACCTCGTCAAGGCGATCACCTACCACGAGCTGCGCTTCGACCGAGACGGCTGCGGGTGGCGGGCGCACGTGGTGCTCGATGTCTGAGCTGCGACGGATCGGCCCCCTGCTGTGGGAGATCCCCGCCGGCGCCCGGGCGGACATGCGGGTTCCGGCCCGGGTATTCGCGGATGGCGAGCTCATCGAGGCGATCCGGGCCGACCGCTCGCTCGAGCAGCTGCAGAACGTCGCCACCCTGCCCGGAATCGTCGAGGCGGCGCTGGCGATGCCGGACATCCATCAGGGGTACGGCTTTCCGGTCGGGGGGATCGCGGCCACGGCGCTGCCCGACGGCGTGATCTCGCCCGGCGGGGTGGGCTACGACATCAACTGCGGCGTCCGCCTGCTGGCCGCGCCGTTCTCGGCCGCCGAGCTCGGCGACCGACGCGAGCGTCTCGTGCACCAGATCGCCCGCGACGTGCCGTTCGGCACCGGCCGGGAGGGCGGGCTTCGGCTGCGCGGCGCGGCGCTCGACGCAATCCTGCGCGACGGGCCGCGGGCGCTCCTCGCGGAGGCGGGCGACGTCACCGACGACGACCTCCAGCGCACCGAGTCACACGGCCGTCTGGAGGGCGCGCTACCGGAAGCGGTGTCGGAGCGGGCGCGCGAGCGCGGGGCGAGGCAGCTCGGGACGCTGGGGTCGGGGAACCACTTCCTCGAGGCCGAGGAGGTAGAGCGGGTGCTGGAGCCGGAGGCCGCCGCCGCCTACGGCCTGAGCGAGGGACAGGTCACCTTCCTGATCCACTCGGGATCGCGGGGGCTCGGGCACCAGGTGTGCACCGACTACGTCAAGCGCATGGACGCTGGCCTGAGCGGCCACGGTATCCGGCTTCCCGAC
>DATAEY010000050.1:0-6137 GCA_036257715.1 Solirubrobacteraceae bacterium | reverse complement strand
ATCCTCGCCGAGGGCCGGCCGCGGGAGGGATGGATCGTCCTGGGCGTGGGGTTCAACGTGGCATTGCGCAGCGACGACCTTCCTGCGGAGCTTCGGCCGATCGCGGGGGGCCTCGGCCGCCCGCCGGACACGCTTGAGCCTTCCCTGACCAGCCTGCTCGACCGGCTCGAGCGCTGGTTGACGGCGACCGCCGGCGAGATCCTCGACGCGGTCCGCTCCCGAGACGCGCTGGCCGGTCGTCAGATCAGCTGGGAGGGCGGACGCGGCGTGGCCGCCGGCATCGATCGAGAGGGCCGCCTGCTGGTGGAGACCGTGGTCGGCCGGCGGACGCTGGCGGCTGGCGAGGTGCACCTCGGAGCGCCGGCCCGTGGCCCCGGCTAGCGCCCGGGCTCCACCCCAGGCTGTCCCTCGGCGGCCTCGCCTTCGGGTGCCGCGGCCGGCTTGGCATCGGGGTCGCGACCGAGCGTCCCGGCGATTGTCTCCTCGAGCCGTCCGCGGTCCGCCTCGTCCAGCGGCGCACCGCCGTCCCCGGCGCGGTCGTCCGCCTTGCCGGTCAGCGCCTCGTCCAGCACCTCCTCGGGCGGCGCGTCGTCCAGCTGGGAGCCGGGCGCGGGGGGACCGTTATGCGCCCCAGCAGCGGCGGGCTCGGCCTCGGCGAACTTGCGCCTGCGGCCGCGCCCCCGGCCACGCCGGCCGCGGGGGAAGTTGCGCAACAGCTCGCGGGCGAGAGCGGAGGGCTTGCGGGCCATCCGCGTGCGCGCCCCGTCCAGCGCCTGCTGCGCCTCAGGGGTGTGCGCCAGCGCCGCCGCCAGCAGGGCCGCCGACAGGCGCCGGTCCTGCTTGCGCGCGGCGTGGACGATCCGCCGCGCGTTGCGGGCATGGGCGGCCCCGGACGAGTTGACCAGCAACCCGAGCAGGCGCTTGGTCTCCGGCCAGCGCTGCACCGCGTACTCCTCGTGGACCTCGCGGGTGTACTCCGCCATCTGCCAGATCCAGCGGCTCGCCTGCTCGCGGGAGCCGATCCGCTTCTCGGCCAGAGCCTGGAGCATCACCTTGACCCCCTCGCGTTTCTCGTCACGCGGCCACGTCCCGACGATCTCCACAGCCTCGTCGAACGCCGCGGCGTCCCGCGAGCCGGCGATCTCGTGCAGGGCGCGCAGGCGAAGCTGGGTGTGGCGGTTGCGCTGGACCGCGGTGATCAGGAAGCGTCGTCGCAGCTCGCCGTGGCGGTCGAAGTGCAGCATTGCCTTGGCGCGCCGCCAGCCGTTGGGCGATACCCGGGCACCGGCCAAAGCCGCCCAGACGTGCTGCTCCCCGTACTCGAGATGCTCGACCGCGATCCGCCACAGCTCGCGCTCCATGACCTCGCGCCAGCGGTCGCGGTCCGGGGTCACCGGCAGCACGCGGCGCTCGACGCGCACCCGGCGCCCGCGACCGCGGCGCACCGGACCGACGACGATCGCCCCGCCGCGGTAGACGTCGCGGTCCAGGAGGGAGTGCAGCGTGACCACCGGGTCGTCGTGCTTGGTGGCGGGATGGACGAAGTCCACGACGATCCCCGCCTCCTTGCCGGGATGGCGACGCGTCACGCGGCCGACCCGCTGCTGGTAGACCCGCTTGGAGGCGGTCGGCGCGAGGTGCATGCACACGGTCGCGCGCAGGGAGTTCCAGCCCTCGGCCAGCAGCTGGGCGTTGACCAGCACGTCGATCTCGCCGCGCTCGTAGGCGGCCAGGGTGCGCGTGAGCTCGCGCTTCGGCGTCTCCCCGGAGACAGCGCGGGCCTTGAGGCCGGCCGCCCGCATGGCCTCGGCAACGTTGTAGGCATGCCGAACGCCGGCCGCGTAGACGATCCCGGCCACCCCACTGAAGCGCGTCTTATAGAGGTCAGCCACCGCGACATTGAACGGGTGCTGATCCAGCAGCTCGGCCAGCATCTCCTGGTCGAACTCGGTGTCCACCTCGCCGCGGCGCAGCGGCACCTTGGCGATCGTCCGGACGCCCGGGCCGGGCGGGATGCGGATGCACCGCAGCGGCGCGATAACTCCTCGGCGGGCCGCCTGGGCGAGGTCGAAGCGGGACGTCTGGGTGGGGAAGAGGTCGGTGACGTGGCGCGCAATGAGAGCGCCGGTGGCGGTCATCCCGATGAACACCGGGCCCGACCAGCGGCGGATCGAGGCGCTGGTCTTCTCGCCCAGCGCGGTGTGGGCCTCGTCGCAGATGACGATCGTGTAGGCATCCGAGATCCGTCCGGAGTTGCGGACGAACCACTGATAGGTCTCGACCGTCACCGGCCCCCCGCCGGGGTCCTTGCCGTCCAGCAGCGGCGGCGAGATGCGCCTGGCGTACCCCCGATCGCGCAGCTCGCCGTGGAACTGGTCCACCAGGTTGCGCCGATGCGTGAGGATCAGGATCCCGCCGGTGCGGGACGCCTCCACGAACCCCAGGGCCGCCACCGTCTTGCCCGATCCCGTGGCGTGCTCGAACCAGAACCGGCGGGCGGCGTTGGGGTCCTCGGGCTGCTCGGGAAGCTGCGCGTCGACGTCGAGGTCCGCTTCCTCCCAGTCGAGCGGCTCTTCGTCGACCCCGACCTCCTCGTCGATCTCCTCTTCGCCGGGGATCGCCGCGGACGCCGGCCGGATCGCGTCGGCCGGGCCGGCGCCGTTCCCGTTCGCGGCCTGGCGCTGGACCTCGGCGGTGAGCGCGATCAGCGTGCCCGAGAGCGCATCGACCTGGTGGCCGGTCAGCTCGGTGCCGTCGGCGAGTGCCGGCCGGTCCTCGGCCAGCAGCCGCTCGAGGCCCAGCAGGAGCGAGTAGTCCCGCCGCCACTGGATGGACGGCTGTTCGGCGCCCGCGTCGAGCTCGGCGAGCGCGGTGTCGAGCGCCCGGCGCCGCGCCGAACCTGGTGCGAGGGCCTCGGCAGGTGTCTCGCCGTTGTAGACGAACTGCTCGAGGGTGAAGTCGGCCGCCCGCTCGATGTCGGCGGCATCGGGGAGAGACGCGGCCTTCACGGCCGCTGACGTGGATTCAGCCATTGGGCTGCGTTCGTACCTCGGAAGCGGGGGCCGCAGACGCTTGGTGCGGCGCTCGGCGACGCTGACGCGAGAGCCGCGGCGGACCGATGCTCAGGCCCTACCGCTAAGGAGCAAACATCAGGATACACCTCCGGCGGGGCGCGCGAAGGGCTCGTTGCCGGCCGTGCGGAGCGGCGAGCGCCCAGCTCTTAGGCTCTGGTCGTGGCGCACACCGCGAGCATCGAGGTCCGACCGGCGCGGGGAGCCACCGAGCGCGCCGCCGCGCTGGAGCTGCGCCGCCAGGTGTTCGTCGACGAGCAGGGCATCCCGTCCGGCCTGGAGACCGACCGGCGCGACGCCGACGCACTCCATCTGGTGGCGCTACGCGACCAGGCGGTGATCGGGACCTGTCGCGTGGTGATCGACCGACGCACCGCAAAGCTGGGCCGGCTCGCGGTGAGGCGGGATGCCCGCGGGCAGGGCACCGGAGCCGCGCTGGTGCGGGCCGCCGAGGCGCAGGCCCGGGCCGCGGGGGCCGAGCGGATGGCTCTCCATGCCCAGACGCACGCCACCAGCCTCTACGCCGCGCGTGGCTTCGTCCTGCTCGGAGCGCCCTTTCGCGAGGCGGGTATCGAGCACGTCAGGATGGAGAAGCAGCTTGCCTGAGGTCCGCATCGACCCGCTCACCGGCCACAAGTCGATCGTCGCCGTCGAGCGTGCGCGCCGGCCCGGGGGCGTGCTGCGGGCGCAGCCGGCAGAGCCGCTGGACGCCGAGGCCGATCCCTTCGCGGAGGGCAACGAGAGCCGCACCCCGCCCGAGGTCTACGCCCTGCGGCCATCAGGCGGTCCTCCCGACTCGCCCGGGTGGACCGTGCGTGTTGTCCCGAACCTGTATCCGGCACTGTCGCCCGAGAGCCCGCGGCCGGACCCCTCCGCCCACCCCGACCTGTTCAGCGCCCGAGCGGCGCTCGGTGAGCACGAGGTGATCGTCAACTCGCCCGAGCCGGTCACGTCGCTGTCGGCGCTCCCGGTGGAGCAGGTCCGAATCGCCGCGGAGGTGTGGCGCAAGCGGATGCGCGCGCACGCGGACGCGGCCTGCTTGCACCTGATTGTCAACGAGCGACGTGAGGCGGGGGCCTCCATCCCCCACACCCACGCCCAGCTCTACGCGCTGGACTTCGTGCCGGCGGAGGTGGCCCGCGAGCGCGAGCGCTTCGGCGCCCACGCGACCCGCACCATGGGCGGCAACCTGCTGGGCGACCTGGTCCAGGAGGAGGTGAAGCTCCGCGAGCGCCTGGTGGCGGTCGACGACGAGGCGGTCCTGCTGGCGCCCTTCGGCGCGCGGGTGCCCTTCCAGCTTCTCCTGGCGCCGCGCCGGCCACGGATGCGCTTCGAGGACGACGGGCCCATCGGGGCGGCACTCCTGCATGAGGCCCTCAACCGCCTCGCCCGGCGGTTGGGCGCCGCGCCGCCGCTTAACCTGTGGCTCCGCACCGCCCCCCGTGGCGCCGAGCACTTCTGCTGGCGCGTCGACATCCTGCCGCGGCTCACGGATCTGGCCGGGCTCGAGCTCGGGGCCGGTGTCGGGCTGAACATCGTGGCTCCCGAGCTCGCCGCGGCGGAGTTGCGCGACGCGTGATCGCCGTCGCGGCGACCATCGCCGTCTCGGTCGGCATCGGCATCGGGCTAGAGCGGCGCCTGGGACCGGGCGTGAACCGCACGGCCCGGGCGCTGCTGACCGCGATGCTGTTCACCGTCCTGCCGTTCGTGACCTTCTTCAACATCGTGCGGCTGCCGCTCACCCCCGACGTGGGCGGCGGGATCCTCCTGGGTTACGCCGCCCTGGCCCTGACCGCGCTGGTTGCCTGGGTGACCGCCCGGCACGGCCTGCGGTTGGGCCCGCCACACACCGGCGCCGTGGTGAACGCCGCCATCCTGGCCAACACCGGCTATCTCGGGCTCCCGTTGACCGTCGCCCTGCTCGGTGGCGACCGGCTCGGTGAGGCGGTGGCCTATGACAGCCTGGTGGGCGGGCCGGTGCTGCTGGTGGCCGGGTTTGCGGTGGGTGCCGGCTTCGGCGAGCGCGCCGGCGATAGGCGGCGCGACCGGGTCCGAGCCTTCGTGGCGCGCAATCCGCCGCTGATCGCCGCCTTCGCCGCTTTGCTGGCGCCTGATGCGGCCGCCCCGGACGCTCTGGTGGACGCGTCCCGCACGCTGGTACTGGCCATGCTGCCGGTGGGGTTCCTCGCGGTGGGCGCCATCCTCGCCGCCGAGGCCGACGTCGAGAGGCTGGCCTGGCCGCCGCCGATCACGCCGGCGGTGGGCGTCTCGGTCGCGGCGCGGCTGCTGCTGGCGCCGGGGCTGCTGCTCGCGCTTTCGGCGCCGTTCATCCGCCTGCCCGCCCCCTACCTGCTGCTGGCCGCGATGCCGTCCGGGATCAACTCGGTGACGGTGGCGCACGTCTACGGGCTCGACCTCGCCACCACCGCCGCGGCGGTCGCCTGGAGCACCGCCATCGTCATGGCGGCCGGGCTGCTGGCGATGGCGGTGGTCTGATGCGGGCACTGGTGCAGCGCGTGTCGCGCGCGACGGTCAGGGTTCGAGGTGACGTCGTCGCGGCGATCGGCCCCGGACTCCTGGTACTGCTCGGCGTGACCCACGACGACGACGAGGCGACCGCCGACCGGCTCGCCGACAAGGTCCGCGCGCTGCGCGTGTTTCCGGACGCCGATGGCCGGATGAACGAGCCGCTGGGAGACCGCGAGGCACTGTGCGTCTCGCAGTTCACGCTGTACGCGGACGCCCGCAAGGGCAACCGCCCGTCGTATGTCGCCGCGGCGCCGCCCAACCAGGCGGCGCCGCTGTACGAACGCTTCTGCCGTCGCCTCGATGCCCGGCGCGGCGTCTTCGGCGAGACCATGGCGGTGGAGCTCGTGAACGACGGGCCCGTCACCCTCCTGCTAGAGGCGTAGTCTCGCCGCAGTGCCGCCGACCGACCGCTTCGTACCCCGGTTCGCCGCCGAGCCTCCGCACGAGGGGCTTCCGTACGGTCGCTGGGCCGATCGCCTGGCCGCCGAGTTCCTCGAAGCCTGTCGCCGCCTGGATGGCGAGGGGGAGGACCTGGGC
>DATAEY010000049.1:0-1646 GCA_036257715.1 Solirubrobacteraceae bacterium | reverse complement strand
ACACGTGGAGGTGCCCGGCGCGCTGCCGGCCGAGTTCGCGGAGGTGTTCAAGAGCGGCCACGCCGACGCCTTCCGCTTCACGTTCGTCCTGATGGGCGCCATCGCCCTGGTCGGGGCAGCGCTCTCCTATCTGCTGGTGCGCCGCGACGACCAGGTCCGGCGCTGGGGCGTGTTCACCCGCCGCTCGCGCTGGACCTGGTCGCTCACGGGCCAGGGACCCGGGCTCACCCGCAAGCCGTGGCGTGTGGCGGGCGGCGAGGGGGGGAAGGACGCGGGAGATGGCCGCCCCGAACCTGCCTGAGTTCCAGCGCGCGCCCGGCTGGTGGCGGGGCGCCGTCGCCTACCAGATCTACCCGCGCAGCTTCGAGGACTCCGACGGCGACGGCATCGGCGACCTGCCGGGGGTCCTGGCCCGCCTCGACCACCTCGAGGACGGGACCGAGCGCTCCCTGGGCGTCGACGCGATCTGGCTGTCGCCCTTCTACCCCTCGCCGCTCGCCGACTTCGGCTACGACGTCGCCGACTACACCGACGTCGACCCGGCCTTCGGCACGCTCGCCGACTTCGACCGGCTGCTCGAGGCCTGCCACGCGCGCGGCGTCAAGGTGATCGTCGACTGGGTCCCCAACCACTCCTCCGACCACCACCCGTGGTTCGAGGCCTCGCGGTCGTCGCGCGACGATCCGAAGCGGGGCTGGTACGTCTGGCGCGACGGGGCGCCCGGCGGCGGCCCGCCGGACGCCTCGCGCTCGACCTTCACCCGCGCCGGCGCGGCGTGGACCCACGACCAGCGCACGGGCCAGTGGTACCGCCACGAGTTCACCGCCGGCCAGCCGGACCTGAACTGGGCCGACCCCGACCTCGCCGAGGCGATGCTCGACACGCTGCGCTTCTGGCTCGACCGCGGCGTGGACGGCTTCCGCATCGACGTCGCCCACCGCCTCGACCACGATGTCCTGCGCCGCGTGCGCGCGGTGCTCGAGGAGTACGACGACCGCATGGCCGTCGGCGAGGTCTACCTGCTCGACCAGCGCGAGCTGGTGCGGTTCCTGGTCACCGGTGACGGGCTGCACCTGGCCCACAACTTCGTCTTCCTGCGCACGCCCTGGCGGGCCGCCCGCTTCCGCGAGGTGATCGAGGAGTTCGAGACCCTGGCCGCCCCCCTTGCCTGGCCGAGCTGGTGCCTGGAGAACCACGACCACTCGCGCGTTGCCACCCGCTACGACGAGGGCGGCCACGGCCCGGCGCGGGCCCGGGCGGCCGGCCTGATGCTGCTGACCCTGCGCGGCACCGCCTTCCTCTACCAGGGCCAGGAGCTCGGGCTGCCCGACGCGCGCATCCCCCCGGACGCCGCGGTGGACATCGGCGGCCGCGACCCGGAGCGGGCCCCCATCCCGTGGGAGCCGCCCTCGGTCGCCGGACCCGGGGCGGGCTTCACCACCGGCACGCCCTGGCTGCCGGTCGTCGAGGATGCCGAGCGCCTCGCCGCCGCCGCCCAGGACCGTGACCCGCGCTCCACCCTGTCGCTGTTCCGGCGGCTGATCCGGCTGCGGCGGGCCACGCCGGCGCTGCGCGACGGCGACCAGACCATGCTCGACGCCGCGCCCCACGTCCTGGCGTGGGTTCGCGAGGCCGACGGGGAGCGC
>DATAEY010000048.1:0-19999 GCA_036257715.1 Solirubrobacteraceae bacterium | reverse complement strand
GAGCGAGCCGCGGAGATCCTCACCAAGGAGGCGCTGCGCGAGGCGCTGGAGAACCTGTCCTACCGGGAGCGGCGGGTGCTGGAGCTGCGCTACGGGCTCGGCGGCGAGCATCCCCGGACGCTCGACGAGGTGGGTCGCACGTTCAACGTCACGCGCGAGCGCATCCGCCAGATCGAGAACCAGTCGCTCAAGAAGCTGCAGTCGCTGGCCGAAGCGCAGAAGCTGCGCGACGTCGCCTGAGCCGGCCTTCCCGGGTCGAAGAGCCGCCTGTACCACGCGTGATCTCTCGCGCCCGTGAGGGCAGGCGCGATCGGCGCGTCTCGCCGTACTTCAGTTCGTAAAGCATTGCGCTAGGCTTAAAGCCGTCGTGTCCGCCCCAGCCAACAGGTCCTGTCCGGTCTGTCGTACCGCGGAGATCGTCTGCTCGAAGTGGACGATGCTGGTGATCCGTGATCTCGCCGAGGGCCGCTCGCGCTTCTGCGAGCTCGAGCGGTCGCTGGCCGGGATCAGCCCCCGGACGCTGTCGCTGCGGCTGCGGGCCCTGGAAGAGGAGGGGATCGTCGCCCGCAAGACGTTCCCCGAGGTTCCGCCGCGGGTCGAGTACGCGCTGACCGTGAAGGGACGGGCCCTCCTGCCGATCATCGAGGACATGCGCGAGTACGGTCGGCGCTGGCTGCCCGAGGTCGAGGGCTGCGAGGACGCCGTGGTGGCGGACGATCGCCACCGTGGCGAGCCGGCGGCGGCCGCGGCGTAGCCTGCAATCGCGGCTGCGGCGGGAGGAGGCGTGGTCGCCGCGCCGAACCGCGCGGGCATGCGAAACCGCTCGCTGCACGAGCGCCTGAGGGCGTTCTGCGAGGATGCCGCCTTCCAGCTGGAGTCCGAAGCGCAAGCCGACGACCTCCCGTTCGAGGTGGTCGCGACTCCCGGGGCGCGGACGCCGCTCTACTGCTACCGCCCCCTGACCGGCGACTTCATCCGCCAGCGCGCCGATCGACTGGAGCGGCTGGCGACCTACCCGCCCGTGGCCCGGGCGCTGGTTGGCCTGGCCGGCCTCGACGACTTCCTGCGCCTGGCGGGCGAGGCCCGCGTGCCCGAGGAGCCCGCGACGCTGGCGCAGGCCGCGCTGCGGGCATTCCTGTCGGCCATGTACAGCGATCGGACCGATTTCGAGTTCTCGCCCGGGCGGTTCGAGCGCGTCTATGAGCGGTTGGAGGCCGCGGTCTACCAGCGACGGTCGCTCACCGCCGTGATCGCCCCGATCCACGGGCTGTCCCTGGCCTCCGACGAAGTCCCGCTGGACGAGCACCTGTCGCTGGTGCGCAGCGACGGCCTGGAGGACGTGCCGCCCGAGGCGGTGTGGTCGGGGCCGCCCTCCAGCGCGGAGCCCAACGCGCTGGTTCTGTTGACGCTCGAGGATGCGCCTGACGAGCAGCGCGCGCTGGAGATCGCGCGCAGGCGGTTCTCGCGGCTGCTGACCGCGCTGCGCCTCGCCGACGTGGGCGGGTTCGCGCTGGGTCCCAGCGGCTGGCTGCGCTCGGACGCGGGCGCGTGGCGGCTGGTGGCCATGCCCGGGGCGCCGGTCGCGCGGAACGAGCGCTACCGGGTCGCACCCGAGGAGGAGGACGAGCTGCGCGCCTTCTGCAACCTCGTCGGGCGACGCGTCGAGCAGGCCGGCGGTGAGCTGGCGTGGGCGCTGACCCGCTTCGAGGCCGGCTGCGAGTGGTCCGATCACGCCCAGGCGCTAACCGACTACCTGCTGGCGCTGCGGGCGCTGCTGGAACCGGAGGGCCCCGGCAGCGGACGGATGGCCCAGCGGCTGGCGGCCATATGCGCCGTCCCCGAGGAGCGGGGCGCCCTGGCGGAGCGGGCCGCGCACGCCGTCTCGCTCGAGCGCGCCGTGGTCGCCGGCCTGCCGCCCGCCGAGCCAGACGCGCAGCGGCTGGTCGACGACATCGCCCACCACCTGCGGTCGCTGCTGCGCGACATGCTGTGCGGGCATCTGGATCCCGACCTGGTGCGGGTGGCCGACGAGCTCCTGGCCGAGGCCGTCACCGGGGAGGCCGAGACGGTGGACGACACCGCCGAGCCGGCGCTCGCGGGCTAGCCGGGCTCAGGCCGCCAGCTCTTCGAACAGCCGTCCTCGCTCGCGCTCGGAGGCGAACAGGAACCGCTGGATGCGGCGGAGCCCGTCGATGTCGTGAACGTCCTCGTCGAGGTAGGGGACCTCGACGATCCGGTCGTCGTCGAGCATCGCCGCCAGCCGCTCGATGTTGCGCTGGTCGCGGCGGGCCAATACCTGGTAGTCGCGGAAGTTGTCGGCCACCTTGCGGGCCTGCGACTCGCCCAGCTGCCCGGTCAGCGCCTCGGCCACCGCATCGGGGTCGCCCTCGGCCTCGCGGTGATGGACGCGGTTGACGATCACGCCACCGAACGGCATGCGCGCGGCCTTGAGCTTGCGCCAGAAGAAGATCGCCTCGTCGATCGGCTCGCGCTCGGGCGAGGTGACCAGCAGGAAGACCGTCTCGGGAGCCGCGAGCAGCCGGTTGACGGCGGTGGCACGCTCGCGGAAGCCGCCGAGCAGCCCGGAGAGCGCGCGGAAGAACACCGAGACGTCCTCGAGCAGATCAACGCCCGTGACCCGCCGCAGGACGGTGAACACCATCCCGGTGCCGCGGCCCACCACGCGGGTGGCGAAGCCGGTCGGTCGCAGGAACACCCTCAGCGCGCGGCCCTCGAGGAATCGGGTGAGCCGATCGGGCGCGTCGAGGAAGTCCAGCGCATTGCGCGACGGCGGCGTGTCCAGGACCAGCAGGTCGAAGCCGCCCTCGCGGTGCAGGTCGTAGAGCTTGGACATCGCGGTGTACTCCTGCGAGCCCGCCACGGCGTTGGACAGCTGTTGGTAGATGCGGTTGGCGAAGATCTCGTCCCGGGTGGCGGGGTCGGGCGCCAGCCGCTCGATCACCTCGTCGAACGTGCGCTTGGCGTCGAGCATCATGGCCCACAGCTCGCCTCTCATCTCGACGCCCGCCGCCCTGAAGCGCTCCGACTCGACCGGCCGTGGCTCGTTTCCCAGCGTCTCGAGCCCCAGCGCGTTGGCCAGTCGCCGGGCCGGGTCGATCGTCACCACCGCCACCCGGGCGCCCTGGGCGGCCATCCCCATCGCCACGGCGGCGGCGGTCGTGGTCTTGCCGACGCCGCCCGACCCGCCGCAGATGCAGACCCGCTTGTCGCGGAGCACCTCGCCGACGTTCATGCCATGAGCGTAGTCCGGACCCGGCAAACGGCGCCGGCCAAGAGGGAAGGAATCGCGCGCGGTCTTACGAATAGTGGCGCGTATGGAGTCCCCAACCGCGCATGGGAGCCAAGCCGTGACCGCCAACCGGGCCGAGGTCATCGCGTTCGCCAACCAGAAGGGTGGCGTCGCCAAAACGACCACCACCCTCAACGTCGCCGTCGCCTTCGCCGAGAGGGGGCACCGCGTCCTCTGCATCGACATGGACCCCCAGGGCAACCTGACCATGTCGCAGGGCATCGATCCCGACACCGTGGACAAGTCGATGTACGACGTGCTCGTCCATCACATCTCCATCCGCGAGGTGATCCGCAAGCGCGAGGTCGACGTGGCCTGCGCGTCCATCGACCTGGCCGGGGCGGAGATCGCGATGTCCACCCAGATCGGGCGCGAGCGCTCGCTGGAGAAGGCGATCGCGCCGGTGCTCGAGGACTATGACTTCATGTGCATCGACACTCCGCCGAGCCTCGGTCTGCTGACCATCAACGCGTTGACGGCCGCGACCAAGGTAATCGTCCCCGTCCAATGCGAGTATCTGTCGATGCGCGGGCTGATCCAGCTGCAGAACACTCTCGCCATGATCCGCGAGAACCTCAATCCCGACATCGAGATAGAGGGCATCCTGCCGACGCTGGTGGACACGCGCACGGTTCACGCCAAGGAGGCGATCGAGATCCTCGAGGAGAACTTCGGCGATCGGGTGTTCGCGTCACGCATCCGCAAGACGGTCCGGTTCGCCGAGGCACCGGTGAAGGGCATGTCGGTGCTCAAGTACGATCCCGAGGGGACGGCCGCCCACGCATACCGCCAGCTGGCGGAGGAGGTTCTCGAGAATGGGAAGCGGTAAGCGAGCGAGCATGCGTGAGGGCCCACTGGCCGCCCTCTTCCGCCGCACCGAGGAGGAGGGGAACCAGGACCGTCCGCCCGGCGAGCCCGCGGTCGGCGAGCCCCCGGCGCCGCGCGAGGACGCACCCGCAGCCGCCGCCCGCGAGCCAGAGCCCGCCACCGGGCCCGAGCGGCCGACGCCGGAGCCGTCCGTCCCCTCGCCTCGCGAGCGGCTGCGCCACGCCTTCTCCTCGGCCATCCCCGAGAACATCCTCGAGCGCGCTCCGGCCCCCGAACCGGCCGCCGCACGCGAGAGCCACTCCCCGGCCCCGGCGCTGGAGGACGACGCCTACCACTCGCCGCGTCCGGCCGGCCTTCCGTTCCTGCGCGTCGTCGGGGTGGGTGGCGCCGGAGTCAACGCGATCAACCGCATGGTCGAGGCAGAGCTCGAGGGCGTCGAGTTCCTGGCGATCAACACCGATCTCCAGTCGCTCGCCCAGTCCGGCGCGCACGCCACGCTGCACATCGGCGCGGACGTCACCCGTGGCCTGGGTTCCGGGTCCAACCCGGATCTCGGTCGCCAGGCGGCGATGGATGAGTACGACCGGATCAAGTCGCTGCTCAAGGGGGCAGACATGGTGTTCGTCGCCGCCGGGGCGGGCGGCGGCACGGGGACCGGGGCGGCTCCCGTCGTGGCCAGGATCGGGCGCGAGCTCGGGGCGCTGACCGTGGGCATCGTGACCAAGCCGTTCAGCTTCGAGGGCGCCCGCCGCCGCGAGCAGGCCGAGGCCGGCATCGAGGACCTCGCCCGGGACGTCGACACCCTGATCGTCGTGCCCAACAACCGCCTGCTGTCGGTGCTGGACAAGAACACCTCGATGGTGCAGGCGTTCAAGGTGGCCGACGACGTCCTGCGCCAGGGCGTGCAGGGCATCTCCGACCTGGTCACCCTGCCCGGGTTGATCAACCTGGACTTCGCCGACGTGCGCACGATCATGCAGGACGCCGGCAACGCCCTGCTGGGAATCGGGATGGGGACCGGCGAGCGCCGCGCGATCGACGCCGCCGAGCAGGCCGTCGCGTCGCCATTGCTGGAGACCAGCATGGAGGGAGCCCGTTCCATCCTGCTGTCGATCACCGGCGGGCGGGATCTGTCGCTGTGGGAGGTCAACGAGGCGGCCAAGGCGGTCGCCGAGGCGGCCCATCCCGACGCCAACATCATCTTCGGCGCGATGGTCGACGAGAGGCTCGACGACCCCGTCTGGGTGACGGTGGTCGCCACCGGCTACGGCGACGGGGCGAGGCGGCGCAGGCTCGAGGAGCCGGCCGGCGAGCCTCGGGTCCTGCGGGCCCGCGACGGGCACGGAGCCCGGCGCGAGCGCGATCGGCCGCGCGAGCCGCGCCCCGACCGGGAAGTCCAGCGTCCCTCCCGTCCGGCGCCCCGGCGCCGCAGCCTCGGCGTCGAGGAGCTCGACGTGCCCGAGTTCATTCCCCGAGGCTAGGCCACCGTGCCGGCCCGCGGCGTCGTCGCCGCCGGCCATCCCCGCACCGCGCAGGCGGGCGCGGACGCCCTGCGCGCCGGGGGAAATGCGGTGGACGCCGCGGTCGCGGCCATGCTCGCCTCGCTGGTGGCCGAGCCGGGCCTGACCGGCCTCGGCGGCGGGGGCTACATGCTGGTGGCGCAGCCCGGCGGCGCGGCGACGCTGCTCGACTTCTTCGTCGAGGCGCCGGGGCGAGGCGCCGACCCCTCGCGCCGGGAGGAGCTGTTGCCGATCCCCGTGACCTTCGGGGACGTCACGCAGGTGTTCAACGCGGGACCGGCGTCGGTCGGCACCTACGGCGTCCCGGCGGGGGTGTGCGAGGCGGCGCGCCGGTTCGGATCGCTGCCGCTGGCCGACCTGGCCGCTCCGGCCGCCGCCATGGCGCGGGAGGGTGTGGTCCTGAACGCCGAGCAGGCATACGTGGTCGCCCTGCTGGGACAGATCGTCACCTCGACGCCGGAGTGCGCGGCGATCTACGCCCCCGAGGGTCGGCTGCTGGTCGAGGGGGAGGTCATCCGCCAGCCCGAGCTCGGCGACACGCTCGAGCGGCTCGGCCGTGAGGGCGTCGAGCCGTTCTATCGCGGCGAGGTCGCCGCGGCGGTGGTCGAGTGGCTGGAGCCCCGCGGGGCCATGCTCACCGGCCGGGACCTCGCCGAGTACCGGGCCATCCCGCGCGAGCCGCTGCGGGTCGCCTACCGCGACCGTGAGGTGCTGACCAACCCGCCGCCCTCGGCCGGCGGGATCCTGCTCGCCTACGCCCTCGAGCTGCTCGAGCCCACGCGAGGCCGTCCCACGCCGCCCCGGCTGGTCGATGCCATGGCGGCCGCCCAGGAGGAGCGGACGCCCGAGTTCCTCGAGGGCCTGGCCGAGGAAGGCTTCGCGCAGCGGTTCGCGGCGCGGCGCCGCGGCTCCACCACCCACATCTCAGTCATCGACGCGGAGGCCCGCGGCTGTGCGGTCACCTGCTCCAACGGGGAGGGGGCGGGCATCGTGGTGCCGGGCACCGGCATCCATCTCAACAACATGCTGGGTGAGCAGGACCTCAACCCGCTCGGCTTCCACCGGCATCCGCCTGGGCGCCGGATGCCGAGCATGATGAGCCCCACGGTCACCATGACCGGTGGCGCCCCTGAGCTGGTGCTCGGCAGCGGTGGCTCGAATCGCATCCGCTCGGCCATCCTCCAGACGCTGGTGGCGGTGGTGGACGGCGGCCTCGATGTCGCCGACGCCGTGCGCTCCCCCCGCCTGCACTTCGAGGACGGCGTGCTCTATGCCGAGCCCGGGGCGGATCTCGCCGGCCTGGAGGACGCCGGCCACGCCATCTCGCGCTTCCGAGAGCTGAACCTGTTCTTCGGCGGAGTGCACGCGGTGCGCCGCGACCCGGCGGCCGGCGCGCTGGCCGGCGGCGGCGACCCCCGGCGCGGGGGCTCGGTGGTGATCGCCTGAGCCGGACCGCCCTCCTCGTCCTGGTCGCCGCCTGGCTGGGTGCGGGCTGTGGCGCGCGCGCCCCCGACCTCCTGCTCGTGCAGCGGAACGGCACGATCCCGGGGGCGCGGCTGACCCTGGAGCTCTCCGACGACGGCACGGCCCGCTGCAATCACCGGGAGCGTCGGCGCATGACCGACGAGCAGCTGCTCGGCGCCCGGGCGCTGGCCCGCGACCTGGAGCGCCCGGCCTCCCGGAACGCCTCGCTGCCGCCCGGGCGCAACGCCGTGCTCTCCTATCGGGTACTGCTGCCGGAGGGCGCGGTCTCGTTCAGCGACACCTCGCCGGGGCGCACACCGGCGCTGCTGCGGCTGCAGGCGCTCACCCGATCGGTGGCGATGCGCACCTGCGGATTGCCGCGCTGAGCCGCTAGCCGAAGCGGACCCTGCCGTTCGAGCGGGCGCGCGTCTGCGCGCGCTCGATCAACTTCAGCCGCCGCTCGGCGGCCCGGAACAGCCTGGTCACCAGCCGCAGGCGGGCGTTCTCGGAGCGCAGGTCGAGCAGCCCCTGCTTCGCCTCGAGCCCGAAGTCGACCGTCGCCGCCATCTCGTATGCGCCCATCGCCGCGAGCTTGTCCCGGTCGGGCCGCTCGTCGGTCGCCTGCTCCACCAGGTCGGCGTAGATGTGGTGCGCCTCCTCGAGCGCCGCCCGGTCGGTCTGCTCGGGCTTCTCCTCCAGGAACTCCACCTCGCCAGCCGGGTAGGGGAGCTCCGCCTGGCGCTCGAGGATCCTGAACGGCCTGGTGCCTCGCGTCAGGATGTTCATCCGACCGTCCTCGGTGCGCTGCAGGACCTCCGAGATCTCACAGGCGCACCCGATGGGTCTCAGCCCCTCGTCCGAGAGCCAGACGATCCCGAACTCGGATCCGCTCTCCAGGCACTCGCCGATCATGGTCTTGAACCGCGCCTCGAAAATGTGAAGCGGGACCAGCTCTGTCGGCAGCGCGACGATGCCGAGCGGAAACAGGGGAAAGTCGCGCCGGCGCTCGCGCACGGGCCAAGTCTAAGACGCCGCAGCGGTCGCGCGGCCGCCTGCAGGCGGCGCTCATCCGGGTGTAGCCTGAGCTGATGGCGGCGCTCTCGACGGTGGCGGTGCTCGGCACCGGGATCATGGGGGCGCCGATGGCCCGCAACCTGCGCGCCGCCGGCCTCGACGTCCGGGCATGGAACCGCACGCCCGACAAGGCGCGGCCGCTGAGCGACTCGGGGGTCGACGTGACCGACCGCCCGGCGGACGCGGTCGCCGGCGCCGACGCGGTGGTGACGATGCTCGCCGACGGGTCGGCGGTCGAGGAGGTCATGTCCGAGCAGGGCGCGCTCGCCGCCATGGACGACGAGGCGGTGTGGATCCAAGCCAGCACGGTCGGCGTCGACGCGCTCGCGCGGCTGTCCGAGCTGGCCGCCCGGCGCGGCGTCGGGTTCGTGGACGCGCCGGTGCTGGGCACTCGGCAGCCCGCCGAGGCGGGCGAGCTGGTCGTGCTGGCCGCCGGAGACGAGCGGCTGCGCGACCGCTGCAAGCCGGTGTTAGATGCCATCGGCAGCCGGACGCGCTGGCTGGACGGCGTGGGCGCCGCCACGCGGTTCAAGCTGGTCCTCAACGGCTGGATCGTGGGCCTGGTCGAGACGCTGGCCGAGACGATCGGCCTCGCCCGAGCCATGGACATCGAGCCCGGCGCCTTTTTGGCGGCTATCGAGGGCGGGCCGCTGGACTGCGCCTACGCCCAGGCCAAGGGGGCCGCGATGGCGGAGGAGGCGTTCGAGCCGCCCTCGTTCCCGCTGCGGCTGGCGGCCAAGGACGCTCGGCTGGTCCTGGAGGCGGCCCGTGGTGCCGGGCTGTCGCTGCCCCTGATGAGAGCCACCTGCACGCAGTTCGAGCGCTCGATTGGGCAGGGACACGGGGACGAGGACATGGCGGCGGCCTACTGGTCGAGCCGGCCAGTGGCCGGCTCGACCACCGTCTAGCCCGGCCCGCACGCCGACCCGCCCGGGTATAAGAGGCGGCTGTGCCGGTCACCTGGAGCAACTGGGCGCGGCAGCAGCGCTGCGCCCCCGAGGCACTGGAGCGCCCGCGCAGCGAGGGCGAGGTGGTGGCGACGGTGCGGCGGGCGCGCGAGCGTGGGCTGCTCGCCCGGGCGGTAGGGGCAGGGCACTCGTTCGCCGACATCGCGTGCACCGACGGGGTGATGCTCGACTTGTCGGCGATGGACCGGGTGCTCGACCACGACGCGACCAGCGGGCTGGTCCGCGTCCAGGCCGGCATCTCGATCAACGCGCTGGGCCGCGCGCTCGAGCAGCGCGGGCTGGCCCTCGAGAACCAAGGCGACATCGACCGCCAGACGCTGGCCGGGGCGGCCGCCACCGCCACCCACGGCACCGGAGTGCGATTCGCCAACCTCTCGGCGGGGATACAGGCCGTCCGCCTGGTGACCGCGGTCGGCGAGCCGGTGGAGGTCTCGCATGAGTCCGACCCCGAGACGCTGCTGGCCTGTCGCGTGGGCCTCGGGGCCCTGGGCGTCATCACCGAGCTCACCCTGCGGGCGGTGCCGCTGTTCACCCTTCGGCGCGTGGACGAGCCGCGGCCCCTGCGCGACACGCTGGAGCGGGTGGACGAACTGGTGGACCGCAGCGACCACTTCGAGCTCTGGGTCTTCCCCTACTCCGACGTCGCCCTGACGCGGACCTGCGAGCGCATCGAGCGCCCGCCCCCTCCAAGCGACGAGCGCAGCCTCTGGTTCCAGGAGGTCGTGCTCGAGAACGCCCTCCTGGAGGCGGTCTGCCGGGTTGGTCGGGCCGCGCCGCCGCTGGTCGCGCGGCTCAACCGGGCGATCCCGCGGCTCGCCTCGCGCTCGACCAAGCAGGGGCCCAGCTGGCGGGTCTACGCCAGCCGGCGCAGCGTCCGCTTCACCGAGATGGAGTACGCGATCCCGCGCGAGCACGGACGCGAGGCGCTCGAACGCGTCCTGGAGCTCGTGCAGCGCAGGCGCCTCGCGGTCAACTTCCCGGTCGAGTTCCGGTTCGCCGCCGGCGACGATGCCTTCCTGTCCACGGCCCACGGACGCGCCAGCTGCTACATCGCCGTCCACCAGTTCCACGGCATGGAGTACGAGACGTACTTCCGGGCGGTGGAGCGGATCATGGACGACTACGACGGTCGGCCCCACTGGGGCAAGCGCCACTACCAGACCGCCGCCACGCTGGCTCCGCGCTACCCGGCGTGGGAGCGGTTCCAGGCGGTCCGGGCCCGCCTGGACCCGGACGGGCTCTTCGCCAACGACTACACGCGCCGGGTGCTCGGGCCCGCCCGCGCGCCGGTGGCCGCGTAACTAGAGGAAGGTCCTCCCCTCGCCCCGGTAGGTGGGGACTTCGTCGACGATGCGCCCTCCCTGGAGGAGGTGGAGGCGGTCGAAGCGCTCGCACAGCTCGCCCGCCTTGGCGTGGCGCAGGTAGACCCGGTCGCCGATGCGCAGGCGATCGGCCGGCTCGCCCAGCACCGGGGTCTGGACCTCGCCGGCGCCCTCCAGGCCGTCCAGCCGCAGGCCGTCCGGCAGGTAGGGTCGGGGGAGACGGTCGGCTCCCTTAGGCCCCGAGGCGTGGTAGCCGCCCCCCAGCAGCGTCGCCACGCCCGGCCGCGGGCGGCGAACCACCGGCAGGGCGAACATCGCGGCCGGCTGCAGCTTGAACGCCGTGTAGTGGTCGAAGAGCAGCGGGGCGTAGAAGCCGGAGCCGACGGTCACCTCGGTCACGGCGGGCTCGCGCGCGGTGAGGTGGAGGCTGCCCGTGCCGCCGCCGTTGACCAGCTCGAGCGCCGCCACCGCCCGCACCGCCGCCACCACGGCGGCGCGCCGTTGCGCGATCTCGCGCGCGGACGCGCTCTGCATCCGCCGAACCAGCGGTCCCTTCCACCTGGGGCCGGGCGGGTCGTCTCCGAACCCGGCGATGTGACCCTCGTAGCCCATCAATCCGGCCAGCTCGAAGCCCGGGCGGCGGACCACCTCCCGCGCCAGGTCGGCCGCCTGGCGGGGCGTGCGGATGGGCGAGCGCTTGGGCCCGATCTTCAGCCGCCCGCCGGCGAGCCAGAACCCGACGTCGAGCTCGATGCACACGCGCACGGACCGGCGGTCGCGGCCGGCGGCGGCGTCGATGAAGTCGAGGTGCTCGGTGCTGTCAGCCATCACGATCGGCGGACGCTCGCCCTCGAGGCGCCCGAGGCGACGCAGCCCATCCCGGTCAGTCGTCGGATAGGCCAGCAGCAGGTCGTCCAGGCCCTCCCCGTGCAGCCACAGCGACTCGCCCAGGGTGAACGTCATCAGGCCGCGGAACCCCTCGCGCCCGAGGATCGAGGTCAGCAGCGCACGGCAGCGCAGCGACTTGCTCGCCACCCGCAGGGCTTTGCCCTGGCGGCGCGAGAGCATGCCGTTCCCGTTGCGCCACATCGCGTCCAGGTCCACGAGGGCGAACGGCGGGTCCAGCGAGGCGGTGGCGGCCTCGTAGGCCGCGTACAGCTCGGCCGCGGACGCCGGAGGCCCGGCCGGCGGCGGCGCGTAGACCCCCGCCCCCGCGCCCACGGTCACCCCGGTGTCGCCCATCAATCCCGGCTGGGCGCGAAGCGCTCGGGCTTTTGCGCCGAGAGCAGCAGGTTGTAGAACCACGCCGACGGCAGCCGACCCTCCAGCAGCCGGTGGTCGACCTGCTGGAGGGCCAGGTAGCCGCGATAGGCGTACTGGCGCCACAGCCAGGGGATCCGATCGGGGTCGACGGTGCCCTCCAGCGTGCGGTTGGCCCATCCGAACCACGACGCCAGCAGCTCCTCGCCACCCACCCGGACCCGGTCGAAGCCGGCCTCGCGCGCCATCGAGCGAAGCTCGGCCGGCGAGAAGGAGTGGACGTCGACGAGCCACTCCATCCCGTGGTCGCCTCCCTCGGCCTCGCCGTTTGCGGCCGCCGCCGACATCGCGGCGCGCCACAGCGGGGCCAGCGCGAGCGCTCCTCGCTTGGGCAGGGCGGCCAGCCGGTTGCCGTGGCGCGAGGGCTCACCGGCGAAGGCCAGCCGGCCACCGGGGCGCAGCAGGCGGTGAAACGCCCGGAACGCCGCGGGCAGGTCGGGAAGGTGGTGCAGGACCGCGTGCCCGAAGACCAGGTCGAAGCTCTGGTCGGGGAGCTCGAGGCGCTCGGCGTCGCCCAGCACCGTCTCGACCTCGAGCCCCAGGCGCCGGGCGTTCGCGGCCAGGACCTCCAGCATGCGGGGCGAGATGTCGCTGCATACCGCACGGCGCACCACCCCGGCCGCCACGAGGTTGAGCGTGAAGTAGCCGGTCCCGGCGCCGACCTCGAGCGCCCGCTCGAACGGGGCCGGCGCGAACCCCAGCGCCTTTGCCAGCTTGGTGGTCACCTGGCGCCGCCCGACCGGCCCGAAGCTGATGCCCCACTTGAAGTCGTAGTCGCCCGCCGCGGCGTCGTGGTAGCGGGTGTTGACGTCGCGTATCTCGTCGGCCGTGGCGGACTCCGGCATGGCCGGCCGGACTCTACCCCGGCCTCCTTATACTCGCCCGCCCGTGGCCGAGAGCGATGCGTCGGAATCCGCGCCCGACGGCCGCTACGTGCAGTGCGACCAGCCGCCGGGCGTGCCCGCCCTGGAGCTGACCGGCGAGCGCACGCTGCCCGACGTCCCCGCGGAGAACTACTGGTTCCGGCGACACCTGGTGGTCTACCGCTGGATCGCCACCCGGGTCGCCGGCCAGGACGTGGTGGACATGGCCTGCGGAGAGGGCTACGGCTCGGACGAGCTCGCCCGCAGCGCGGCGTCGGTGGTCGGGGTGGACGCCAACCCCGAGGCCTACGAGCACGCCCGCCTGCGCTACCGCCGGCCCAACCTGCGCTTCGAGCGCGATCTGGTCGAGCGCTTCCGGCGGCCGTGCGACGCCGTCGTCTTCCTGCAGACGATCGAGCACCTCGACGACGCCGACGCGGCGCTCGACCACTTCGGGGGGATGCTCCGTCCCGGCGGCGCGGCCTTCGTCTCCACCCCCAACGTGCTGACCCTCGCCCCGCCCGGAGCCGAGCGCTCGGGCAACCCATGGCACGTGCGCGAGTACCGCGCCGAGGAGTTCGACGCGCTGTGCCGGGCGCACTTCCCGACCGTGGAGCTGCACGGCGTCTTTCACGCGGGCAAGCTGAGGGCGCACGAGCTCGCTCTTCGCCTTGGCTGGGACCGGCTCCACCCCCGGCTGGGGCTCACCGGGTCCTTCTACCGCCGCTTCACGCCCGCGATCGGGGTCCGCGACTTCCGGGTGCGACCGCGCGACCCGGCCGGCCTGCGGGACGCGCTCGACTTCGTCGCCGTGTGCCGGCGGTGAGGTCGTCCGCGGGCACGCGCGGCGAGCTGGCGCTCGTCCTGCATTCCCACATGCCCTACGTCGAGGGGTTCGGCACCTGGCCGTTCGGGGAGGAGTGGCTGTGGGAGGCCATCGCCACCTGCTATCTCCCGCTCCTCGACCTGCTGGCCCGCGATCCGCCGCTGACCCTCTCGCTGACGCCGGTGCTCTGTGACCAGCTCGAGGCCCCGGGGGTGGGCGAGCGCTTCCTGGCCTTCCTCGACGGCGTCCGCAGCCCGACTCACGCGCGGGACATCGCGGGGTGCCGGGCCAGCGGCGCGCTGGAGCTGGTGCGCGAGCTCGAGCTCTCGGCGGCCGACTACCGGCGGGCCGCCGAGCGTTTCGCCGCGACCGGCGGCGACCTGCTCGGCGCGCTGGCCCGGCACGCCACCTGGACGTCGGCCGCCACCCATGGCGTCCTCCCGCTGCTGGCCACCGACGCCGGGGTGCGCCTGCAGGCGGGGACCGGCGTCCTGGCGGCGCGCGCCCGCCTGCCATCCTGGCGGGGCGGCTTCTGGCTGCCGGAATGCGGGCACGCCGCCTGGCTTGACGCGGTGCTGGCCGACACCGGTGCGAGGTCGGTCTGCGTCGACCTCACCGACGTGCACGGGCGGGGCTCGCCCGCGGCGCTGCGACCGCTCCAGGGCGCGGGGGGGCTGCGCCTGGTGCCGCTCGATCGCCAGACGATCGAGCTGGTCTGGAGCGACCGCGGCTACCCGTCGCACGGCGCGTACCGCGACTACCACCACCACACCGTGCACCACCACCGTCCCTGGGCCAACGACGGCACGCCGTACGACCGTGAGGCCGCCCGCTCGCTGGCCCGGCGCCACGCCGCCGACTTCGTCGGGCGCGCGATCGAGCGCCTGGACGAGGCGCGGGCGCGCACCGGCCGGCCGGGGCTGTGCGTCTGCGCGCTGGACACCGAGCTGCTCGGGCACTGGTGGTTCGAGGGGCTCGAGTGGCTGGCGGGAGTGCTCGACGAGAGCGTCCGCCAGGGGCTCGCGCTGACGCGGCTGGACGACGCGCTCGAGCGCCACGAGGCGGTCGAGCCGCCCGACGGCGGGCTGCCGGTGACCACCTGGGGCACCCCGCGGACGCTGGCGACGTGGGACGGCCCGCAGGTGGCGGACCTGGTCTGGCAGGCCCGGGCGAGCGAGCTGCGCGTGGTGGCGGCGGGCGAGCGCGCCCCCGAGCGGGCGCTGCGCGAGCTGCTGGCGCTGCAGTCCTCCGACTGGGCGTTCATGGTCAGCCGCCGCCTCGCCGCCGACTACCCCCGTGAGCGGGCGGCCGGGCACGCCCGCAACCTCGACACCGCGCTGCGCTCGGTAGGCTGCGCTGCGCCCGCCCTTCGCAATCTGGCGCCGGTGCTGGACACGGCGGCGCTGACCTCGCCCTGAGCTCTCGCGTCCTGATCCTGTCCTGGGAGTACCCGCCCCTGATCGAGGGAGGGCTGGCGCGCCACGTGCGCAAGCTCTCCGAGCAGCTGGTCGGCCTGGGCGATGAGGTCCACGTGCTCTCCCGCGGGGACGAGAGCATGCCGCCCGAGGAAGAGGTCCACGGCGTCGCGGTCCACCGGGTGCGCGAGCCGAGCCGTCCCCGGGAGCTGGGCGAGTTCGTCACCTGGGTCGAGCACATGAACGCCGACATGCTGGCCGCCGGCGTCGAGCTCGGCGACCGCTTCGAGTTCGACCTGGTGCACGGCCACGACTGGCTGGTCGCGGGGGCCGGGGACCATCTGGCCAGGCGCTTTCGCTGCCCGCTGGTGGTGACGATCCACGCCACCGAGTACGGACGCCACCAGGGGTGGGTCGGCGAGCATCCCCAGTCCTACATCCACGGGGTGGAGCGCTGGATGGCCAACCGCGCCGACCAGGTGATCACGTGCTCGCACTACATGCGGGGTCACGTCGCGGACATCTACGGCCTGGAGGAGTCGAGGGTCAAGGTGATCCCCAACGGGATAGACCCGCTCGACCTCCAGCCGGCCGAGGACCTCGACCGCCTGCGGGGGCGGTTCGCGGCTGAGCACGAGCGCCTGGTGCTGCTGATCGGACGGCTGGTGTACGAGAAGGGGTTCCAGCTCGCCCTCGACGCGCTTCCCGGCCTCACGGCGCGGATGGGGAACGTGCGCTTCGTGGTCGCCGGCTCGGGGACGCACGAGCAGGCGCTGCGCGCCCAGGCCACGCGGCTGGGCCTGGACCGGCACGGCACCTTCGTGGGCTGGATCGGAGACGACGTGCTGCACTCGCTCTACCGGATCGCCGACCTGTGCGTGGTGCCCTCGATCTACGAGCCGTTCGGCCTGGTGGCGCTGGAGGCGATGGTCTCCGGCTGCCCCTGCATCGTGGCCGACACCGGCGGCCTGCGGGAGATCGTGCCGGGCCACGACCGGGTCGGGCTGCGGTTCAACGGCGGAGACGCCGAGCACCTGGCCGCGATGGTGGAGCGCCTGCTCACCGACCACGAGCTGCGCGACCGCCTGGTCACCGAGGCGTTCGAGCACGTGCTCCGCTACGACTGGGGCGACATCGCCCGCCAGACGGCGGCCGTGTACTCGCAGCTGCGCCGCGCGGCGGTCTGACCCGGCCTAGCGCCAGCGAAGCGTCCGCGGGGCCTCGCGCCTGCGGATCACGCGGGCCGGAACGCCGGCGACGACGGCGTTGTCGGGGACGTCGCGGGTGACGACCGCGCTGGTCCCGATGATCGCGTTGTCACCCACCCTCACCCCGCGCAGGAGGCAGGCGCCATAGCCGATCCACACGTTGTGGCCGACGTCGACGTCGCGCTTGTAGATGCCCTGCAGGCGGATCGGGCGCTCGACCTCCACCACGCCGTGGTCGAAGTCGATCAGCATCACCCGATCCGCGATGACGCACTCGCGCCCGATGGCGACGTGCTGGTAGGCGGAGACCGTGCACTCCTGGCCGAGCACGGTCTTGGCCCCGATCACCACCTCACCCTGGTGCACGCGGATCTTGCAGCCATGGCCGACCCAGGACCAGCGCCCGAGGACCAGCCGCGCGCCCCGCGCGATCTCGAGCTTGACCCCGGGTCCCACGAACACCAGGCCGTCGGTGACCAGGCGCCTGCGCCAGCGCAGCTTCAGCCACCCCAGCCGGGCCAGCAGGCGCGCGTACTTGGGGGTGAGCATGCGGTGGCGCGCCATGAAGCGCAGCAGCACCAGGGGGCCGCCGCGGCGCGGCGGCGGCTCTCCCCGCACGGCGGCCGGGACGGCGTCGATCTGCGGCGGGGCGGCCGTCGTGTCCATCTCGCGGGATCGTAGCCCGCGCGCCCTGACATGATTTCCGGGCCCCTGATGCCCGCCGATCCGGACCTCGCCAAGCGCCTGCTCGAGGGCGACAAGCGCGCTCTGGCGCGTGCCATCTCCCTGGTGGAGAACGACGACCCCGCGGGGTGGGAGCTGGTCCGAGAGATCTACCCGAGCACCGGCCGGGCGGCGGTGGTCGGCTTCACCGGGCCGCCCGGGGTGGGGAAGTCCACGCTGATCGCAGCGCTGACCAAGGCGCAGCGGGCGCGCGGACGCCAGGTGGCCGTGCTCTCCATCGACCCGTCGTCGCCCTTCACCCAGGGCGCGCTGCTGGGCGACCGCATCCGGCTGGCCGAGCACTTCCTCGACGTCGGGGTGTTCATCCGGTCGATGGCCAACCGCGGCGCTCTGGGCGGCCTGTCCGAGGCGGCGCTCCAGGCCGCCCTGCTGATGGACGCCGCCGGCAAGGACGACGTGTTCCTTGAGACGGTCGGCGTCGGCCAGGCGGAGGTGGACATCATCGACCACGCCGACACCATCGTGCTGGTGCTGCAGCCGGGATCGGGCGACTCGATCCAGGCCCTGAAGGCCGGGATCATGGAGATCCCGGACGTAATAGTGGTCAACAAGGCCGACCACCCGCTGACCGACACGATGGTCCGCGAGGTCCGCGGGGTCCTGTCCCTGGCGCCGCACGAAGGCTGGCGACCGCCGATCGTCCGGGTCGAGG
The DNA here is from genome assembly GCA_036257715.1 of Solirubrobacteraceae bacterium. Lineage (GTDB taxonomy): Bacteria > Actinomycetota > Thermoleophilia > Solirubrobacterales > Solirubrobacteraceae > DATAEY01. Next base: position 2,485 of record DATAEY010000048.1, on the reverse strand, counting down.
CGGCCAGGGGCGAGGGGGTGGACGAGCTGGCCGAGCAGCTCGCCGCCCACCGCGCCCACATCGAGCGGGAGGGGACGCTCAGCCAGCGGCGCCGGCGCAACCTGATGAACGAGGTGCTGGCGCTGGCCACCGCGAGAATGCGCCGGCGGCTGGAGGAGTCCGTGCGCGACGACGCCGAGGTCCAGGGGCTGCTCGATCGGGTGGCCGAGCGCCGTATGGATCCGGCCACCGCGGCGGGGGCGATCCTCGACCGCCAGGACGGCAGCTGACCGCCCTCAGGCTCCCAAGGCCCGCGCGATCACCATCTGCTGAATCTCGTCGGTGCCCTCGCCGATGGTCAGGATCTTGGCGTCGCGGTAGAACCGGCACACCGGGTACTCCTCGATATAGCCGTAGCCGCCGTGGATCTGCACCGCCTCCTCGGCGGCCCGGACGGCCAGCCGCCCGGTCTTGAGCTTGGCCTGGGCGGCGGTGAGCGTGAAGTTGCGCCCGGCGTCCTTGAGCCGCGCCGCCTTGTAGGTCAGAAGGCGGGCCGCCTCTATCTCGGTGGCGACGTCGGCCAGCTTGGCCTGGACCGCCTGGAATCTCGCGATCGGCTGGCCGAACGCGCGGCGCTCCCGCGCGTAGGCCAGCGCCTCGTCCAGCGCCCCCTGGGCCAGCCCCACACCCATCGCGGCGACGCCGATGCGCCCGATGTCGAGCACGTGGAGGAACTGGTGCAGGCCGGCGCCTCGCTCGCCGAGCAGGCTCGCCTCCGGGACCCTGCAGTCGGTGAACGTCAGCGGACGCGTGTCCGAGGCGTTCCAGCCCATCTTGCGGTACGGCTCGCCCTGCTCGTAGCCCGGGGTGCCGTTCGGCACGAGCAGGTTCGAGATCTCAGGCCGAGGCCGCTCCTCGGGACCGCCGGTCCCACGTCCTGACCTGGACCGGCGGCCTGCAGCCGCTGCTGACCGGCCGGCCTCCGCCCGGCCTTCTCCGGTCACGGCGGTGATGCAGACGACGCCGGAGATGTCGGTGCCCGCGTTGGTGATGAACTGCTTGGCGCCGTCGATCACCCATTCGCCGTCCGCCGGGCGGGCGCGGGTGCTGGTGTTGCCGGCGTCGGACCCGGCCTCGGGCTCGGTGAGCCCGAAGGCGCCCAGCCGCTCGCCCGAGCACAGCCGCGGCAGCCACTCGTCGCGCTGCTCGTCGGAGCCGAACAGGTAGATCGGCTGGGTCCCCAGCGACGTGTGCGCGCAGACGGTGATCGCCACCGACGAGTCAACCCGCGTGAGCTCCTCGACCGCCAGGACGTAGGCCAGCGTGTCGGCGCCGGCTCCGCCGTAGCGCTCGGGGAACGGGATGCCCATCAGGTTGAGCTCCGAGAGCTTGCGCACGATGTCGTAGGGGAACGACTTCTCGCGGTCGAGCTCCTCCGCGACCGGCGCCACCTCCTGACGGGCGAAGTCGCGCACGGTGCGCTGGATCAGCCGGTGGTCGTCGGAGAGCTCGAAGTCCATGGGGCGGATTCTCACAGAGGGCGCGTCGGCCGCCGCGACGCGCCGCCTAGCCTCCGGCCATGCGGGGGCGGGCGGGGCAGGCGACGGTGGAGTGGACGACGCTGGTCCTAGTCGTCGCGCTGACGCTGGGCGGGGCCGCCTACGCGTCCGCTGCGCTCGACGCGCCGTGGCTCGGGCGAGCGCTTCGCTGCGCCGTCCTGGCCGGCTGCCGGGGCGAGGACGCGCGGCTGGAGGCCGTCTACGGCGCCGACGCGGCCGCGTTCGTGCGCGCCTACGCGCCGGGGATCGTCTACGAGCCCCGCACCCTGACCCTGCCCGTCGACTTCCGCGACTGCCGCTCGCACCGCTGTTCGGACGCGCCCGACCGGCGTGGAGCCGACGTCTGGGAATCCACCGCGGGCCGCCGCGCCACGGTCTTCACCCACGTGGTCGACCGACGCGCCGACGGCGGAGACCTGTTCATCCAGTACTGGTGGTACAGTCAGGGCATGAGCGCGCCGTGGGCGGGATACGTTCGGGTCTCCCGCGTCGGCCCTCGTGAGGAAACGCTGCTCTCGCCCAAGCTCCAAGAGGAGCGTATCCGCCAGTGGGCGGGCAACAGAGAGGTTCGGATGCTGCCTGCCGAACTAGACCAGTCGGGGGGCAAGCTGGACCGCCCCGTACTCACGGAGGCCATCGAGCGCGTCGAGGCGGGCGAGTACGCCGGGTTGGTGGCGGCATCGCTGGACCGCCTCAGCCGCAGCCTCACGGATGCGCTGACAATCATCCGGCGCGTTGAGGACGCCGGTGGCCAAGTGGTCTCGGTGGCCGAGAACTTCGACTCCAGCACCCCGGAGGGACGCATGGCCCGAAACGTGTGGCTCTCGATCGCGGAGATGCAGCTAGACCGCTACCGCGAGGGCTTCGACCGCGCCAAAGGGGATGCCGTGGCTCGGGGGATCCACATAGCGGGCCGTACTCCGCTGGGGTATCGCCGTCGTCCCGAC
>DATAEY010000047.1:0-15317 GCA_036257715.1 Solirubrobacteraceae bacterium | reverse complement strand
TCCCGTCTTCGCGGCGCTGGCGTAGGCACCTGCGACGGCCGGCGGCCCGCGAACGCGCCTAGCTAGTCGGGGACCTCGATCTCGCGCTTGAGGATCTTCCCGGTCGGGCCCTTGGGCAGCTCGTCGGAGAACCAGATCTTGCGCGGGTACTTGTACTTGGCCAGCTTGCCCTTGACGTACTCCTGGATGTCCTCCACCGAGAGGTCCTCGCCCGGCTTGACCACCACCGCGGCGCCGACCTCCTCGCCCAGCCGCTCGTCCTTGACGCCGATCACCGCCGCCTCGGCGATCGCGCCGTGGCGGTACAGGACCTCCTCGATCTCGCGGGGATAGACGTTCTCGCCGCCCCGGATGATCATGTCCTTCTTGCGGTCGTCGATGAACACGAAGCCGTCCTCGTCGACGTGCCCCATGTCGCCGGTGTAGAACCAGCCGTCGCGCAGCGATTCGCTGGTCGCCTCCTCCTGGTTCCAGTACCCGGCCATGACGCTGTCGCCCTTGATCGCGATCTCGCCGATCTCGCCCTGCTCGACCTCGTTGCCGTCGTCGTCGAGGATCTTGACCTCGACGCCGTCGACCGGCTTGCCGACCGAGCCGGGCTTGCGGTCGCCCGGATGGTTGAAGGTGCCCACCGACGTGGTCTCCGACAGCCCGTAGCCCTCGAGCACCTCGATCCCGAACGCCTCCTCGAAGCGCTCCATGACCTCGACCGGCATGGCCTGCCCGCCGGTGATGCCGATCCGCAACGACGACGTGTCGCACCGGTCCCGATCATCGGCGTGGAGCACCGCGCTGTACATCGTCGGCACCCCCTCGAAGACCGTCACCCGGTCGCGCTCGATCACCTCCAGCGTCTTGCTGGGGTGGAAGCGGGCGATGAGCGACAGGCACGCCCCCAGCTTGGTCGCGCCGTTCAGCCCGCACGCCTGGCCGAACACGTGGAAGAAGGGCAGCGCGCCGAGGATCACGTCGTCCTCGCTCAGCTCGACCAGCGTGGTGGCGATGTCGGTGCTCATCCGCAGGTTGCCGTGGGTCAGGACCGCGCCCTTGGGGGCGCCCGTGGTGCCCGACGTGTAGAGGATCACCCCAACGTCGTCCGGGTCGCGCTCCACGACCTCGTGGTCGGGCTCCACCTCCCCGAGCATGGCCTCGAACTTCTCGGGCTCGACCGCGATGACCTCGACGCCGGCCTCCTGGGCGCCGCGCTGCGCCGCCTCCATGAAGTCGTGCCAGGCGAACAGCAGCTTGGCCCCGGAGTCCTTGACGTGGTAGGCGACCTCGTTGGTCTCGTAGCGGGGATTGATCGGCACGACCGCCGCGCCGATCCTCAGCACCCCGTAGTAGATGAAGGCGAAGTAGGGCACGTTGGGCAGCATCACTGCCACCCGGTCGTCGGCCTGGACCCCCTTCTGCTTGAGCAGCCCGGCCACCCGCGCGCTCGCCTCCTCGACCGCCCGGTAGGGGATCTCGACGCCGTCCAGCTTGAGCGCGATCCGGTCGCCGTGCCTCTCGGCGGTCTCGGTGAGGATCGACGCGATGTTGCCGCTCATGGTCCCTCCCTCTCGGAAAAGCCTGCCTTGGATTTATTTTCCACACGGTCGCCCGCCCGACACCCGATCCGGCTGGGCCGGGCACGCTGTCGCGCGCTCAGAAGTCGCCTCCGCCGCCGAAGTCGCCTCCTCCGAAGTCGCCGCCGCCGAAATCGCCTCCTCCGCCGAAGTCGCCGCCGTCGCCCCCGTCCCACCCGGCTCCGTCGTCCGCCCAGCCGCCGAACCCCAGGCCGCCGCCGAGCATCGAGCCGACCAGCAGGCCAGGGAGAAAGCCGCCGCCGAAGCCCCCGAAGAACCCGCCCGCCCACGGCATGTACGCCGGGCCGGCGTTCCAGTAGGGCGTCATCCGTCCGCCCACCGGCACCAGGCGCGCGTCCGGATCCATGCCCTCCATCACCCGCCGGGCGTCGGCCGCGCAGGCTGGGACCGGCCGGGGTGACCCGCCCGGCGGCGCCCATTCCACGTCGGTCTGAGAGGGGCCGTGGCGCGGATCGAAGAAGCACGGCGGGCGACGCTCGGGCGGCGGGCGCCCTTCCAGCCGCGCCTTGGCGCTGGTCATGGCGTAGCGGCCCTCCTCGAGCAGCGAGGTGACGCGCTCGAGGTCCTGCACCCGCCGGGCCTGCGACCACGCCTGGTCGGCCTGGCCGTAGAGCTCCACCGCGCGCCCGTAGTCCTCGCGGGCCTTGGGGTCGGCGTCGGGCATGTCGACGTCGATCTCGAGGCTCCGGATGTCGTCGCCCAGGGCCACGAGGTCCTCGCGGGCGACCGACTTGACCTCCTCGAGCGCGCGGCGCTGCTCGCCGCGCCGCCGGACGGCGCGGGTGACCAGGAACAGGCCGAGCGGCACCAGGAGGAGCAGGATCAGCAGCCCACCTCCGCCGCCGCCTTCGGAGCCACCGCCGGCCGGCTCACGGGCGCCACTGCCGCTGCGCTCCGCCGCCACGCGATCGAGGAAGTCCGAGAGGACCGCCGCCGTGCCCTGACCGCGGTGGGCGCGCAGCGCCTCGCCGGCCAGCTCGCCGGCCCGGCCGCGGGGCAGCGCGCCCCGGGTGGCGCCGGCCCGGAACGAGTCGCCGATCACCGCGGCGTACGTGCCGGGTCGCCGCACCGCCATCGCCAGCTGGCGCAGCGCCTCGGTGGCGTTGCCGCCCGCGGACTCGACCACCGCCCGCGGCAGGACCGCGATGTACACGGGGCCGGCCCCGGATCGGCTGATGTTGCGGCGCAGCGCGTCCGCCTCGGCGCCGGTCAGGCGGCGCTCGGCGCGGGGATCGACGTACACCGGATCGCTGCGCAGGGCGCTCGCGGCCGTCTCGATCGCGGGGGCCTCGCGCAGGGCGATGGCCGGGGCGGCAAAGGCCAGCACGCCGGCCAGGCTCAGGAGCAGTGCCCGCAGCGCCGTCACCGGCTCAGGTCAGCGAGAAGTCACGGGGCTCGGGCCGGCGCACCGTGCGCCAGTACTCCGTGGCCGACCCGGGCCAGTTGTTGACCACCCGTCCGGTCGGCGTCTTGTACCAGCTCGAGCAGCCCTGGGTGAACACCGACGAGCGCAGGCGCTCCTGGGTGCGGCGGTCGAAGGCCTGCGCCGCCTCGCGGCGCACCTCGATGCGCCGGGCGCCGCGACGGTCCAGCTCGTCCAGGCAGCCGAGCACGTGGGCGATCTGGGCCTCCATCATGAAGATGATCGAGTTGTGCCCCAGGTTGGTGTTGGGGCCGTAGAGGAGGAACAGGTTGGGAAAGCCGGGCACCGTCAGCCCGAGGTGCGCGTAGGGGCCGTCCTTCCAGGCCTCCTCGAGCGTGCGCCCCTCGGCTCCCTGCACGCGCATGGGGGCGACCAGCGCCTGCGAGTCGAAGCCCGTGGCGAACACCACGGCGTCGAGCTCGTGCTCGACGCCGTCGCGCGTGCGGATGCCGCGAGCCGTGAAGCGGTCGATTCCCTCGGTGACCAGCTCCACGTTGGGGCGGGTGAGCGCCGGGTAGTAGTCGTCGCTGACCAGGATCCGCTTGCAGCCGATCGGATAGCTCGGGGTGAGCGCTCCGCGAAGCCGCGGGTCCTCGATCTGGGACTCCAGCCGCCAGCGGGCGTAGCGCGTCAGCGCCCGCGAGGCCAGCGACCCGGGGCTGAAGCCGAGCAGGAGCGTCTCCTGGCGCAGGAAGAGCAGCGAGCGGTAGGCGCGTCGCAGACCGGGCACGGCCGCGAACAGGCGGCGCTCGGCCCGGGCGTAGGGCCGGTCGTGGCGCGCGATGATCCACGGCGGCGTGCGCTGGAAGACGTCGACGCGCTCGCACGCCTTGGCGATCTCCGGAACGATCTGGACGGCGGTGGCGCCGGAGCCGATGACCGCCATGCGCTTGCCCGCGGGGTCGAAGTCGTGCTTCCAGCGCGCGGAGTGCCACCACTCGCCCTCGAACTCCTCCAGCCCCGGGAAGGGCGGGACGTGCGGCACCCGCAGCTGACCGCAGGCGGCGACCACCACCCGGGCGGAGATCGGCTCGGCGCCGTGCAGCTCGAGCTGCCAGCGCTGCTCGGCTGGGTCGAAGCGGGCGGCCGCGACCTGGGTGCCCAGCCGCAGGTGCGGCCTCAGCCCGCGCCCGTCCACGAACTCCTGCAGGTAACCCATGATCTCGTTTTGGGGCGGGTAGCGGCGCGTCCAGTCCGAGCGCGGCGCGAACGAGTACGAGTAGAGGTGGGAGGGGATGTCGCACGCCAGCCCGGGATAGGTGTTGGCGCGCCACGTCCCCCCGATCCCCTTGTCGGCCTCGAGGATGGCGAACGACCGCCGCCCCGACTCCCGCAGCCGCGCGCCCAGCCCGAGCCCGCCGATGCCGGCCCCGACGATCGCGATGTCGGCCCTCTCCACCCCTGTGAGACTACCTCGGCGCGCCTTCCGTCCAGGGCCGGTTTCCTCCGGCGAGGGGCGGGCCAGACGTGGATGCCGGCCTTGCGATGCCCTACGCCAGCCGGACCTCGATCGCCCCGTCGCGCACCCGGACGTCGTAGACCGGCTGCGGGAAGACCGCGGGGCCGCGGACGACCGAGCCGTCCTCGAGGCGGAAGCGGCTGCCGTGCAGCGGGCAGGTGACGCAGCCGTCCGAGAACTCGCCGTCCTGCAGCGGACCGCCGCGGTGGTTGCAACGGGCCAGCATCCCGTACACCCGGCCCTCGCGGCGGGTGAGGAGGATCGGCGTCCCCTCCAGCACCACGTCGCGCACCTCGCCCTCGGGGAGCTCGTCGTCGCCCAGCGCGCGCGTCCACTCCTGGGGTCGGCGGTGGAAGGTCGTCTGGTCCACCCCCAGCCCCTTGGCGTACGAGAGGTGGCCGCCCAGGTAACCGCCCACCGACATCGCCGCCGCGCCGGCCAGGCCGTAGAGGACGCCGCGGCCCCGATGATCGCGCCGCCGGGCGGCCAGCGAGGCGGAGTAGAGCGCCAGCGCCGTCACGTTGGCGGCGGCGTGGACCGCGCCCGCCCGGCGGATGGTGTCGTCGAGCTTGGTGCTGTCCGCCCAGTCCGACAGGCCGGTGATCGCGGTCGGCAGCGAGGTGAGGATCCCGATGCCGATCAGGCGATCGGCGGCTGGGCGGCCCTCACGCCCGCCCAGCACGTCTAGCAGCGTGGCGCTGGTCCAGGCTCCGATGGGAAGGTCGGTGAGCACGGGGTGCAGGGCGTGCCCGAGCCAGGTCCCGCTGATCGCGTCCTTGAGCGCCGAGGACGAGGACAGCGCCTGGCGCGCGGTGTCCGAGACCTTCTCGGCCACCGGGTCGAGCGCCTCCAGCTCGCCGAGCCGCTCGGCCAGCTCGCCCAGCGCGGGGCTCTGCGGCCGGCCCGCCTCCCAGGTCCGCTCCTCGCCCGCCTGCTGCTCGGTCGCCATGTGGTGCGTAGCCTAACCGCCGCCGGCCCGACCACCGAGCCCCGGCCGGCGACGGGGTCACCGGTGCAGGGCGGCCAGCCGCTCGGCCTCGTCGTCAAGCTGCCGGCGCACGGCCCGGTCGAGTCGCCCGAAGGGCTCGATGGGCACACGACCCCGCTCGTATCGCCAGGTGCCCGCCACGGCGCCATCGACCAGGAAGGTGTTCACCGAGTGCGGCGTCCTGGGGTTGAACACGCGCGCGCGGTGCTCCTCGGGGAGGATGCCCGTGCGCCGGGCGTGCACCAGCAGCGTCGCGTCCCAGACCGGGAGGAAGCGCGGCGGCGCCGGCGTCTCGGGGTCCGGCAGCGGCGCCCGCGGGAGGTCGAACAGCTCCTCCCCGTCCTCGCCGCGAAAGCGCCGCAGTCGCAGGCGGTCCAGCGCCGGGTCGATGTCGGTGGGCGGCACCCCGGCGAAGCCGGCGATCTCCCGCGCTGACGAGGGGCCGAAGCCGCCCAGATAGCGGCGCACGAGGTGATCGAGGCCCTCCTTCGGGGTCACCTCCGCCGGGCCGAGCCACTCCTCGGCCGCCGCGTACAGGTCGGCGCGGCGGCGCTCCCAGGTCCCCGACGGCGGCACTCGGACGAGCTCGAGCCACAGGCCGACCGCCCGGGCCACCGGCTTGCCCAGGAGCTGGTCGATCTCGGCCGCGCGGAGCGGGCCGTCCGCCAGCCGCCGCCGCAGCCGCCTCGCGCCGGCGGCGATTTCGCGGGCGCTGGGCCCCTCGCGGCGGGTTCGCAGCCACCATTCCTGCCGCCCGCTGCGAACGGCGGCGGACAGCGGCCAGTAGTCGCGCGCGGAGACCAGGTGGATGGTCGAGCGCATCAGCGTCCCCTGCACGACCGTCCGCCGCTCGAGCGCCCGCGTGAGGGCGTCGCGCTCGAACCCCTCGACCCGACTCCACAGGCCGATGTACATCGAGGGCGCGTACTGCGCCTGCAGGCCGCCCATGCGCTCGAGCGCGGTGGGCAGGCGCAGCGGCGTCCGTTCGAGCAGCAGCTGGCGCGCGAGCAGGGCGCGGTTGAGCTGGCGTTGGGTCAGGACGGGCGCAGTGCCGGCGGCCACCGGCCGAAGCTATCGCTCGCCGGCGTGTCCCAGCCGCCCGGTCGCGCGGCATCTACCCTGACCGCCACCACCATGGCCGCCAGGCAGGACCTCCTCGTCCATAGCGTCCAAGATGCCCGGCGTCGGGAGACGCGGGCCCCTCGGATCCGCCAGTACGGGGCCATCCTGCAAGGGGGCGAAGCCATCCATCCGCGCAGCTCATGAGACCGGTGATCGAGGGCGATGTCCCCTCCTTCGGCCGGCCGGCCCGGCCGCGCGAGTACGTGCCCGGGCAGGTGGTCGTCCGCGTCAGGCCCGAGGCGGTCCGGCCGCACGTGGCGGCTCCCCGGATGGCGCTGAGCCAGTCGGTGGCCGACAGCCTGCCGGACTCGATCGGCGAGCCGGTCGACTACCTGCGCCGCGACGCCGGACTAAAGGCGGTCGACCCGCTGTTCTCTCCCCGACTGGCCCAGCTGCGGCGCAGCCGGCTGCCGCCCGCCGCCCGCTACCGGCTGGCGGTCGCGGCCAGCGTCGCCGACGTCGAGACCGACGACCTGGCCGGCCTGGCGGTCGCCTCGCTGCCCGAGCGGCGGATCACCGGCGACCTGCTGGAGACGATCGGCTCCTCGCCCGGCGTCGAGTTCGCCGAGCGCCTGCCGACGCGGTGGCTGGAGGCCGACGGCCCCGACCCCAAGCAGAACCTGCAGTGGGGCCTGCGGGCGATCCGCTACTTCGACGCCCGGCGGCCCAGCGCCGCCGACGTTCGGGTGGCGATCCTCGACACCGGCATCGACACCACCCATCCCGACCTCCCCGACCCCGTGCTGTACCGCCACCAGGGCCTGCGGGCGCAGGACATCATCGGCCACGGCAGCCACGTCGCCGGCATCATCGCCGCGATCGCCAACAACCGCATCGGGATCACCGGCATCGCCGACTGCCGGCTGGCGGTGTGGAAGATCTTCCCCGACCAGCCCGAGCGCGGCGACTTCTACGTCGACTCCGAGCGCTACCTGCGCGCGCTGGGCGAGCTCCCCGACGAGGAGGTCGCGGCGGTGAACCTGAGCATCGGCGGCGCCGCGCACTCCCAGGCCGAGGCGCTGCTGTTCCGCCGCCTGGTCGAGAGGGGCGTCACCCCGGTGGCCGCGATGGGCAACGAGTACGAGGAGGGCAATCCGACCAGCTACCCGGCGGCGTACGAAGACGTGGTGTCGGTTGGGGCGATCGCCGAGACTCGGCGGCGGTCGCGCTTCTCCAGCACCGGGCACCACATCGACCTGGTGGCGCCGGGATCCAACATCCTGTCCACCGTGCCGATGAGGCGATCCGCCTACCGCCAGGAGACCGAGTACGTGTCCTGGAGCGGCACATCGATGGCCACCCCGCACGTCACCGCGGCCGTGGCGCTGCTGGCGGCGGCGCATCCGGGATGGTCGTCGGCCCAGATCTCCCACCGGCTGCGCGGCAGCGCGGCGCAGCTGTCGGCGATGCGCGGGAGCCGGTGGACGCAGACCTACGGAGCGGGCCTTCTGGACCTCAGGACGGCGCTAAGCTGAGCGTGGCGTGAAGCTCCAGGTCAAGTTCCGGCAGGGCGCCTCGCACGACAAGGTCGACGAGGTGCTCGGGGCGCTGGTCGAGCGGGGCGCGGACGACGTCCGCGCCCTGTTCCCAGGATCGGACGATCCCGAGCTGGGCGCACTGTACGTCGTCGAGGCGAACGGGACGAGCCGCGACCGGCTGCTTCGGGTGCTCGACAAGTCCGACGTGGTCGAGTTCGCCGAGCCGGAGGCCCGGCGCAAGCTCGCCCGCTCCGCCTGACAGCCGCCGGGCGTCAGCGCGCGCCGGCGCAGCCAAACCGCCCATGCGGGGTATCACCACCTCGGATGCCCGAGCTCGTCCTGGGACCCGCGGTGCGGTACGTCAGCGACACGGAGGCCACCGTGTGGCTGGAGGTCGACGCGCCCTGCGAGGTCGCGATCCTCGATCATCGCGCCGCGACCTTCTGCGTCGAGGGCCATCACTACGCGCTGGTCGAGATTCGCGGGCTCGAGCCCGGGCGGCCCCATCCCTACGACGTCCGCCTCGACGGCGAGCGGGTGTGGCCGCCGCCCGACGACCCGTTCCCGCAGTGCGCCATCCGCACGCTTCCTTCGGACGGACCGCTGCGCGTCGCCTTCGGCTCCTGCCGGGTGTCCGTGCCCCACGAGGAGCCGTACACCCTGACCAAGGACGACGATCCGCGCGGTCGGGAGATCGACGCCCTCTACGCGCTGGTGGCTCGCATGCGTCGCCAGCCCCATGAGGAGTGGCCGCACGTGATGCTGCTGCTGGGCGACCAGGTCTATGCCGACGAGGTCTCGCCGGCCACGCTCGACTTCATCCGCTCCCGCCGCGACACCAGCCGCCCCCCCGGCGAGGAGGTCGCCGACTACGAGGAGTACACCCGGCTGTATCGCGAGGCCTGGCGCGATCCCGCGATCCGCTGGTTCCTCTCGACGGTGTCCACGTCGATGATCTGGGATGACCACGACGTCCACGACGATTGGAACACCTCGCGCACCTGGCTGGAGACGATGCGCGCGCAGCCCTGGTGGGAGGAGCGGATCGCCGGTGCGGTCGCCACCTACTGGGTCCACCAGCACCTCGGCAATCTGTCGCCGCGCGAGCTGGCCGAGGACGGACTGTGGCAGCGGGTCCGCGACTGCGACGACGCCGGCGACCTCATGCGCGACTTCGCCCTGCGGGCGGACCGCGAGACCGAGGGCACGCGCTGGAGCTTCTTCCGCGACCTGGGACGCACCCGCCTGGTGATGATGGACTCGCGGGCCGGCCGGGTGCTGACGCCCGACCGGCGGTCGATGATCGACGACCACGAGTGGCGCTGGATCGTCGAGCACGCGCGCGGGGGCTTCGACCACCTGCTGCTGGGCACGACGCTGCCGATCTTCCTCTCCAGGTCCATGCATCACATGGAGGCCTGGAACGAGGCGGTGTGCGAGGGCGCCTGGGGGCCGCTGGCCGCGAAGCGCGGCGAACGCCTCCGTCAGGGGCTCGACTTCGAGCACTGGGCCGCCTTCGAGCGGTCCTTCCGCGAGCTGTGCGGCCTGATCCAGAGCGTCGCCGTGGGCGAGGACGGCAGCGCACCGGCGTCGATCGTGGCGCTGTCGGGGGACGTGCACCACGCCTACCTGGCCGAGGTGGGATTCCCACCCGGGTCGGGGGCCCGAAGCGCTGTCTATCAGGCGGTCTGCTCGCCGATGCGAAATCCGCTCGAGGCCAAGGAGAAGTGGGCCATCCGCCTGGCCATGAGCCGCCCGGTCGGCGCCGTGGCACGGGCGCTGGCGCGGTCCGCCGGCGTGCAGGATCCGCCGCTGGGATGGCGGCTCTGCGGCGGCCCGTGGTTCGACAACCAGATCGCCACGCTGGAGATCGACGGGCGCTCGCTGGTGATGCGGCTCGAGCGGGCTCGTCCAGGCGGCAGCGGCGAGCGACCGGAGCGCGAGCTGGATACCGTGCTCGAGCGCCGGCTCGCCTGACGCCGGCGCAACCGCCCGAGAGGTCATGGACGCCTGGATGCACACCTTCGCCTTCTCGCATCGCGTGGCCGAGCGCGCGCGTGAGGTGGAGGCGTCGGGCTTCGCCGGCCTGCTGGTGGCCGACAGCCAGAACCTCAACGCCGACGTGTGGGTGGAGCTGGCCCTGGCCGGCGCGGCGACCGAGCGCATCGGCCTGGGACCCGGCGTGACCAACCCGGTGACCCGCCACCCGTCGGTCACCGCCTCGGCCGCGCTGACCCTTCAGCAGGAGACCGGCGGGCGGGCGGTCCTGGGGCTGGGTCGCGGCGACTCCGCGCTGACGCAGATCGGGCGCCGGCCGGTGCCCGCGAGGGAGCACGAGGAGGCCGTTGCCGCAGTGCAGGGATACCTGCGCGGCGAGGAGGTGGTGCTGGATGGTGCTGCCAGCCGCATCCGCTGGGCCAAGGAGACGGGACAGCCCAAGGTCCCGGTCACCGTGGCGGCCACCGGCCCGCGGGTGATCGGCCTGGCCGCCCGGCACGCCGAGCGCGTGGACTTCAGCGTGGGCGCCGAGCCGGCGCGCCTGGGCTGGGCGATCGAGACCGCGCGGGCGGCCGCGCCGGAGCGACAGGTCTCGCTGGGCGCCTTTCTCAACGTCGCGGTCCATTCCGACCGCGCGGTGGCCCGCGACCTGGTCCGCGGCAGCGTGGCGATCTTCGCCCGCTTCGCCACCGAGGGCGCCCCGGCCACCGGGCTGTCCGACGTCACCCGCGCCGGGATCGAGCGGCTTGCCGGCGACTACGACGAGAGCCGCCACGGTGATGCCGCCGCGCCCCACGCCCGGGTCCTCGACGACGAGTTCATCGACCGCTTCGCGGTGGTCGGGCCCGGCGAGGAGGTCCTCGAGCGCCTGGCCGAGCTCGCCGACCTGGGCATCGAGCGGATCGTGGTGGTCCCCGGATCCCTCGACGCCGACCCCGCCCTGGTGGCGGAGAGCGACCGGCGCTTCGCCGAGGAGGTCCTGCCGCACCTCGGCGACCTCGAGCCCTCCAAGTCAGTCGGCGGGCCGACGGCTACGAGCCGGACCGGGCGACGTGCAGCTCGAACCACCGCAGCAGCTCCCGGTATGCCTGCCGGGCGGCCACCGGGTTGTAGCGCGGACCGGTGGAGTTGAAGAAGGCGTGCTCGGCACCCGGGAACGTGCGCACCCGGTAGGGCAGGCGGGCCCTGCGCAGGGCGGCGATCGCGCGGTCGCGGGTGGCGTTGACCCGAGCGTCCAGGCCGCCGTAGATGGCCAGCACGGCCGCGCGCGAGCGGGCGAAGTTCGGGGTCTGCGGGGAGGGGCCGTAGAACGGCACGGCCGCCACCAGCCGGCGATCGCCCGAGTTGACCAGGTTCCACACCTGCCCGCCGCCGAAGCAGAAGCCGACCGCGGCCGACCGGCGGCCCGGCACCCGGCGCCCGAGCTCGGTCAGGCCCGCGCGCATGTCGGCCACGAAGCGCGCCGGCGCGGCGGCCAGGGCGGCCATGATCCGGGCCTCGTCGCCGATCGCCCGGGTGCCGCCCTCCTCGGAGAGCAGGTCCACGGCCAGGGCCGAGTACCCGTTGCCGGCGAGTCGGCCGGCCACCGATCGGATGTGGTCGGTCAGCCCCCGGTTCTCGTGGATCACCAGCACCGAGCCCTTGGGGCGGCGGGCGGCGGCGAAGGCGCCGAGCAGCCGGCGTCCGTCCGGCCCGCGAAACGACACGTCGCGCGCAAGGACGGGCGACGCCGGTCGGGCCTCCGTCCTCGCCGCCGGCCGTCCGCGCCCGGCCGCCCGGGCCCCCGGGCTGGCAGCCGCGCCCAGGAGCGCCGCCGCCGCGCCGGCCCCGAGGCCCAGGAGCCCCAGCCGCCGCAGCGCCTCCCGCCGCGACAGCAGGCCGTCGGCGTGGTCCAGCGCGACCTCCTCGGCCAGGTAGTCGCGGGCGTCCATCGCTCGGCACCCTAATCCCCGGGGCCGATGCGAAGCGCCGATTCCCCGAGCGGAGGTGCGGCCGGGTCGCGCCGGGGCACGGCGGGCGGCGGCCCCTCTCGCCGGGTCTGGCACGATTGCCGGCCCCGTGAGGTCGCGGCCCTCAGCGCCCAACGTCTTCGCCCGGATCGCCGCCGGCAAGTGGTTCGCGGCGGCCGTGGTCGTCGTGATCCTGGTCAACGCGGTCGTCCTGGGGTTGGAGACCTACTCGCGGCTCAACGCGCGGTACGGCCACGTCCTCGACCTGGTCAACGACGTCTGCCTGGGGCTGTTCGTGATCGAGCTGGCCATCCGCATCGCCTCGTTCGGGCGGCGGCCGCAGGACTTCTTCCGCAGCGGCTGGAACGTCTTCGACTTCGTGGTCATCCTGGCGGGATTCACGCCGGGGTTGGGACGCGACACCACCATCCTGCGTCTGGTTCGTCTCGCCCGGGTGCTGCGCGTGGTGACGGTGATGCCGGACCTGCGCATTCTGGTGGTGGCGGTGGGGCGCAGCATGCCGGCGGTCGCGAGCCTCGGGGTCCTGGTCCTGCTGCTGGTCTACGTCTACGGCATCGTGGGCTGGCTGCTCTTCCACGAGCAGATACCGAGCCGCTGGGACGACATCGGCACCGCAATGCTCAACCTGTTCGTGATGCTGTCGCTGGAGAACCTGCCCGACAACCTGCGCGAGGGCATGGCGGTGTACAGCTGGTCGTGGATCTACTTCGTCTCCTACGCGCTGATGGCCTCGTTCCTAATGCTCAACATCCTCATCGGCGTGGTGATCAACTCGCTGGAGGAGGCCCGCGCCATCGAGCACCGGCGCGAGCGCGAGGCGCGAATGGCGGCGCGGGCGGCCGGCGATGAGACCGCCGAGGCCCAGCTGGCCCTCGCCGACGCCGAGGACCAGGCAGCGCTGATCGGCGACCGGCTTACCGCCCTGCGCGACGCCCTCGAGGACCTCGAGGACGAGCTGCGCTCGGCCGATGGGCGCCGGCACGTGGCCGCGCGGAACCGCGCCCCCGGCTAGCCCGCCGAGCTACTGTCCTGGCGTGATCGACCGACGCCTTTTGCGCACGGTCGGGCTCGGCTTGGCCCTCGCGGGCTCGGCAGCGGCGGGCTGCCGTGCCGCCGAGCGCTCGTCGCCGCAGCAGGCGCGGCCCCGCACCGCGGCGACCGTCGCGCAGGCGCGGCCGGGGCCGCTGCGCAGCCGCGGCGGGCCGATCGTCGCCACCATCGCCACCGGCCTGCAGATCCCCTGGGAGATCGCCTTCCTCCCGGACCGGCGCGCGCTGATCACCGAGCGCCCGGGCCGGGTGCGGATCATGACCGCCACCCGCCACCTGCTCGCGGCGCCGGCCGCCCGGGTGCCGGTCAGCGCCCAGGGCGAGGGCGGGCTGCTGGGGCTCGCCATCGACCCGCAGTTCTCGTCCAACCACTTCGTCTACATCTACCGGACCACCGCCACCGGCAACCAGGTGGTCCGCTACCGCCTCCTGGGCTCGCGCCTGGTCGGGCCGGTGATCGTGGCGCGCGGGGTGCCCGCGGGGAGCAATCACGACGGCGGGCGAATCCACTTCGGGCCGGATCGGCGCCTGTACATCTCGACCGGCGAGACCCGGCAGCCGGGGCTGGCCCAGAATCGCGCCTCGCTGGGCGGCAAGATCCTGCGCTTGAGTCCCGCCGCATACCATGCCCGCGTTGCGCGGCGTCCGCAGATCTTCTCGCTCGGCCACCGCAATCCACAGGGATTCGACTGGCAGCCGGGGACCGGCGCGCTGGTGGAGACCGAGCACGGCGAGAACGCCAACGACGAGATCAACGTGCTGCGCTTCGGCGGAAATTACGGCTGGCCGATCGTCCAGGGCACCGCCAACCGGCGCGGGCTGATCGGGCCGGCCGTGCTGTACACGCAGACCCTCGCGCCGTCCGGAGCGACCTTCGTCCACCTCCCCGGCTCGGTGTGGACCGGCGACTTCCTGGTCGGCGGCCTGGCGGGCGAGCAGATCCGCCGGGTGCGGCTGCGGGGCGGGCGCGCGGTGATCAACGAGCCCCTGTTCGACGGCCGCTACGGGCGCATACGAACGGTGGTCGAGGGTCCCGACGGCGCGCTCTACGGGCTGACCAACAACCGGGACGGACGGGGGGATCCCCGCGCCGGCGACGACCGCGTGCTTCGCATCATCCCTCCGGCCGTTAGGCCGAGCGCAGGTCAAACGCCTACAGGCGCAGCGCCAAGGCGCCGGCCGCCAGCAGGACCATGGCCACCGACAGCGCCCGCAGCGCGCCGTCCAGCGGCGCGGCCAGGCGCTCGGCCGACAGCGGCAGCGAGCGACCGTCGGCCAGCGCCTGCGTGCCGGTCACCGCGACCGTCCGACGGCGCAGCTCGCGCACCGGGGTGCTCAGGCGGCGCTGAGCCAGGCTGAGCGCGAAGCAGGCGGCGGCCATCAGCACGCCGGGGGCATCCAGCGAGAGCGCGTTGGCCCAGTAGCTGGTCAGGGCAGGGAACGCGCCCCACGCGGCCGCGAACCACAGGTCCCCGTGAAAGCGCCCGCCGAACAGCTCGAGGTTGTAGGCCAGGGCGATGAACGCCCCCGCGATCACGAACGGGATCAGGGTGGGTGAGACGATGACCGCCCCCACCACGCCGATGGCCACCGCGCCGGCCAGCCCGCCGGCCGCCAGGGCGATCAGCACCCGGTCGGACAGCCGAGTGCGCAGCGGGCGGCCGTTGAGCTCGTCCAGGGCGTGCGCGGCCACGCCCATCCCCAGGAAGAACGCTCCCAGCGCCGCCAGCAGGCGATCGACGTGGACGACCGGCGCCACCGCGGCGCCCAGGGCGACGTAGCTGAGATGCCACGCGGTGTAGGGCGGGTGAAGCAGCGTGACCAGGTCGCGCCAGCCGCCCGTGCGCAACGCGTAGAAGGCCGGGCGGTCGAGCTCAGGCGCCATTGGCGCTCCGCACTCCCCACATGACCACGCCGGCGCCCAGGCTCATCCGGCGCATTCCCACCGAGTCGATCCCCGCGGCCCTCCACATCGCCGGCATGCCCGCGAGCGGGTGGCGGGCGTAGAACCCGGCGATGCTGGGGCCCAGGAAGCGGCCGACCTCCTGCCAGGCGGGTGAGACGAGCCGGCCCAGCGCGGGCAGGCCGAGCCGCGTGTAGGCGATCCACGGCGCCCGCAGAGGCCACCGCGGCACGGCGAACTCCAGCGAGGCGATCGTTGCCCCGGGTCGGATCACGCGGGCCAGCTCGCGCAGCGTGGCCTGCGGGTCGTCCACGTAGCGCAGCAGGTAGGTGAAGGTC
>DATAEY010000046.1:0-11481 GCA_036257715.1 Solirubrobacteraceae bacterium | reverse complement strand
CGCGCTGGGGACGCTGGCCCTGGGCTGGCGCAGCGAGGGCGACCGGCGCACCGTCCGGATGGTCGTCACGCTGAGGTGAGCAGTCGGCCCGTGCTCCCGCGTGCGGCGCCTCAGCGGGCCAGCGAGGCCACCAGCGCCGCGGCCACCATCATCAGGACGGACGGCACCAGCAGGAGCGCCACCACCAGCTGGATCTTGGGGGCGGCACGGGCGGCGCGTTCGCGCACGCGTCGGGCGCGGGCGGCGCGCGCCTCCTGGGCCTGGGCTGCGAGCGTCTCCGACAGGGGGGCGCCGTGGCGCTCGGCCCGGCGCAGCGCCGTGGCCAGGGAGGCCGCTCCGGGCGCCGGGCAGCGAGCGGCCATCTCGTCCAGGACGCGGGCACGCGGCATGCCGAGCTCGATCTGGGCGGCGGCCGCGGCCCACTCGGCCGCGAGCTTCCCGCCGTGGCCGCGCCCCACCTCGCCCAGCGCGCGGGAGACGGCAAGCCCGGCCTCGACCGAGACGCGCAGCAGGTCGAGCAGGTCGGGCAGCTCCTCCTCCATGGCGCGCGCACGTGCGTGCGCGAGGCGGGCCAGGATGAGGTCCGGTCCCAGGAAGCCCGCCAGCGGCAAGGCGGGAACTGCCACGGCCGGAAGGCGCCCGGGCAGTGAGGCGGCCAGCGGCCCGCCGAGCACCAGGGCCAGCGCGCCGGCCGCGGCCTTGACCGCGGCAACCTCCCCCACGCCGAGGCCGAGCGGCGATCCGGCCGCCGTGATCCGCTCGGCGAGCCCCACCGACGGCGCAGGTGCCCCGATTCGCCGCCCGAGGGCGACCAGCGCCCGCACGAGCCGGGCCGCCCGAGTGGGTCGCCCGTCCGCCGTGGGCGCCTCCATCCTGGCCGCCCCCAGCTCGACCACGCCGGCGGCCGCCGCGGCGGCGGCGAGCAGGGCCGCGACCACCGCCGGAGTCATCGCTCCACCCGGGCGATGCGGGCTATGAGGCCCAGCGCTCCGAGCTGGAAGGCGAGGGCGCAACCCAGCAGCCAGGCGGTGAGCGGCGACCGGAACAGCGATCCCAGGTAGCCGGGGCTGCCGAGCTCGGCCAATGCCGCGGCGGCGAGCGGCAGGACGCTGACCAGCAGTCCGGTGAAGCGAGCCTGGGCGGTCGCCGTGCGGGCGTCCCCCTCCAACCGCATGGCCTCCTCCAGCGCGCCCGCGAGCTGACGCAGCAGCCGCGCCAGGTCCCCGCCGGCATTGGACTGCACCAGGATCGCCGCCACGATGGTGTCGAACGCCCGTACGCCGGCCCGGTGGCGTAGCCGTTGGAGCACCTCGGACGTGGGCTCACCGAGCTCCAGGCGCGCGGCCGCGGCTCGCAGCTCGAGGCCAGCGGCTCCGGTCACCCCTCCGCCGCTAGCGGCCGCGAGCGCGCCGCGCACCGAGTGTCCGCCGGCCAGCGCGTCGGCCAGGGCGCGGGCGACCATGGGCGCCTGGCGTCGCAGCGCCGCCCGGTAGCGGCTACGGCGCGACCGGACCGCCGCCATCGCCGCCCACGGGCCGCCGACGGCCAGCACCGCTCCGGTCAGCACACCGCCCAGCAGCCACCCCGCGAGGGCCAGCGCTCCCGCCGCGACCAGGGCCAGCCGGCGGCGCTCCGGCGCCGTCGGCGGGCGCCCCTCGCGCCCCGCCCGCACGAGCGGGACCAGAAGCCGGGTCCCGACCGCGGCCAGGGTCGACCGCTCTACCGCCGCGAGGGCGTCCCAGGCGGCGAACACGACGAGGGCGCCGGCCACTCCGGCCAGTGCCAACCCCGGTGTCACGCCGCCGCGGCCAGGCGCGCGGCCAGCCCGTTGGTCAAGGCCGCCCGCCAGCACGGCCGTTCGCCGCGCAGCACATAGACCTCGCGCGTGGCGACGCCGCCGGCCAGCCGCGACACCTCGCTGACCGCCGTGACCACCCGCCGGCCGTCGGCACGGCGCGCCTGATGGACGACGAGGTCGATCGCGCCGGCCACCTGATCGCGCACGGCCCCGTGAGGCAGCGCAACGTCGGCCATCAGCGCGAGCGTCTCGACTCGCCGCAGCGCCTCCTCGGGAGAGCCGGCGTGGACGGTGGAGAGCGAGCCGTCGTGGCCGGTGGTCATCGCCGAGAGCATGTCGAGGGCCTCGGCGCCACGCACCTCGCCGACCAGGATCCGGTCCGGGCGCATGCGCAGCGCGTTGCGCACCAGGTCGCGGATCGTCACCTCCCCCCGCCCCTCGAGGTTGGGCAGCCGTGACTCGAGGCGGATCACGTGTGGCTGCTGCAGGCGCAGCTCTGCGGCGTCCTCGATGGTCACGATGCGCTCGCGGGGGGCGATGAAGGCGGAAAGCGCGTTTAGGGTGGTGGTCTTCCCCGAGCCGGTGCCGCCGCTGACCAGG
This sequence comes from Solirubrobacteraceae bacterium, assembly GCA_036257715.1. GTDB lineage: Bacteria > Actinomycetota > Thermoleophilia > Solirubrobacterales > Solirubrobacteraceae > DATAEY01. Next base: position 9,083 of record DATAEY010000046.1, on the reverse strand, counting down.
AGGTTGAGCCGCGCCCGCACGCAGGTCGCCAGGAAGTCCCGCAGCGGGGCGTTGAGGGTGCCGGCGGCCACGAGCTCATTGGCGGTCAACCCCCGGCGGCGGAAGCGGCGGATGGTGAGCACCGGACCGTCGAGCGCCAGCGGCGGGATGATCGCGTTCACGCGCGAGCCGTCGGGTAGCCGCGCGTCCACCAGCGGGCAGGCCTCGTCGACCCGACGACCCAGCGGGGCCAGGATCCGCTCGATGGCATGACGCAGATCCGCCTCGGACGGGAACCTCACGTCGGTTGCCTCCAGCCGACCGTCGCGCTCCACCCACACCGTGCCGGGCCCGTTGACCATCACCTCGTCCACCGCCGGGTCGCGCAGGAGCGGCTCCAGCGGGCCCAGTCCGAACGACCGCTCGGCGATCAGCGCCGCGAGCTGCGCCCGGGACTCGGCGTCCAGCAGCGAGCACTCCCGATCGACGAGGGCGTCGATCCGAGCCTGCATGTCCTCTTCGGCCGGACTCTCGCGCGCCTCGCGAAGCAGCCGGTCACGGAGGGCAGCGGCCAGCCGGTCGAGCTCGTCGCTGTCGCGCTCCACGCCTGCGAGTAGGCGGCTACTTGCGCGACTCGCCCCGCCCCGAATCGGCCCGCTGATCTCGTCATAGACTGACACGGAAATGACGGCGCGCGGCGGCATCGACCTGGGAGGAACCAAGATCCAGGCGGCGGTGGTCGACGACGACCATCACGTCCTCGGCTCGGCGCGGCGGCCGACGCCCGCTGCCGGCGGGCCCGCCGACGTCGCCGCCGCCATGGCCGAGGCGATGGATCTCGCCGCCCGCGCCGCCGGCATGCCGACGAGCTCGCTGGCCGCGATCGGCGTCGGGTCCCCCGGGGTCGTGGACGCCGACACCGGCACGGTGACCAGCGCGCGCAACCTGCCGGGCTGGGAGGGCAGCTTCGCGCTGGCGGATGCCCTGGAGCGCGCCCTCGGGGCCAGGGTCGCGCTGGGCAACGACGTGCAGGTCGCCACCGACGCGGAGTTCCACCTCGGGGCCGGGCGTGCGTACCAGTCGCTGCTCGGCGTGTTCTGGGGCACCGGGGTCGGGGGTGGGCTGATACTCGACGGTCGGCCCTGGTTCGGCCGCGGCGGTGCCGGAGAGATCGGCCATATGGTGGTCAAGGTCGGAGGCGCGCGTTGCGGCTGCGGTCGGCGCGGCTGCATGGAGGCGTACGCCGGCCGGGCGGCGATGGAGCGGCGCGCCCGCAAGATGGCCGGCGGCGGCGCGAGCACCGACCTGTTCGAGATCATGCGCCGCCGCGGGCGCACGCGGCTGACCAGCGGAGTCTGGGCTCGCGCGCTCAGGCGCAAGGACCCGGTCGCGACACGGCTGATCGAGCGGGCGGTCAGGGCGCTGGGGGCCGGTGTCGCCTCCGCCGTGAACCTCCTCGACGTGGAGGCGGTGATCATCGGCGGAGGCCTCGGCATCCGCCTGGGCGCGCCCTACGCCGAGCGCATCGCCGCGGCCATGAAGCCGCACCTGTTCGTCGACCAGCGCCCACCCGACGTCCACGTCGCGGCCCTGGGCGACCTGGGCGGGGCGATCGGCGCCGCGCTACTCGCCGCCTCACCCGAGCCCACGCCGGTCGCCGCCTGAGGCTCGTCCCACCTCCCCGGTAGGCCGGCCGAGAGCGAGCGGGCGGCGCTCGCGCGGATCACAGGTCGCCTCCGATAGTGAGGCCGGCGGCCCCTCGGCGATCGTCGCCCGGAGCGCGCGACAGGAGCCGCACCTCGCGCGCGAAGCTCTGCGCCGCCGCCAGGTACACCGCCTGGCGGAGGGTCACCCTCAGCGAGGCGCTCAGGCGCGGAGCGTCGGCCCCTGGTCCCGCAGCGCCGCCTCCCCCCGTAACGGGGGCGACGCTCAGCACCTCCACGTCCTCGAGCGCGAGCACCGTGCGACCGGCGTCACCCCGGTCGCCGTCCCGGGAGACCAGCACGTCGACCCGCGCGCCGGGGGTGACGAGCTCCGGGGAGCCCACCGCCACGACGTCCACCACCCGCTCTCCGGCTCGCAGTCCGCCCGCCGCGCCGCCTCCCGGCCCTACGCTGACGTCGCCGGCGAACAGGTAGGCGCCGGAGGACACCGGGACCGCGAGGCGCTGGCCGGCGACCTCCGTCACCGACGAGAACGCCCCCACCGGGGCATACCGCGCGGGCACCCGACGGACCGCGACCTGCGCGGGGGTCAGCTGCGTCCCGGGCGGTAGCGCGGCGCGTGCCACGACCACCGGGACCGGCGGCCCCAGCCGGCGCCGCAGCGCCGCCTCGCGTCGCGCGACGTCGGTGGCCGCCAAGCTGCCGAGCACCATCGCGAGCCCGAGCAGGAGCGCGGCGCGCCGGCGTCGGCTCAAGGCGCGGCCGCCGGCTGGGCGCCCACCACCGGCAGCTCAAGCGCGATGCGGGCGCCGCGCGGGGCCGGCGCGCCCAGCAGGCGGCCGCCGTGCCGGGCCGCGATCTCGGCCGTGATGGCCAGGCCGCGGCCCCGCCGGCCGCGGCCCCCTCGGGCTCGACGCGCCAAATCCGATACCGGACCGGGGAGGCCCGGGCCGCGGTCGCGCACCTCGACGCGCACCCACCGGGCGGCGACCCGCATCCTCACCTCGACGGTGCCGCCGCCGTGCTCGATGGCGTTCGCCAGCAGGTTGCCCAGCGCCTGGGCCAGCCGGTCCCGGTCCCCGCGAACCACGGCCACGGCGGCGCCGGAGCGCAGCCGCACGTCGCCGTCCACCGCGCGGGCGACCGGACGCCAGGCCTCCACCACCGAGCGCACCAGGGCGCTGACATCGACCGGCTCGTCGCTGTCGCGCGCCCGCCGACCGGCCCGCGCCGCGTCGAGATCCTCGAGCGCCAACCCCGCGCGCCGCAGCTCCTGGTCTACCGCGATCGCGCGCGAGGCGACGGGGTGCTCCGGGCGCGCCAGGGCGGCCAGGCCGAGGCGTGCGGCGGTGAGCGGACCCCGCAGCTCGTGGCATGCCCGCGCGATCAACTCGCCGCGGCGGGCCAGCTCGGCCCGCAGCGCCACGGCGGCGCCGATCCCGCCCGCCGCGGCTGCCCAGGCCGCCAGGTCGAGGGCCCGGGTCAATCTCGACCGTCCCCGATCGGGCCGTCGACCAGCCGGTAGCCGACACCCCATACGTTGACGACGAAACGATCGCCTTCGGCTCCGAGCTTCTGCCGCAGGCGGCAGGCATGCGAGTCCAGCGTCCGGGTCGAGCCCATGGCCCGGAATCCCCACACGTTTCGCAGCAGCTCCTCCTTGGTGAACACGCGGGTCGGCTCGGCCGCCAGGGTCCGCAGGAGGGCGAACTCCTTCTGCGATAGCTCCACCCGGCCACCCCGCATCCGAACCTCGCGGGAGGCGGGGTCGACCTCGAGATCGCCGACCCGCATGCGCCCCAACCGGGCCCGGCGCTCCGAGCGGCGCAGCAGGGCGCGGACCCGCGCCAGCAGCTCCGGGTAGGAGAAGGGCTTCACCATGTAGTCGTCGACGCCGCGCTCGAAACCCCGCAGGCGATCCAGCTCGCTCGACCGACCCGAGATCGCCAGCAGGGGCGTGTCGGGGTTGACGCGGCTCGCCACCCCATCCGCCTCGCGCACCTGGCGAATGAGCTCGAGCCCGTCGTAGTCGGGCAGGCGCAGGTCGATCAGCGCGAGGTCGGGGTACTTGCGCTCCAGCACCCGCAGCCCGTCGCGCGCACATTCCGCGACCAGCAGCTCGAAGCCGTCGGCGGTCAGGTTGTCGGCCAGGAACGTCCGCGTCGCCGCGTCGTCCTCGACCACCAGCAGTGTCGAGCGCTCCTCGTCCACGGCCTCCCTAGGCCGCGGGGTGGGAGTCTCGCCCCCGGGCCGTGCTGGCGCCCTAGCGCTGCTGGCGGGCCGGCCGGACCAGGACCTCGTTGAGGGCGACATGCTGCGGCTGGGCGACCATGAAGACGATCGCCCGGGCGATGTCCTCCGGGTGCAGCGGCTCGCCCACCTGCTCGCGCAGCTTCCTCGCCGCCTCGAGCACCATGGGATTGGTGTTGTGGTCCAGCAGCTCGGTCTCGACCATGCCCGGCTCGATCACCGACACGCGGATCCCGGCGTGCAGCGCCTCCTGACGCAGCGCCTCGGTGAACGCGCACACCCCGAACTTGGTCAGGCTGTAGACGGCGGAGCCGAGGGTCGCCTGGCGGCCGGCCACCGAGGCGACGTTGACGATGTCGCCTCCCCCGCCCTCGCCCATGAGCGGCAGCGCGGCGTGGGTGCAGTACAGGAGCCCCAGGAGGTTCACGTCGACCATCCGGCGCCACTCCGCCGTGTCGGCGCCGGTCACCGGGCCCAGCAGCATCACACCAGCGTTGTTGACCAGGATGTCGAGCCCTCCGAGCTCGTCGTGGGCACGGCGGATGAGCCGGTTGGCCTGGTCCTCGTCGGACACGTCGGTGGTCGTGGCGAGGGCCCGGGCGCCGTCTCCCTGGATCCTGGCGGCCAGCGCGTCCAGCCGGTCCTCCCTGCGCCCGGCGAGCGCCACCGCCGCTCCGGCCTGCGCGAGCGCCAGGGCCGTCGCCTCGCCGATCCCGGAACTGGCTCCGGTCACCACCGCCACCCGTCCTGACAGCTCCCCCGCCACCAGCGTCACCCTATCCGCTCGCGGCCGTGCAAGTTCGGCTGCACCCCGGGCCGCGGGGCAGGAGTCGGCCATATGATCACGACGCCCATGGAGGCAGGACGCCGCGGCAACTACGACTCCGGCCAGGACTTCGTGCTCGAGTACGGCGAGCTGCGATTCACCTTCAACGAGCGCGACTTCTCGGAGCGCTGCGAGCAGGCGGCGCTCAAGCTGGGCTTCGTGGACGGCAGGCTCAACCACGCCGAGGTCGAGGACCTGGTCAACCTGGTGGTCAACGGCGAGGTGCACGACCCGGCCTCGGACCTCGGCGAGCACGTCAACGACTGCTGGCCCGACCTGGTCGGTCCGGCCGAGCGCTCGCTGGTCCACTGGCTGCGCCGGCTGGTGTTCCGCTCCGCCTGGCTGGACCAGCGGGTCAAGGAGGGCGAGCTCGACATCGCCTACGACCAGGACACCGAGTCGTTCGCCTACATCCAGCCGGAGCGCGACCGCGAGCCGATCGAGCTGGCGCCCGAGCCGACCTGGGCCAAGGTCGCCTACGTGCCGCGTCTGCGCTAGCCGGCGGAGGCGGCATCGCGGGACCGGGCGATCGCCTCGGCGCCGGCCTCCCCGACCAGCAGCTCCGGGCGGATCGTGCCGCTCCCGTGCACGTCGACCGAGGGAAATCGCCGCGCCGCCGCCAGCCGGGCGTCGAAGGCGACCACCGTGGTCTCGCCGCCCAGCGGCCGGGAGCCGGTCGCCACCACGGTCAGGGATCCACCGTCAACGATGTTGCGCGCGGCCGCCAGCGCCGCGCGCGCGGCGCTCGAGGGCAGCCCGTCGAGCGAGTCGATGGCCACCACCACGTCGCCGCCGCGGGCGGCGATCCGGCGGCCCTGCTCCACCACCGCCTCGACCGCCTGGGCCTGCGCGTCGGCCGAGCTGCCGAGCGGCGCCACCGATGCCGGCGCCAGCGGGCCGGCGCTCCACTCGGCCGCCTCCTCGGGACGGGCGCCGGCCAGCGCCACCAGCACCTCTGCTCCCTCCACCGCGGACACCGCGGTCGCCAGGCGGCGCAGCGCCTCGGTCTTGCCCGAGCGCGCGGGTCCCACCAGCGATACCCGCGAGCCGCGCCCGATCGGCGTCAGCGACTCGATCGCCGCCAGCGTCGGGTCGTCGGCGCCCAGCGGGAAGCGCTCCGTCGGGAACCCCGCGGGCAACTCGTCGTAGCGGGTCCCCTCGGCGACCTCGTCCGCCGGCTTGCCGTTGATGGTCTCCACCCGCACCAGGGAGGGGAAGCGCTCGGAGCGCCGGGGCCGGCGTACCGGGCCGGTGACCAGGTCGCCCGAGACTAGCTCGCAGCGGCGGACCTGCGCCGCCGAGATGTAGACGTCCTCGTCGGAGGGGTCGGGCGGGGACACGCGCACGAAGCCCGAGCCGTTGGCCAGCAGCTCGACCACGCCCTCGACGGTGTCCTCGGGGGGCGGCTCGGCCCCCTCGACCTCGGCGGTCGCGCCCCGGCCCTCGCCGGCGCGCGACCGTCCGCGGCCCCGGCCCCCGCGGCGGCGCGGGCGCGGCTGCGGCTCGGCCCCCTCGTCGCCAACCGCTTCCTTCCCCGCCTCGTCGGCGGACAGCCCTCCAGCCGCGGCGCCGGCTTCTTCCTGATGGGCGAGGATGGCGTCGATCAGCTCGGGCCTTCGCAGCCGCCGGTAGCCGTCGAGCCCCAGCTCGGAGGCGATGGCGTGAAGGTCGGACAGCGGGCTGGCCTCGAGGGTGGATCGGTCGAGAACGGACATGGCGGGTCCTTTCGAGGGATGGTCGGTGGGCGTCCGGCCACGTTGGGTCAGCGGCCGGCGACCTGGGCCCCGGCGGGGGCCGGCCTCAGCACTCTAGTCGGTGTCGGACGCGAGGCCCTGCCGGTCAGGAGGCGACCGGCTCGCCCCTGGTGAGGCGCTCCAGCCACCGGCCGAACTCGGGCCGCGACTCCCAGTCCGCGGTGAAGCGCTCGGTCCCCTCGTGGGTCAGCGGATGCGCGAGCATCTGGCGAAGCACCTTGGCGGGCACGGTGGCGACGTCGCATCCCAGCTTGGCCGCGGTGACCACGTGCTCGGGGTGGCGGATCGAGGCGGCCAGCACCTGGGCGGTGCTCCCGGCCGGCCGCAGGGCGGCGACGATGCCGGCCAGGACCTCCGCGGAGTCCACCGAGACGTCGTCGAGCCGCCCCATGAAGCAAGAGACGTAGCTGGCTCCCGCCTGCGCGGACAGCAGCGCCTGGTTGGGCGAGAACACCAGCGTCATGTTGACCGGGATCCCGTCGTCGCCGAGCCGGCGGGTGGCCTTCAGGCCGGCGGCGCAGAACGGCACCTTGACCACGACGTGCGGGCTGAGGCCGTGCAGCGCGCGGCCCTGGTCGATCATCTCCTGCGCATCCTCGGAGACCACCTCGGCCGACACCGGGCCCCGGATCAGCTCGCAGATGCGGACGATCGCCACGCCCGGGTCCCCCTCCCCACGGGCCAGCAGGGTGGGGTTGGTGGTGGCGCCCGAGAGCACGCCCCAGCCGGCGATTTCCTCCACCTCGGCGACCGAGCCCGTATCGATGAACAGCCTCATGCCCAAGCCCCCTTATCGGATGCCTCGGCCTCAGGATGCCCGACGTGCCCGACGGATACGCGTCACGCCGCGGAGGCCTCCGGGCCGCCCGGGCGCGGCTCGCGTCGCAGGTGCGGGGCGAGCCTGAGGTCGGGGGGGACCTCGCGCTCCCCGCGCAGCGCCGCGCGGACCGCCAGGAAGTCGGCGGCCGCGGCGACGTCGTGCACCCGCAGAAGGTGGGCCCCGGCATCCACCCCGTGGGCCAGGGCGGCGAGCGTCCCGGCCAGGCGCTGACGGGGTGGGCGGCCGGTCAGGGCGCCTACGAAGTCCTTGCGCGACACGGCCAGGAGCAGCGGGCGGCCCAGATGGTGAAGCGCGGGCAGCGCGACGAGCGCGTCCACCGTCTGGGCCGGGGTCTTGCCGAAGTCCGGTCCCGGATCGAGCACCAGCTGCTCGGCGGCCACGCCGCGCCCGCGCGCCAGCTCGATGCGCTCCCCCAGGAACCGGGCGACGTCCGCGGGGACGTCCCCGTACCGCTGGTCGAGGACCTTCTGCTTGGGAGCCCCCACCGTGTGGGTAAGGACGAGCGCGCTGCCCGTGCTCGCGCAGACCTCGGCCAGCTCCGGGTCGCGCAGGCCGCTCACGTCGTTGACCATCTCGGCTCCGGCGGCCGCTGCCGCCTGCGCGACCGCCGGCTTGTAGGTGTCGACCGACACCATCACACCGAGCCGGGCGGTCAGCCGCTCGACGAGCGGGACGACTCGCTCGATCTCCTCCTGGGGGTCTATGGGCGGGCGGTCGGTGACGCCGGACTCCCCGCCGACGTCCAGGATGTCCGCCCCGGCCTCCACGAGGTCGTGCGCCCGCGCGAGCTGGGAGTCCAGGCTCGGGGTGGCCCCCGGATCCGAGAACGAGTCCGGGGAGGCGTTGACGACCCCCATCAGGAGCGGGCGCTCGCCCAGCCACAGCGTCCGGCCGCCGGCGCGAAGCTCGCGGCGCGGGGCGCTCACGAGGTGATCGAGGCGGCCGGGAGGATACCCTCTGCCTCGGCGGTGACGTGGAAGCGCTGCTCCTCCTGGGCCGTGCGCGCAGCGTCCCAGCCCAGCTCGCCGCCCAGCACCCCGGCAACCCGGGCCGGGGCGCTCGCGCCCGCCGCGGTGAGCTGCCCCGCCGCCAGCAAGCCGAGCCGGGTGCGGCGCAGCAGGACGTCGGCGACCCCCCGAACCTGCTCGCGCCGGGCGGCGAACACCGCCTCGGCCAGCAGGTCGGGCAACCCGTCGACGATCGGCTGGGCGAGCTCGCCTCGCTCGGCCGCGACCGCCAGCACGTCGTGGGCGGCGTGACCGTAGCGCCCGGCCAGCGCCTCATACGACTCGTCGGGCACGCCCTCGACCCGCGGCAGCTCGTCGGCCGAGATCGCCATCCCGAGCGGGATCTCGGCGGTGCGACAGGTCGCGTCGCGCGCGTCGCGCTCGACCAGGCGGTCCACCGCCATCTTGGCCATCCGCCGCCAGGTCGTCAGCTTGCCGCCGGTGATCGTGATCATGCCGCTGGAGGTCTCGTAGAGCTCGGCCTTGCGGGAGATGTCGACGGACTTCCTTGGATCGCCGGTCGAGATCAGGGGCCGGACGCCGGCGAACGCCCCGGTCACCTCGGACACCCCCAGCGACGTCCCGAAGTAACGGTTGACCGCGTCGAGCAGGTAGTCGATGTCCTCCCCGGCGGGGCGCACGTGATCGACGTCGCCTTCGTAGTCGTTGTCGGTGGTGCCGATCAGCGAGCGCCCCAGCCAGGGCAAGGCGAAGACGGTCCGGTCGCCGCCCGCGGGGACGATGGCGCCGGCGACCAGCGGA
>DATAEY010000045.1:0-18079 GCA_036257715.1 Solirubrobacteraceae bacterium | reverse complement strand
CCACATCTGGTGCTGTCCGACGTCCGAGGTGATGATCGCGTCGCCGCCGGTAACCTCGTGCAGCGCCTCGCACAGGAACTGGGGCTTGATCTCCGAGTCGCGCGAGTCCTCGTAGCCCAGGGGGTACTGCTTCTGCCAGCCGCGAATCCGGCTCCACCAGTCCTCCAGCCGGGAAGGATCGATGTCGAGCGCGCGGTACTCGGCGGTCAGGCGGGGGAGGATGTTCTTGGCGTCGCCGACTATCGGGATGTGCGCGGGCACGTTCTTGGAGATCTCGGCCGGGTCGATGTCGATGTGGATGAACTTCGCCCGCGGCGCGAACTCGGACAGCTTCCCGGTGATGCGGTCGTCGAAGCGCGCGCCGATCGCGCAGATCAGGTCCGCCTCGTCCATCGCGTAGTTGGCGGCGCGGGTGCCGTGCATCCCGAGCATCCCCAGCCACTGCTCGTGTGGCGCCGGGAACGCGCCCAGGCCCATCACGGTGCAGGTGACCGGGAAGCGGTCCGAGGTGCACAGCTCCACCAGCTCTTCCGCCGCGTTGGCGTTGATCACGCCGCCGCCGGCGTAGATCACGGGCCGCCGCGCGTTGGCCAGCGCCTTGGCGGCCAGGCGAATCTGCTTCTGGTTGCCCTCGGTGGTGGGCTGGTAGCCCAGCAGCGACACGTCGCCGACCGGCTCGTATTCGATGTCGCCGCGCGACAGGTCCTGGGGGATGTCCACCACGACCGGCCCCGGCCGGCCGGTGCGGGCTACGTAGAACGCCTCGTGGATGGCTCGCGGGATCTCGAGCGGGTGCTGGATCATGAACGAGTGCTTGACGATCGGCATGGTGATGCCGCCGGTGTCGCACTCCTGGAAGCCGTCGGTGCCGATCAGCTCGGTGCGGACCTGCCCGGTGATGAACACCGTCGCGACGGAGTCGAGCATCGCGTCGCAGATCGGGGTGACCAGGTTGGTGGCGCCGGGCCCCGAGGTGCCGAAGGCCACCCCCACGCGACCGGTGGCCTTGGCGTACCCCTCGGCGGCGTGCCCGCCCCCGGCCTCGTGGCGGACCAGGATGTGGCGGATGCCGGCGTCGTAGAGGGCGTCGTAGGTGGGGAGGTTGGCCCCCCCGGGCAGGCCGAAGACGACATCGACGCCCTCGGCCTTGAGGCACTCCATCAGGGCATCCGCAGCTCGCATCCGCTTGCGTCCTTTCCGACCGTAGCGAGGGCAAAGCCGCGCGGTGTCGCCGCGCGGCCTCCGGGCCAGTGTACCAGCGCTTTTCCGCCGCTCTGACGGGGTTTCGGATCGCGATCCGGCGATCCGCCCCAGGGGTGGCTCAGCCGGCGCGGGCCCGCGGGCGCGCCGACTCGGGGGCGATCGCCACGTCCGGGAACTCGAGCTCCATCCCGCAGCCGGTGCACAGCGCGTCGTGGAGCTTGACGACCCGGCCACACCGGGGGCACTGGCGGCGCAGCTCGTGGGAGTCGAGGCGGTAGGCCAGCGCCGCCAGCAACCCGAAGACCGGGAGCAGGGCGGAGATCAGGAACCAGAGGAAGAACGAGCTGCCCTTGAGCTTTCCGACCAGGCCGCCGGCCAGGCCCAGGGCCAGGACGATCACCAGGTAGGCCATGCCGAACCGCCCGCCCAGCGTCACAGCACGCGGATCGCCCAGATGATCGCCGCGACGGCGAGGACCAGGGCCACCACGCTGGCCACCGCCATCGCCACGTCGATGACCAGCTTGAGCACCACCCAAGCGGCGACCACGATGACCACGCCGGCCAGGAGGCGCGTGGCGAGCGAGGGCCGAGCTTCTTCCACGCCCCAAGCGTACTCCGACCGCTCCGCCCGGCCGGTCAGTCGTGGACCTGGCGCAGGTGGGCGAACCGACCCTCGCCGGCGGGCGGGCGCAGGTCCAGGCGCGCCACCCGGTAGCGGCGCACGACGGCCTCGGGCCTCGGCGGGCGATGGTCGACCACGAGCACGAGGCGGGTGACCGGAGACAGGTTCATGGCGTGCATGCTGCCGGCCAGCTCCCGCTTGAGGCATCGGCCCAGTGTCCAAGATCTCGCCCCCGCGCTTCGACTTCCTGTCGAGCCGGCGCTGATCAGCGGGCAGCCGCGGCCGCGGCGTCCAGCGCCGGCCGCATCGGGCCGGGAAGCCGGCGGCGCAGGCGCCAGCGAGCGCCCGAGAAGGCCAGGTTGGCGACGGTGGCGAAGCCGCCCTCGTCGCTTCTCAGCGCCAGCAGCAGGTGGGCGATGCGATCGGCGCACGGCAGGTCCGCGTCGGCGGGGCGGACGCAGAAGCAGAACACCCTGCGCCCGCCCGGGCGGACCAGCAGCGCTCCGGCTTCGGACACGAGCCACACGCCCAGGCGACCGCCCTCCATCACCAGCCCGGTGCGGGCGAGCAGCTCGCGGGCGTCGTGATCGACGAGGTCGGCGAGCAAGCCCAGCCCGCGCCCCTCGGCGGCTGCGGTGGTGCGGCGGCCGCCGCGGGCGACGTTGCCGCCCCGGTGCGCGTACAGCTCGGGGATGATCCAGGCCTCGGCCAGGGCCACGAGCGCGGCCGGAAAGGCGAGCGGCTGGAGCGCGACCAGCAGCCCCGCCACTGCAACGAAGGGCACGACGTGCGCGACCGTGGTCAGGGTCCAGAGCCGGCCCCGGCGCTCCAGCGATCGCGCGTCCACCCGCCGCCGCCAGTGGACGGCGGCCAGCTCCGGCAGCGGCGCGACTGGGGGGTCGGAGAGCGCCTCAGCCTCCCGCGATCGGCCGGCGCATTATCACGAGCTCGGCGTCGACCGGGAGCTCCCGCACGTGGGTCGCCTCCCCCTCCCGCTCGGCCACCACGGCGATGGATCCGCGGTCAAGCTCCTCGCGAAACGCCGCGACGGCGGCCTCCACGGAGTCGCGGTCGGCGGTCGACCACTCGGCGAGCGTGGTATGACCTGTGCGGTCCATCCGGATGAGTCGTGACATGAAGACCTCCTCGGCGGGCCGGGGACGGAAGCGCTGGCTGGCATGGTACGCCCCGGTCGCCTCGGCGAATCGAGTGGCGGGCGGGCGGGCCGCGTATCCCGGCCGGGCGGTGGGAGTCCGTTCACACGCGATGCCCCACTGGGCCACCGCGGCACTGCTCGCCGCCGCCCTCGCGGCCACGGGCTGCGGCTCCGCGAGCGACCGGCGCCAGCTCGAGCCGCTCGACCGCTCGCGCCTGATCTCGCAGCTGGGCGAGGTGCGCGACGCCGCCGGCCGCGGGGACGGCTCGGCCGCCCGCCAGGCCCTGGACGACTTCACCGGCGAGGTGCAGCGCCTGCGGGGGGCCGGCGCGCTCGACGGACCGACCGCCGGCGCGCTCCTGCTCGGTGCGCAGCGCGCCCGCAGCCGGCTCGAGGTCGAGCTCGCGCCCCCCGCCCAGCCGACGCAGCCAGCGCCGCGGCCTCAGCGCGAGCAGGCCGCGCCCGAGCCGCGCAAGCGCCCCGAGCCGGGGGCCAAGGAGCAGGGCAAGAAGGAGGAGAAGAAGGAGAAGGGCGGGTCGGGAGACGACGAGGGGCACAAGGGTGGCAAGAAGCACTGAGATCGCGCCCGGCAGCACGCTGCACGGGGGGCGCTACCGGCTGGAGCGCGTGCTGGGGACCGGCGGCATGGCCAGCGTGTGGCTGGCCCAGGACGAGCGCCTGCAGCGCCCGGTGGCGGTCAAGGTCATGGCCGACACCCTGGCCGGCGATCCCGACTACGTGCGCCGATTTGAGCGCGAGGCCCGGATGGCCGCGCGCCTGTCCCACCCCAACCTGGTGGACATCTTCGACTTCAGCGCCGAGGGCGAGCGGCCCTTCCTGGTTATGGAGTACGTGGCCGGCGGCACCCTGGCCCAGCGCATGCAGGAGGAGGCGGCGGTGCCGATCCGGGTGGACGTGCTCGCCCGGGATCTGCTCGACGCCCTCGGGCACGTCCATGGCGCCGGCATCGTTCACCGCGACATCAAACCCGCCAACGTGCTCCTCGACGAGGACCAGCGCCTTCGGCTGACCGACTTCGGGATCGCCCATCCCGACGACGCCACCCGCCTGACCGTCACCGGCCAGGTCATCGGGACCCTCAAGTACCTGGCCCCCGAGGTTGCCGCGGGCGAGCCCGCCACCCCGCGCAGCGACCTCTACTCCTGCGGAGTGCTCCTGCGCGACTGCGGGCCCGACGGCGCGGGGCTGAGCGAGCTGATCGAGCGGCTCACCGAGGAGGACCCGCAACGCCGGCCCGCCTCGGCGCAGGAGGCGATCGAGATGCTGGCCCCCACAGCGCCGACCCGCCGGCTGGGCGACTCGGCGCCGGCGCCTGCTAGCCCGCCGACCGATGCGACCCACCGGATGGCTCCGACCGCTCCGACGGCCGCGGCCGGCGCCGGAGCCCCCACGCCGACGGCCGGCCCACCGCCAACCGTGACCCGCTCCGCTCGCCGTCCCGCGGGTCGGGCGCTCGCGGTCGTGATCTCGCTGCTGGCGGTGGCGCTGGTCGCCGCCGCTTTGCTGTCCTCGGCCGGCGGCGGCCGTCGCTCGGTGGCCACCCCCCCGCCCCGCCCGGCGCCGAACGGCGCCTCCCTCGATCGCCAGCTCGACGCCCTCCGGCAGATCGTCCGCCAGGCCGGCCGCTGATCACCGGCCTGTGCGCCGGCGGATCAGAGCTCGAGCTTGGCCCGGACCAGCCGAGTGACCTCTCCGCCGTCCGCGCGGCCCTTGGTCTCGCGCATCACGTAGCCGATGATCGCCCCGATCGCCTTGTCGCGGCCGGCGCGCAGGCTCTCGACCGCCTCCGGGTTGGCGGCGATGGCAGCCTCCACCACCGCCTCGAGCTCCCCGCCGCCCGCGATCGCCCCCAGCTCCTCGGCCTCGACGATCCGGGCCGGGTCCCCGCCCTGGCTGGCCAGCCGGTCGAGCACCTGCTTGGCGGCGCCGGGCGTCACCGCTCTGGCGGAGACCATCCCGACCAGGCTGGCCAGGGCCTCGGGAGCGACCTTGGACTCGGCCGGGTCGGTCTCGCCGATGCGCGCGACCAGCTCGCCACCCACCCAGTTGGCCAGTGCCTGGGCCTCCAGGCCCTGGCCGTCGGCAGCCAGCGCGCGCTCGAAGTAGTCGCCCAGCTCGACCCGGAAGGCCAGCTGGCGGGCCGAGTCGGCGGTCAGCCCCAACTCGTGGCGGTAGCGTTCGATCCGCTCCGCCGGCAGCTCGGGCAGCTCCGCGCCGGCCTCCTCGATCATCGCGTCGGTGACGGTCACCGGAACCAAATCCGGTTCCGGGAAGTACCGGTAGTCGTGCGCCTCCTCCTTGGAGCGCAGCGGCATCAGCGTCCCGCTGGCGGGGTCGAAGTGGAGCGTCTCCTGGACCACTGCCTGTCCGGAGTCCAACAGCTCGCGCTGGCGCTCGATCTCGGCTCGCAGCGCGCGCTCCAGGAAGCCGAACGAGTTCATGTTCTTGAGCTCCGTCTTGGTCCCGAGCTGAGCGGTTCCCGCCGGGCGCAGGGAGACATTGGCGTCGCAGCGCAGCGAGCCCTCCTCCATCCGCACGTCCGATACCCCCAGCTGGAGCATGGTCGTGCGCAGCAGCGTCAGCCATTCCCGGGCCTGCTCCGGGGAGTGCAGGTCGGGCTCGGTGACGATCTCGACCAGCGGCGTGCCGCCCCGGTTGAAGTCCACCACGCTCTGGTCTGAGCCGTGGATGCGCCCCGACGTCCCCACGTGGACCAGCTTGGCCGCGTCCTCCTCCAGGTGGACCCGGTGGATGCGCACGTCGCCCAGCCGCCCGCCGCGGCACAGCGGCTCATCGTACTGCGAGATCTGGTAGCCCTTGGGCAGGTCGGGATAGAAGTAGTTCTTGCGGTGGAAGAGCGAGCGCGGCGCCAGATCGCAGCCCAGCGCCAGGCCGATCATCAGCGCGTAGTGGACCGCGCGCCGGTTGGCCACCGGAAGGGTCCCCGGCAGGCCGAGACACACCGGGCAGGTACGGGTGTTGGGCGGCTCGCCGAAGCCCAGCGCACAGGAGCAGAACATCTTGGTGGCGGTGGCGAGCTGGACGTGGATCTCCAGCCCGATGACCGGCTCGTAATCGGTCACCCCGAGCCTCCCTCCCGTCGGCGCTCCTGCGACCGACCGCGGGCCTCCTGCCCGCCGTGACCGCTCGGCTCGGCCTCGCTCTCTCGCGCAGCGCTTCCATCGAAGCCGATCGCGTGCTCCAGCGCGTGGGCGGCGGCCAGGATCCGGTTCTCGCTGAACGCCGGCCCCGCGATCTGGAAGCTGGTGGGCAGGCCATCCACCAGCCCGTTGGGGATCGAGATCGCCGGGATCCCGGCCAGGGGCATCGGCACCGTGCAGTAGTCGCTCAGGTACATGGCCAGCGGGTCGTCCACCCTCGCGCCCAGCTCGAACGCTACGGTCGGGCTGGTGGGCGTGACCACGAAGTCGAACCGGGCGAAGGCGTCGCGGAAGTCCTCGACGATCTTGGTCCGCACCCGCTGGGCGCGGCCGTAGTACGCGTCGTAGTAGCCCGCCGACAGGGCGTAGGTCCCGAGCATGATCCTGCGCTTGACCTCCGCGCCGAAGCCCTTGGCCCGCGTGCGCATGTACATGTCGCGCAGCTCCAGGGCGCCGTCCACCCGCAGGCCGTAGCGCACCCCGTCGAAGCGGGCCAGGTTGGACGACGCCTCGGCGGGGGCGATCAGGTAGTAGGCGGCAAGGCCGTATGGCGCATGCGGCAGGCGGCACTCCTCGACCTCCGCGCCCAGCCCCTCGGCCAGCCGCAACGTGGCCTCGAAGTTGTCGTGCACCCCGGGCTCGATGCCCTCCGCCCCGGCCGCGAGCTCCTCGGGGACGCCGAGCCGCACCCCCTGCAGGTCCTCGGCTCGCGGCAACTCGATCTCAGTCGGGAAGGCAAGGGACGTGGAGTCGCGCGGGTCCCGGCCGACCATGTGGGCGAGCAGGAGGGCCGCGTCGGTCACGTTCCGGGTCAGCGGCCCGGCCTGGTCCAGGGAGGACGCGAAGGCGATCATCCCGAAGCGCGAGACCGCGCCGTAGGTGGGCTTGAGCCCGACCACCCCGCACAGCGCCGCGGGCTGGCGGATCGAGCCGCCGGTGTCGGTGCCGATTGCCCAGGGTGCCTGGCCGGCGGCCACGGCCGCGGCGCTGCCGCCGGAGGAGCCCCCCGGCACCCGGTGGCGGTCCCACGGGTTGAGCGTGGGGCCGAACCCCGAGTTCTCGGTCGAGGAGCCCATTGCGAACTCGTCCGGGTTGGTCTTTCCCAGCAGCGGTGCGCCGGCCGCCATCAGCCTGCCCACCGCGGTGGCGGTGTAGGGCGGGCGGTAGCCCTCGAGGATCCTCGAGCCGGCCTGGCTGGGCACTCCCTCGGTGCAGAACAGGTCCTTGGCGGCGAGCGGGACCCCGCCCAGCGGCGCCGTCGCGGCGGGCTCCAACTGAGGCTCCTCGGCGACCCAGGTGAACGCGTTGAGGTCGTCGGAGGCGGCGCGCTCGCGATAGGCCTCCCACAGCTCGGCAGGCGACAGCTCGCGCTTTCGCACGCTCTCCACCGCCTCGGCCGCGGCCAGGGCGAGCAGGCCGCTCATCCGCCGGGCGAGGGAACCCGGAAGCCCTCCCCGTCCGTGTCCGGGGCGGCGGCCAGCGCCACCTCCCGGGGCAGGGACGGCGCGGGCTCGTCGGGCCGCAGCGCGCTCTCGACCTCGATCACGTGAGATGTCGGCGGGATGCCCTCGAGGTCGAGCCGGGAGATCGTCTCGATGTGGTCGAGGACCGCCGACAGCTCCCGGGTCATCCGCTCGACCTCGGCCTCCGACAGCTCGAGCCGAGCTAGCGTCGCGACGTGCAGGACCTCGGCGCGGTCGATCATCCCCCGGCGATTCTACGCGCCGGCCGACCGGGCGCCGTCCGGCGGCGGACGCCGGGCCGAGGCCGAGCGGGGAGGGGCCGGACACGTGCGAATGGCCGGCCCCGGCCGGGTTGAGGCCAGGCCCGGAGCGATGTCCGCGAGGGTCGTCCCCTCCTCCTGCATGGATAGGAAGCCCCCCAGTGCGATGAGGGCGCACAGTCCCAGCCCGAGGTAGGCGCCGAAGCGGATGTCGGTGAGCGAGTCGGGGCCCAGCGGTTCGTTGACCAGCCGGTAGAGGACCAACAGCGTGACGAAGATGCCGAGGGCGGTCACCACCACGCTGGCCGCGACGGGGAGGGCGACGGAGCGCTGCGTCCCCGCCAGCACCGCGACCACGATCGCCGCGAGCGCCGTGGCCAGCAGGAGGATGTCGAGGATCCCGAACGCCTCCCAGGCGCTGAAGGCGTGATCGAGCCGGTGCCCGGCCGACGCGGCCGCCATGCCGAGCTGGGCGTTGGGCCCGTACCAGGGCAGGAACATCACCACGAGCAGCGCGATGCCCGCCGCGCCGGCGATCACCTCACCCAGCCGCAGCCTGCCGAGGTCCACGGCTAGCCGGCCTCCGGTGCGCGCGGGGAACGAATGGTGGCGACCATGGGCGCAACCGTACCCCTTCGCCGCCGGCCGGCCGCCGCCGGCCGACCGACCGAGCGCAATCGGCCGGACGCACGGGGATACCGGGCGACGCTCACTCCCCTATCCCGCGCCGGGATCGGGCGGCGGCGAGGGTGTTGCGCAACAGCATCGCGATGGTCATCGGCCCGACACCCCCGGGCACCGGGGTGATCGCGCCCGCGACCGCGGCCACCGGCTCGAAGTCCACGTCGCCCACCAGCCCGTCGGGGCCGCGGGTGATCCCCACGTCGATGACGGTGGCGCCGGGCCTGACGAACTCGGCGCCCACCATCCGGGGGACCCCGATCGCGGCCACCAGGACGTCCGCCCGCGTGCACTCGGCGCGCAGGTCGGCGGTGCGTGAATGGCAGACGGTGACCGTAGCGTTGCGCTCCAACAGCAGCGCGGCCAGCGGCCGTCCCACCAGCAGCGAGCGCCCCAGGACGACGGCGCGAGCCCCCTCCAGCGCCACATCGCAAGCGTCGAGCAGCTCGATCACCCCCAGCGGCGTGCACGGCCTCAGTCCCGGCCTGCCCTGGGCGAGCCTTCCGGCGCTCGCCGGGGTTAGCCCGTCGACGTCCTTGTCGGGGTCGATCAGCGCGGTGAGGGCACCGCCGTCGAGGTGCTCGGGTACGGGAAGCTGGAGCAGGATCCCGCTTACCCGGGCGTCGTCGTTGAGCTCGCGCAGCAGGCCCGCCACCTCGTCGTGCGAGCACCGCCCGGCCAGCCGGTGGTCGAAGCCGGCGATCCCGACCTCGGCCGAGGCTCGCTGCTTGCCCGAGACGTACACGTCGGAGGCCGGATCGTCTCCCACCAGTACCGTCGCCAGGCCCGGCGCGAAGCCCGCCTCCGCCTCGAAATCGGCGACGCCCCCAGCCACCTGTGCGCGCACGCGCTCGGCGACCGCCTTCCCGTCGATGATCGTGGCCGACATCGGCGGCCGGACCCTAGCGGCCGCCGCGGCCGCCTCAGCGCCTGGAGATCGGGGCGTAGGCGGCCATCAGCTTTCGCTCGCTGCCGTCGCCGGCGAAGCGCACGACCACTATGCCCCCCGCCTCGACCCCGGTGACCACGCCGTCGCCGAAGGCAGCATGCACCACGTCGTCGCCCAGGCGGAAATCCGTGGTCGGCGCCTCGGTGCGCGCCGACGCCCACGTGGTCGCCGGGGCCGCTCCCCGGCCCGCGCCCGGGGAGGCTTGCGCCGAGCGCTCGTCGGCGTCGGTGAGCTCCCGCGGAATCTCGTCCAGGAACCGCGACGCCAGCCCGTACGTCCGCGAGCCGAACACGCTGCGGGTGCGCGCGTGGGTGAGGTAGAGGTCCCGCTGGGCCCGGGTGATCCCCACGTAGCACAGGCGGCGCTCCTCCTCGAGGCCGCCCTCGTCCAGCGCGCGCGAGTGCGGGAACACGCCCTCCTCGCAGCCGATGATGAACACGATCGGGAACTCCAGGCCCTTGGCGTTGTGGAGGGTCATGAGGGTGAGCAGGCCCTCCTCCTCCCGCAGCGCGTCCTGGTCGGAGAGCAGCGCGATCTGCTGGAGGAAGGCATCCAGAGCGCCCGCCTCCGGTCCGGCCTCGAACTCGCGCGCGCCCTCCAGGAGCTCCTGGAGGTTCTCGACCCTCCCCTGGGCCTCGATCGTGCGCTCAGCCTCGAGCGCCTCCAGGTACCCGGTGCGGCGCAGGGTCTCGTCCAGCAGCTCGAACACGCCGGCGCCCGCCTCCGCCCGCTGGCGCAGCTCGGTCATGGTGCCCATGAAGCGGCGAAACGACTTCACCGCCGCGGCGCCGAGGCCGGGGACCCGATCGGGCTCGGCGGCCGCCTCGAACACCGGGACGCCGGTGGTGTTGGCGAACGACACGAGCCTCGACAGCGACGTCTGCCCGATCCCGCGCCGCGGCGAGTTGGCGATGCGGGTGAACGCGCCGAGGTCCTGGGGGTTGGACAGGACGGTGAGATAGGCGATCGCGTCCTTGATCTCGGCCCGGTCGTAGAACTTGGTGCCGCCGATCACCTGATAGGGGATCTCGGCCTGGACCAGGGTGTCCTCGAGCACCCGGGACTGGGCGTTGGTCCGGTAGAAGACGGCGATCTCCTCGCGCGAGACCCCCTCGTCCACCAGCCGCTCGGTCTCGCCGGCCACGAAGCGCGCCTCCGCCCGCTCGTCGTCGAGCTCGCGCAGGTGGACCGGGTCGCCGCGACCCAGCTCGGTGAACAGCGTCTTTCCCTTGCGGCCGCGGTTGTTGGCGATCACCGCGTTGGCCACGTCGAGGATGGTCTGGGTCGAGCGGTAGTTCTGCTCCAGGCGCACGACCCGGGCGTCCGGGAAGTCGTCCTCGAAGTCCAGGATGTTGCGTATCTCGGCGCCCCGGAAGCGGTAGATCGACTGGTCGTCGTCGCCTACCACGGCCAGGTTGCGGTGCTCGCCGGCCAGCAGCTGGAGCCACCGGTACTGGGCGCGATTCGTGTCCTGGTACTCGTCCACCAGCACGTGGCGAAACGCCCGCTGGTAGCGCTCGCGGACCTCGCGGAAGAGCTGGAGCAGGTCGACCGCGCGCACCAGGAGGTCGTCGAAGTCCAGCGCGTTGGCTCGCCGGATCTGGCGCTCGTACTCCTCGTAGACGTCGGCGGTCGTCTGCTCGAAGTAGGAGCCGACCAGCTCGCGGTAGTCGCCGGGCGAGCGCAGGCGGTTCTTGGCATCTGAGATCTGGGCCTGGACGGCGATGGGAGGGAAGCGCTTAGTGTCGATCCCCAGGTCGTCGAGGCAGCGCTTGATCAGCCGGCGGGAGTCCGCCTGGTCGTAGATGGTGAACTGCCGCGTGTACCCCAGCCGCGGGGCCTCCGCCCGCAGCATCCGGGCGCAGGCGGAGTGGAAGGTCATCACCCACATCGCCCGGATGCGCGCGCCGACCAGCAGCTCGACGCGCTCGCGCATCTCCTGGGCGGCCTTGTTGGTGAAGGTGATAGCCAGGATCTCCCCGGCGCGCGCTCGGTCGCTGCGCACCAGCCAGGCGATTCGGTGCGTGAGCACGCGGGTCTTGCCGCTCCCGGCGCCCGCCAGGATGAGCAGCGGACCGCCCTCGTGGGTGACCGCCTCGCGCTGGGGCTGGTTCAAACCGGCCAGTAGGGTGTCGAGATCTTGAGCCGCGGCCGCCTCGGGCATCGCCCGGAACGCTAGCGACCCCCACGGCGCGCCCGGCCCCGTCATAGCCTGCGCCGAATGGGCCTGTGTGATGAGGTGCGCTCGTCGTGCGCGGCGATCGCCGCGAGCGCCCGCTGGGTGGCGATCGATGCCGATCGCCTCGACGCGATCGAGGCCGGCGCGGCCCAGCCCGTGCTGGACCCCGAGCGCCATTACCTGGAGGGCGGCCCCGAGGACGTCGCTCGCTACCTGCTGACCCTGGACGCGGTCAACTTCGGCTCCGGGTGGTTTCCCACTGTGCGCAAGCGGCCCGGCTGCTCGGGCTACTTCACCGTGGCCTGGGCGCTCGCCGACCGCTTCCGCTCCGAGGGGCCCTGGACCGATGTGGAGCTGCGGGGCCTCGACGCGGGCGAGGTGGCCCGGGTGCTGGGACAGGACCCAGGCCACGAGCTGATCGCCCTCTACACCGAGGCGCTGCGCCAGCTCGGGCGCTTCCTGGCCGGACGTTCGGCGCTGGAGACGATCTGGGCGGCGGACGGCTCGGCCGAGCGCTTGGCCGCCCAGCTGGCCGCCGGCATGGAGTTCTTCGATGACCGCGGCTTCTACAAGCGCGCCCAGATCGTGCCCAGTGACCTGGCGGCGGCCGGTGTAGCCGACTTCGCGGACCTCGAACGTCTGACGATCTTCGCCGACAACGTGGTGCCGCACGTCCTGCGCATGGACGGCGTGCTGCGCTATCACCCGGGCCTGGCGGCGCGGATCGACGCCGGCCGGCTGCTCGCCCGCGGGGAGCAGGAGCGCGAGATCCGGGGCTGCGCGGTTCATGCCTGCGAGCTGATCTCCTTGCGGCGCGGCGTCGCGTCGCGCACGCTAGACGCCTGGCTGTGGAACCGCGGGCAGGCGCCGGCCTACAAGGCGACCCCGCGCCATCGCACGCGCACCGTCTTCTACTAGCCGCCTATCCGCCGGCCGGGCTGGGGCCGCCGCGGCGCCGCAGCGGCGTGACGTCGCCGTGGCGCTCGGGCGGCGCCCCCCGCTCGCCGGCCAGCTCGGCCACCGCCCGCTCCAGCGCGCCGATCCGGCTGGCCAGCCCCTTGATCGCGTCGGCCAGGGGATCGGGCAGGTGAACCCAGTCGGCGTCGGGCCCCTCCGGCCGGCGGCCCTCCACCCGGACGGGGTGGCCGGGATTGCCCACCACGGTCGAATGGGGAGGCACGTCGTGGATGACGACGCTGTTGGCTCCGATCTTCGACCCGTGGCCGATGGTGATCGGCCCGAGCAGCTTGGCGCCCGAGCCGATCGTCACGTTGTCCTCGACGGTCGGGTGGCGCTTTCCCGTGGCGAACCCGGTTCCCCCGAGGGTGGCGCCCTGGTAGAGGGTCACCGAGTTGCCGATCTCGGCCGTCTCCCCCACCACCACCCCCATGCCGTGGTCGATGAAGAAGTCGTCGCCCACTTGGGCCGCCGGGTGGATCTCGATGCCGGTGAGCACCCTGGTGGCCGAGGCCAGGGTGCGGGGCGCGAAGGGGATCCGCGCCTCGTGCAGGGCGTGCGCCACCCGGTGGGAGAGCAGCGCGTGCACTCCCGGCCACGCCGCCAGGATCTCGGCCGGCCCGACTCCGCGGGCGGCGGGATCACGCTCGCGCGCGGTCTCGACATCGCGCCGTACCTCCCGCGCCACCCGGGCCAGCGTCCCGAGCCCGAACATGTCCCAGAGCGTACCGGGGGCCGGGTGCCACCTACGGGGCGAAGAACGGTGTGGACACGTAGCGCTCTCCGGAGTCGGGCAGGATGACCACGATTCGCCGGCCGGCCATGTTCGGGCGGCTGCCCACCTGCATCGCCGCCCACAGGGCCGCGCCGCCCGAGATGCCCGCCAGCACCCCCTCGCGGCGCGCCAGCAGCCGGGCGGTCTGGATCGCGTCCTCGTCGCCCACCGCGACCACCTCGTCGATCACCTCCGGGTTGAGCACCGCGGGGACGAACCCCGCCCCGATGCCCTGGATCTTGTGAGGGCCCGGGCGCCCGCCGGAGAGGATCGCCGAGTTGGCGGGCTCAACCGCCACCACCCGCGCGGCGGGGTTGCGCAGCTTGAGCACCTCTCCCACGCCGGTGATGGTCCCGCCGGTGCCCACGCCGGCCACCAGCACGTCCAGGCGGTCGTCGAGCGAGTCGATGATCTCGGGGGCGGTGGTTCGCCGGTGGATCTCCGGGTTGGCGGGGTTGGAGAATTGGTCGGGCATGAATACGTCGGGCTCGGCGCCCAGGGCGCGCGCCGCCTCCACTGCCTCGTCCATCCCGCCCAGCGACTCCACCTCCTCCACGCGCGCGCCGTACAGCCGCAGCAGGCCGGCGCGCTCCCGGCTCATGCCCTGGGGCAGGGTCAGCGTGAGGTCGTATCCCTTGGCCGCGCACACGAAGGCCAACGCGATCCCGGTGTTCCCGCTCGTGGCCTCGACGATCGTGGTGCGGCCGGGCTCGATCCTCCCCTCCGCCTCGGCCGCCTCGATCATCGCCACGCCGATGCGGTCCTTGACGCTGCCGCCCGGGTTGTACGCCTCGAGCTTGCCGTAGAGCTCGACCCCGCGATCGCCACCCAGGACGCGCGTGAGACGGATCATGGGCGTCCCGCCAACATGCTCGGCGATGTTGATCGGGATTCCGGCCATTGGCGCAACACTAACTTTCGGCCTGTCAGCGCCGCACGGCTCGCCGAGACCCGGTCGGCTGCGACGGCCCTCCAGGCCTCACAGCTCCGCTCGCGAATTGCCGGAGCGCTCGCTCCGTGAAGACCGGGCCGGCTGCGCCGGCCCTCCAGGCCTCACAGCTCCGCTCGCGAATTGCCGGAGCGCTCGCTCCGCTGTTCGTCCAGTTAGATGGCTAGTTCCCGGGCCCGTCGCAGGGGCGGATGCCCGGAACGGAGCCGCCCTGCTCGTCGTTGACGCCGTCCTGGGCGACACCGTTGGGCAGGCGGATACAGGCGGCCGGAGGCGCCGGTACGGTGTTGGCGCTCTCGCGCGGCCCGGAGATGTTCTGGCCCTGACCGCAGCCGCCGGCGGCGACGCCGATGGCGGCCGCCGCCACCATCGTGAGCACCAGCTGTCTCATGCGCCGAGGTCCCACGCTGTCTCCCTGCCGGAAGGTACTACTCGACCACCATGACCGACAACCGTCAAGCGGGCGCCACCCCATGAATCGGCGGTTGCATGCCGTCTCCACGAGCGTCGACTTCACCCAGAGCGGCCTGGTCCCGTGCGTGACAGGCCAACCGACCGCAGCGCCTCGGCCTGGTCCATGTAGCCCTGGCAGCACCAGACCCGGCCATCGCGCAGCCGGAGGACCGCGGCGGTGTCGGCCTCCACCTCGACCCCGCTCTGCCTGCCGCGGCGACGCTCGTGCTGGAGGACGACCACGGCGTCGTCGACCTCGATGAACTCAGTCGGCTCGTAGACGAGCTCGCCCCACTCCTGCCTGTCCTCGAGCAAGAACCGCGCGGCCGCCTCGGGGCCACGGGCCACGACGCCCTCCGAGAGCCCGCCGATCGTTCCGCGCCACTCCACCTTCGGATCGAGCAGGTCGACCAACTCGCGGTTGGCGGAAAGGTCGCCGAGGTGGCCCGCCGCCGTCAGGGCCCGCAGCTCCGCATAAAGCCGCCGCACCACCTCGACGTTGTCGCGGGACATCGCCTCAGTATCCCGGTGCAGCCACCGGCTCCGGTCGGGGAATACTGGGACGCATGTCGCGCCAGAACGAGCAGGTGGCCCGCCGTGCCTACGATGCGTTCAGCAGAGGCGATTTCGAGGCCCTCGCCGCCCTGCTGCACCCCGAGGTCGAGTTCGAATCGCTGCTCCTCGAGATGGAAGCCGGAAGCTATCGCGGCCTCGAGGGGGCGCGCGAGTATTGAGAGCGTCCGAGAGGTGTTCCCGGACTGATCGGTGGAGATCACCCGACTGGACGACTTCGGCGACAGGGTGGTGATCGAGAGCCGCTCAGTGGCGACCGGAAAGGGCAGCGGCGTTCGCACCGAGCAGCGCTTCTGGCAGGTGGCCGCTCTTCGTGACGGACGGATCATCTGGTGGAAGTTCTTCCGCAGTCGAGATGAGGCCCTCGAAGCCGTCGGGCTGGACGAGCGATCTCAGCCCTGAGTAGAGCACTGGGACCGCCGCCACGCTCGGGATCCGTAGTCATCCGCGACGACGTAGACAACCGAGCCACGCGCAGCGGTGGGGCCGACGCGCGGGTGCGAGACTGACCAGGCGATGGGAGGGCGGGACTTGACCGGACGCTCAGCCGAGGACACGACGGTCAACCGATTGCTCGCACAGTACGGACTGCGCGTGCCGGTGGCCGTGGTGGCGGTGGTCGTCCTGTTTCAGGCGGCCCTGATCCTGGCCCTCACGGTGCAGCATGAGGTCGGGACCGTCACTCGTACCATCAGCACCGCCACCATGACCCTGCCTGCGGTCGTGTGGACGATTTTGGGGCTCGCCCTCGGCCTGTTCGATGGTTGGCAGATCCACGAGCGCAGGTTGGTGCAGCGCCTCGCCAGGATCGCCGGGCACGGGCTCCTCGGCGCACTTGTGGGAGCGACCGCTGGGGGGATCGCGATCATCGGCGGGATTCTGGTCCTACTCCTCCTGGGACTCGTCCTGGAGCGCGTCGGCTCGCTGTTCTGAACGACCTTCGGCCGGCTGTCAGCGGACTTCGTGGTCGCGCGCGCACTTGGGTTGAAGAGCAAGTTTTAGACCGACCCAGGTGGGAGGCATTGACGGGGAAATTCCGGCTTGAGCGGATCCTCGTCGCCGGCTGGAGCTTGATTGAATGCCCGGCCCAATGCACTCGGACTGGCGCATGTTGGCGACGCGTTGGACGCCGCTACCCCTTCACTCGGATAAGTCCCAGCCGTCGCGCTACCACCAGCCGCGTGCGCGTTGGGACCGAGCGGCCCGCCGGGCTCTCGACCGGCCGTACCTCGATCCGCTGGCCGCCCAGACCAAGCGCCAAGCACATCTCGCCTTACTGGACCGCTGGCTACCTCGGCTTGCCGACAAGTCGCTGCTCAAGACTGACCTCTGGGAAGAGGGCGTGGCAGGGGACGAGCTGCTGTACAGCCTCGCGAGGAGAGCTAACCGTGCGTACGGAGTCGACGTCTCACCTCTTGTCGTGGCCGGCGCCCGCAAGCGAGCTGCCGATCTTCAGTTACCAGTGGAGCTTCTGGAGAGTGACGTGATCGACCTGCCGTTCCCGTCCGGAGCAGTCGAGGCCGTTATCTCAACTTCTACCCTCGATCATCTCGACGATGCTGCTCAACTCCGTGCGGCGCTTCTCGAGTTGCGGCGCGTTCTGGCACCCGAGGGGGTGCTCGTGGTCACGATCGACAATCGGAAGAACATCTTCGACTGGGCCCTTCGGGGCGCTGACTCCATCGGGCTGGTCCCCTTCCCGCTCGGGGCCGCACCCTGCCTGGACGAGCTTGAGCGGCTCCTCTCGGACAGCGGGTTTCGCCCGGACTGCCACGATTACCTGGTGCCCGGTCCACGCGTGCTCTCAACGTTGGCAATTCGTCTGGCGCGGGCCCTTGGCCGGAAGCGGTCCGATCGCGCGGTGTCAGCGTTGCTTCGCTCGTTCGAAGCATTGGGACGATGGAACCCTGAGCGCATGAGCTGCTTTCTGGCGGTACGAGCCACCGCAGTCTGAGATGACCGTGGCGGGGGAAGAGGCCCCGATGGCCAGGTGGCGCGATCGGGTGCGCTGGAGCGCGCAGCTTGGCCTTCATGCACCTCGCCAGGGGAGTCTGCCCTTCCGACCGTTGTCCGTCCATCAGCGCAAGCAGGCGGACCGTGTGCGCTCGATCGTCGAGCATCCGTACGCGCACGTTCCTTACTACCAGGACGAATTCGATCGTCGCGGGGAAGTGGTCATCTCGGACCTCACCAACCGCGCGATGGTCCTGCTGAACTACCGCCTCGGTGACGTCGCCACCATGCTGCCGGGCCGGTGTCCGTGTGGAAGGTCGCTGCCGATGATCTCGTTCCTCGAGGGACGCAGGACAGAGTGGCTGCAATCGACGTCCGGTAAGCTCGTTCATCCGCAAGGGGTGCGCGAGTTGCTCCGCACCGAAGCTGAAGTCTGGCGCTACCAAGTAGTCCAGCGGCGGCCGGATCACTTCGAAATTGCCGTGGTCACGGATACCTGCGACGAGGAGCGGCTTTCGCCAGCGGTTGGCTGCGAAGTTCGCGGCTCAGTTCAGTGCGACGACCACCACGACCGTGTCGTTTGTGACGAAACTTGAGCGTACACCGCAGGGTAAGGTCCGGCCGGTCATCTCGCTCTCTGATAGCTCGGTGCCGCGGGCCGCCGATGAAGCCGCTCTCTGAGCCTGGTGGGAGGTATCGGCGCGGGTCGGGCGTCCGCGCAC
>DATAEY010000044.1:0-24954 GCA_036257715.1 Solirubrobacteraceae bacterium | reverse complement strand
CGGGGCCTCCGTACCGGCCTGCTCGCGAAACGCCAGCTCGAGCACGAAGTGGACGGTGAACAGCGCCACCACGAGGACGGCCGCCGCCAGGCCCGCGTCGTTGGCCCGCAGGCCGACCACCAGGATCACCAGCGCCACCAGCCACGCCCGTGCCAGCGTGCTCGACGCAGTCCACCCCACCCGGGCCCTGATGCTGGTGGCGGCGAGCGCGCGCCGTGAGGTCAGGTGCGCGATCCCGCGCTGGGCGAGCCAGGCGCCCGCCGCGGTGGCGTAGCCGAGCATCGGCAGCCCCGCGACGATGAACACCGGCAGCGCGACGGCCAGGACGACCAGGTCGAAGTGGCGCACCACCACCACGGCTCAGAGTTCCCTGAACCGTGCGTGGACAAGCGCGAACCCCGCCAGCAGGCCGGCGAACAGGCCGACCAGGCCGATCGCCACCGCAGCCCCGACCAACGAGCCCAGCCCGTAGCCCATGGCGGCGAGACCCACCATCGGGCCCAGGAACAGCCCACCAGCGCTGGCTCCGCGGCCGATGGGCTTCTCTGTTCTCATCTGTCTGGGATCGTCGGGCGCCGACACCACGACTCCACAGACGCGAAAGCCCGCACGGCGCCGTACGGGCGATCATCGAGCCGGGCTTGGCCGTGCGTCCGCGGGAGTGATCCGAGTCTATACCGTCGCTGGGACCCCGACGGCCTGGAGCTCACCATCCGTCCGCCGGGCGCGCGGCCGGGCCCGGCGGCCCGGCGCGTCGGCTCGCGGGTAGGATCGCGGCCACCCGGCCCCGACCAGGAGGACCACGCCGTGCAACAGTGGGACCTGCGGACCCTCGACGTGCAGGCGCACCATCCCGAGGTCCTGCAGTCCCATGACGAGGGCCGGGCCATCCTGCTGCAGCTGCCCGAGGGCGAGCGCCTCCAGGAGCATCGGGTCCACGAGCGGACCTGGCTGATGGTGGTCGACGGCCAGATCGAGATCGATCACGAGGGCGAGGTGGTCCGCGGCGGGCCCGGCACCCTGGCGCTGTTCGCACCCAACGAGCCTCGCGAGGTGCGCGCCCGCAGCGACGCGCGCGTGCTGCTGGTGCTGGCGCCGTGGCCCGGCGAGGGCCACCCCAGCCTTCACGCCGCCTGAGCCGGCCCGGCGGCTCGTTTTCGGGCATCCGGCGTCGGGTAGGGCTGCCAGCAATGAAGGTCCTGGTGCTCGCCTCAGAGCCGATCAGCGCCGACCTGCTGCGGGCCGCGCTGGGGGAAGACGCCGCCGATGCCGAGGTGATGGTGGTGGCTCCCGCGCTTCACGACTCGCCCGTGCGCTTCTGGGCGTCGGACTCCGACGAGGCGATCGCCCGCGCCCAGGAGGTCCAGGAGGAGAGCGTGGAGCGCCTGGAGGAGGAGGGTGTCGACGCCGCCGGCGACACCGGCGAGAGCGACCCGCTGCTGGCGCTCCAGGACGCCCTGGCCACCTACGAGGCCGACCGGATCGTGATCTTCACCCACCCGGGCGACGAGCACGCCTACCGTGAGGAGAATCTGGTCGCCGAGGCGCAGCGGCGCTTCGGCGTCCCGGTGGTGCACAGCACGGTCTCGCGCTGAGGCGGCCGGGCGCCTCGGCGCCCGCCTCGCCGCTCAGGCCGCCTCGACTGCTGGCAGCCCTACGCCGATGACCTTGAGGCGCCGGGTCAGGGCCCTGTACGCGTACGCGTTCACCTCGTCCGAGCTGTAGCCCAGGATCTCGTAGTCGTCGCCCAG
The DNA here is from genome assembly GCA_036257715.1 of Solirubrobacteraceae bacterium. GTDB lineage: Bacteria > Actinomycetota > Thermoleophilia > Solirubrobacterales > Solirubrobacteraceae > DATAEY01. Next base: position 23,203 of record DATAEY010000044.1, on the reverse strand, counting down.
CTGCATGCCGGGCGGGACGAACACGCCGGCCGCCAGCGGCAACAGCTCGACCAGGCGATCCTGGATGCGTCGCGCCAGCGCCGGGTCCCTCGCCTTCTCCTGCAGGAACCAGGTCCCGTAGGCGACATGGCGGTGCTCGTCCTTGGCGACGAGCTTGAAGCCCTCGGTGAAGCCGGGCAGCACGTCGTGCGCCTCGCAGAAACCGGTGATGTAGTTCTGCCCGGTCAGAGCCAGCGTCCCCTCGATGACCAGGTGATAGATGGTCACGAAGTCGACCTTGGCCTCGAGGTCGGAGTGGTCCTGGAGCAGCCGGTTGCACGCGTCCACCAGCACCTCGTCGAACAGCACCTTGAACGGCTCATTGAGGTCTTCGCGAGCCTGGTCCAGCCGCTGTTCGAACGTGCCGTCGTACCCGGCCACCTGCTCGTAGAACCGGTTGAAGTGCTGCGCATGGCGGGCCTCGTCGACCTGCTGGGTGGCCAGGAACGCCGCCTCGCTCTGGCTCTCGTAGGCGCACACCAGCCCGGAGAACTGGGTGGTTACCCGCTCCTCGCCCACGAAGAAGGACGACAGGTTCCAGGCCATATTGCGGCGCTCGTCTTCGCTGAAGCCCGCCCAGTCGGCCTTGTCCTTCTCGAACGAGATGTCCTGCGAGCGCCAGTTCTGGCGCTCCCACAGCTCGTAGAGCTGCTGGGGGTCCATCAGCTTGACCGAGCGCAGCTTGGACTCGTCGGTGATCGTGCCGACATCGCCCTGACTGGTTAGCTCGAGCAGGTGGGGCATACCGCTCCCTCCGAGGTCGATCCGGGGCCGAGGCCGGATTCAACACAACGTTTGACACTCTGTCAAATGAGCCCTAGGCTGGCGCTCGATGGCATCGCTCAGCCAGCGCAGCGTCCAGCAGGCCTCGCGGCGCGAGGCGGTCGAGGCACGGCTCCTCGAGGCCACCGAGGCCCTGCTCGCGCACGGCGCGTCCTACGCGGACCTGAAGGTCGAGCAGATCACCGCCCGGGCTGGCATCTCGCGCACGGCGTTCTACTTCTACTTCCGCGACAAGCGTGAGCTGCTGATGCGGCTGACCGAGGGGGTGGCCGAGCGTCTGTACGACGCGGCTGACGCCTGGTGGAGCGGTGAGGGCGACGCGGCGGTTGAGCTCGGCGGCGCCCTCGAGCAGGTGATCTCCCTGTACCGCGAGCACGCGCTGCTGCTGCGCGCGGTGGTCGAGGCCTCGGCCTACGACGAGCCGGTAGCGGTGTTCTGGCGGGCGGTGGTCGGGCGGTTCGTCGAGGCCAGTCGCCGGCGAATCGAGCGCGAGCAGCGCGCGGGCGAGATCGGTCCGCTGCCGGCGTACGAGATCGCGTTCGCGCTGTGCTGGATGACCGAGCGCGCGTGCTACCAGCGAATCGTGAGCGGCGACGACCTCGCCGACCCCGACTTCGTACGCGCGCTCGGGGCGGCCTGGACGGGGACGCTCTACGGACGAGTGGAGCCGGCCCACGAGCCGGAGACGGCGCGCGCCGTCGCGACCGCCGAGGGCGGCCGGGCGACCACGAACGCGCGGTACCACAGGCCGAGCGAGAGCAGGCAGAAGAGCACGCGCGTGTGATCGGCGCGACCTTCGGCGTGCGCGTCGATCAGGCGGCGCAGGCCAGTTTCGCGCAGCAGCTGCGGACAGAGCTCGCCGTCGCCCAGCAGCACCTCCTCCAGGAGCGGTCTCAGCTCCCGCCGCAGCCACCGGTCGACCGGCGTCCTCCAGCCCAGCTTGGGCCGGTGCGTGATCTCGCGCGGCAGGAGGCGCAGCATCGCCTCCTTGTGGAGCGACTTGCCCTCCAGGCGGCGGACATGCTGGGTGGGCGCCGCCGACTCCACCAGCGCGATCAGGTCGGGATCCAGGAACGGGACCCGCAGCTCGACCGACGCCGCCATCGACATCTTGTCGGCGATCAACAGCAGCTCGTCCGGCAGCGAGAGCCGGGTATCGACGTAGAGCATCTGGCCCAGCGGGGAGCGGTCCGCGACGCGGCGGCGCAGACGCTCGATCGCCGCCCGGGCGCCCGGTGAGCCGCTCACCGCGCTGGCAAACTCCGGCCGGTACAGCTCGCGTCGGGCCTCGTCGCCGAGGACCCGGTACGCATTCACGAGGAGGCCCAGGTCATCGCGCGCACGCAGGGCATCGAGGCCGCGTGCCAGCGCCGGGCGGCGGGCCGGCCGCGGGAGGGCGGCTGCCAGGGCGCGGGCTCCCGGCAGCCGCCGCAGGGCCTGGATCAGGCGCACACCGCGGTGGCGGCCGTACCCCCCGAGCGGCTCGTCCGCTCCCTGGCCGCAGAGCGCCACCGGCACGGAGGGGCGCATCAGGTCGGCCACGAACCTGACCGCCAGCGCGCTGGTCGCGGAGACGGGCTCCTCGAGCGTGAGCAGCGCGCCCTGAAGGCCGTCGAGGTACTCGCGCTCGCCGATCAGGACCGACTCGTGCTCCGCGCCGAAGATCGCGGCGGTCCGGGCGGCCCGTGGGATCTCGTCGCTGCGGGCGTCTCCGCCGGCGAAGCCGACGGTGTAGGCTCGCACCCGGCTCGAGTGCCGCGCCATGACCGCGGTGATGCCACCGGAGTCGACGCCTCCGCTGAGCATCACCCCGATCGGCCGGTCGCTCATCATCTGGCGCGAGACCGCGCGCTCGAACGCGTCGGCGTACTCCGCCACCAGCTCGGGGCGATCCCGCCGGTTGGCCGGTCCGGGGCCCGGGGCGTACTCCAGGTGGCGGATTCCCGACGGCCCCATGCACAGGACGGTCGCCGGCGCGAGCTTGCGCACCGCCGCCAGCGGGGTGCGCGGCGAGGGCACGTATCCCAGCGAGAGGAAATCGTCGACCGCGAGCTGGTCCAGGTCGTTCGGGATCGAGCGATCGGCCAGCAGCGCCCGCAGCTCGGAGGCGAACGCCAGCCGCCCGCCGGCCCGGCTGTAGTAGAGCGGCTTGACCCCGAACGCGTCGCGCATCAGGTGCAGCGTCCGGCTCTTCTCGTCCCACAGGGCGATCGCAAAGATCCCGTTGAGGCGCTCGACCAGTCGGGGGCCGTGCTGCTCGAACAGGTGGGGGATCACCTCTCCGTCCGACCCCGAGCGCAGCCGGTGTCCGCGCGACTCCAGCTCCGCCCGCAGCTCGCGGTGGTTGTAGAGCTCCCCGTTGAACACGACGGCGATGTCGCGGTCCTCGTTGAACAGCGGTTGGTCGCCGCTCTCGGGATCGATGATCGCCAGCCGTCGCACGGCAAGGGCGATCTCTCCGCTGGCGAAGCGGCCCGCGCCGTCGGGCCCGCGGTGCACCATCCCGGCCGCCATCGCCTCCACGCAGGCGACGTCCGCCACGCCGCCAGCGACGTGCATGCCGGCTATGCCGCACATTCGCGAAGCGTAGCCCCGGGCCTCCCGGCGGCGCCGGGGACCGACGGCGGCGCGCCCGGAAGTAGCATCGGCCGCCCATGCGGATTTGGGTCGACTTCACGAACACCGCCCACGTGTTCGTGCTGCGCCCCCTGGTCGAGCGGCTGGAGCAACGGGGTCACGAGGTGGAGCTGACCGCCCGGCCGCTGTCGCAGACGGTCGAGGCCCTGGAGCAGTGGGGACATTCGCACACCGTGATCGGCCGCCATGGCGGCGTGGGCAAGCTCGGGAAGGCCCGGGCGGCGATCGACCGTGTCACGCGCCTGGTGCGCTTCGGCGCGCGTCGCCGGTTCGACTGCGCCCTGGCGCACGGGTCGACCGAGCTGCCGGTGGCCTGCCGCCCGCTGCGCGTGCCGAACACGACGATGTTCGACTACGAGTGGGCCAGCCTCCAGCACCACGTCATCTGCCGCGCGGCCTCGCGGGTGCTGGTGCCCGACGCGATCCCGGCCGAGCGTCTGGCCGGCTACGGCGTCGGGCCGCCGCGCCTGGTCCGCTACCCGGGGCTGAAGGAGGAGTACTACCTCGCCGGGTTCACCGCCGACCCGGCCGTCTTGACCGAGCTGGGCCTCGACGGGCGGCGCGTGCTGTCCGTGATTCGCACGCCGCCGTCGTACGCCCTCTACCTGGCGGGCACCGACGACCGCCTGGTGGCCCATGTGCTCGAGCGCCTGTCGGGCGACATGGGCACCGACACGGTCGTCCTGGCCCGTACGGGGCGGCAGGCCGACGCGATCGAGGCGCTGGCCCTGCCGCGGGTGGTGGTGCCGCGACGCACGGTCGACGGGCGCAGCCTGGTGGCGCTCGCCGACGTGGTGGTGTCCGCCGGAGGGACCATGAACCGCGAGGCGGCCGTGCTGGGGACGCCGGTGTGGACGATCTTCCAGGGCCGGCTGGGCGCGGTCGACGAGCTGCTGGTTCGCGAGGGGCGCCTGCGGCTTCTGCGCGACGCCGGCGAGATCCCGCTGGTCAAGAAGCGCGGCGACGGGCGGCCCGTCCGCGAGCGCGATCCGGACGACCTCCTGCGTCTGGCGGTGCCGTGGGTCAGTGATGGCCGGCGGTGAGCACCCTCTCGACCGCATCCTCGCGCTGATCTGGGGGCTCCTCGGCCCGTCCACGACGCAGCGCCTGCAGATGCCGGAGCTTGAGGATCTCCAGCGTGTAGATCATCCACACCGACGCCGCGATCACCACCATGCCCACCGCGGCCAGGACGAGCGAGCGCTGCAGGTCCCAATGCCCGCCCGGGCGTGCCGGGTAGAAGCGCGCGAACATCGCGTAGCCGGCCAGCAGCGCCGCCCACACGTGCAGGTAGGCGGCGGTGCGCCGCTGGGAGAACCCGATTCGCAGGAACCGGTGATAGAAGTGGTTGTGGTCGGCGCTCCACGGCGGCCGACGGTACTTCAACCGCTTGAGGACCACGAACGAGGTGTCGAGGATGGGCACCGCCAGGACGAGGAGCGGCGACACCAGGGTGATCGCGGCGGCCGTCTTGAACAGCCCCTCGATCGCCAGCGCCGCGAGCAGGAAGCCCAGCGCCAGCGCTCCGCAGTCGCCCATGAAGATCTTGGCCGGGTGGTAGTTGTAGGGCAGGAAGGCCACCGTCGCCCCGCACACGATGGCCGACAGCGCCGCCGCGTCCAGGCGTGAGAAGGAAGCCGCCAGCAGCGCGAAGGCGGCCGCCGCGATGGCGACGAGGCCGGCCGCGAGGGAGTCCATCCCGTCGATCAGGTTGACGAGGTTGGCCACCGCCACGATCCAGAGCACGGCCAGCGGATAGCCCGTCCAACCCAGGTCGTGGTCGCCGATCAGCGGCAGGGTCACGTGGTCGAACGTCACCCCGTAGCCGACCACCGGGATCAGCGCGATGGCCGCGACCCCGAGGATCTTGGTGCTCGGTCGCAGGCCGCGGATGTCGTCGACCAGCCCGAGGATCGCCACGGCCGCCGTCCCGGCCAGGATCCCGGCGTAGGCGCCGTCGAAGCCGACGAACACCGCGGCCGGGACGAGAATGCCGGCCACGATCGCGAGGCCGCCGATGCGCGGGACGGGCGAGGTGTGGACCCGTGGGCGGTCGGCGAAGTCGTCCACCCCTCCGATTCGCGGCGCCAGGCGCGCGACCAGCGGAGTGCCCAGCAGGACGATCGCCCCGGCCAGGAGGAAGCCCCACACGACGCCGCCTTCCCCGACGAGGTCCCGCAGGGACTCGAGGAACGACATGGCAAGCGTTATACCGGACGTCTGAGGCGGAAAAATCGCCTGGTAGCATCGCCGCCCTTGAAGGAAGCGGTGTCATCGGCGGCGACGTTCGACGACCGCATAGCCGCCCGCGACGCGCGGCTGGGCATCGTTGGCCTTGGCTACGCCGGCCTGCCCCTGGCGATGGCGTTCGCCGAGGCGGGCTTCCCGGTCACCGGGATCGACATCGAGCAGTCGCGCGTCGACGCCGTCAAGGAACGTCGCTCCTACCTGGTCGATGTGCCGGCCGAGCGCTACGAGCGCCTCGATGGCCGCCTGACCGCGACAACCAGCTACGACGCGGTGGGCGAGCTGGACGCGCTGACGATCTGCGTGCCGACGCCGCTGTCGAAGACGCGAACGCCCGACCTTTCCTACGTGGTCGCCGCGGCGGAGTCGGTGCGAGGGCGGATGCAGCCCGGCCAGCTGGTCGTCCTGCAGTCGACCACCCACCCCGGCACCACCGAGGAGGTGGTCCTGCCGATCCTCGAGGACTCGGGCGGCCGCGTCGGCCACGACTTCTTCCTCGGCTACGCCCCCGAGCGCGTGGACCCCGGCAACAAGGAGTACACGATTCGCAGCACGCCCAAGCTCGTCGGAGGGGTGACGTCGGAATGTCGCCGTCGGACCGAACTGGTCTACCGGCAGATCGTCGATCACGTGGTCCCGGTGTCGAGCACGATGGTCGCGGAGACCGCCAAGCTGCACGAGAACATCTTCCGGGCGGTGAACATCGCGTTGGCCAACGAGCTCGCCCTGATGTGCGCTCGTCTGGGCATCTCCGTCTGGGAGGTCATCGACGCCGCCTCGACCAAGCCGTTCGCCTTCCTGCCCCACTATCCGGGGCCGGGGCTCGGCGGCGACTGCATCCCGGTCGTCCCTCACTTCCTGGCCTGGCGGCTCCGCGAGTACGGCTATTCGCCGCAGCTGATCGAGGTGGCGCACGAGATCAACGCGAAGATGCCGCAGTACGTCGTCCAGAAGGTCGCCGACGCGCTCAACCACGCCGGGCGCCCGATCAAGGGATCGCGCGTGCTGCTGCTGGGCGTCGCCTACAAGCCCAACGTCCACGACACCCGCGAGTCGCCGAGCCTCGAGGTGATGCGCCAGTTGCTGGCGCGCGACGGCGACGTGCGCTACTGCGACCCATGGGTCTCGAGCGTGGATCTCGACGGCCGCCACCACGAGGCCGTGCCGTGGTCGGTCGAGGAGGTGGCGGACGCCGACTGCGTCGTGATGCTGACCGCCCACCGCGAGTTCGTGAACCGGCCGCTGTGGGAGCACGCGCGTCTGGTCGTGGACACCCGCAACGTGGTCCCGCCCGCAGGCCACGTCTGGTCGATCTGAGCGGACGCCCGGCGTTTGCCCTCGCTGCTGATCCTGGGCGCAGGCTACCTGGGTGCCGCGCTGGCGCAGGCCGCGCTCGCCCGGGGCCTGACCGTCACCCTGGCGGATAACTGGTACGCCACCGAGCCCGCTCAGCTCGAGGGGCTCAAGGGGCGTGGCGCCCGGGTCCGGACGGCCGACATCCGCGACCGCCAGGACCTGGATCGCCTGCTTTCGGATGGGCCCGAGCGCGTCTACCTGCTCGCCGCCCAGGCCAGCCGGCCGCTCGCCGACCGTGACCCCGAGTACACCGAGTCGACCAACCTGACCGGCGCGCGCAGGGTCGTCGAGGCGATCGTGGCGGCCGGGACGCCGTCGCTGGTGTACGCCAGCTCGCTCCACGTGTACGGCACCCAGGTCAGCGGCGTGGTCGACACGGGCCACCCCTACGGGGCGCAGGAAGATCTCGCGCACCTGTCGAAGGTCTATGCCGAGCTGTGCCTGGCCATGTACGCCGGCCGGCATGGGTTCACGCTCTCCATCCTGCGCCTCGGCATCGTGTACGGGCCCAGTCCCGTCGTCCACGCCAGGCCCGAGTCGCAGACCGTGGTGGACAAGTTCCGGCGCCTGTCGCGAGCCGGCGCGCCGCTGGCGCTCGACGGCGGCGGCAGGGCGGTGATCGGCACCGTGCACGTGGAGGACGCCGCCCGCATCCTCCTCGAGGCGCCCTGGGAGCCGGGCGTCGCGGCGGCTAACGTGGCCGCCGACACGGTCACGGTGGCCGACGTGGCGGCGCTGGCGCGCGGCGAGCCGGCGGCGGGGCGCGCCGGCGCGACGTTCGCAAGCCCCTTCTCCTACCGGCACCGGCTGGCCGGCTACCTGGCCGGATGAGGTTCCTGGTCACCGGGACGACCGGGTTCCTGGGCTGGCGCTCGGCAGTTCTGCTGGCGCAGCGGGGGCACGACGTCGTCGGCCTGGCCCGCCCTGGCGGCGCCCCCCGCGCGCACGTCGGCGACCTGGACGCGGTGCGCGCCGACGCCGGTGGACCGCAGGCTCGCGCCCTGATCGCCGGTTGCGATGCCGTCCTGCACTTCGCGGGCGTGCCGGACCCGGCGCGCGCCCGAAGCGATCCGGCGCGTGCCGTGCGCGAGAACGCCGGCACGACCCTCAACCTGCTCGAGGGCTGCCTCGAGCACGATGCGGCGCTCATCTACCCGTCCACCACCAGAGCGGCGGGCATGGGCCCGTCCGACCCCTATGCGCTCTCCAAGCGACTGGGCGAGGAGGTGTGTCGGTTGCATGCCGCGCCGACGGCCGTCGTTCGCATGACCTCGGTCTTCGGGCCGGGGCAGGTTGCCTGGGAGGGGGCGACCGGAGCGATCGCCGCCTTCGCCGCCCGATCCCTGCGCGGCGAGCCGCTCGTCATCCCGGGCGACCCGCACCGGACCCGCGACTTCCTGTACGTCGACGATGCCGTCGCGGCGCTGGAGCGGGTCGCCGTGCAGGCGGAGTGGGACGGCACGGCAACGCTGGCCAGCGGGACGGCGACCTCGTTGCTGGACGCCGCGAGGCTCGTCCGCGCCGTCGCCGGCTCGGACTCGCCCATCCAGACGCCGGGAGGGACCATGGCCCCGGCGGAGAACGCTTCGTACCAGACGGGGACGGACGAGCCCCGGCTACCCTGTTCCGTCCGCCCTCTCCGGGAGGGCGTTGAGCTGTATGTCGACTGGCTGCGCCGCCATCCCGCTGCTCAAGGCAGCACCGGAGCCTGATCAGATCGCCGACCGCCTCGAAGGCGGCCCGTGGCGGGGGTTGGAGCTGTGCCTCGCGCCCCACCACGTCGCCGACGACGACAGCCTGCGCCTCGCCGTCGCGGTCGTGCGCGATGGCCTCGCCGGCCGGGAGCTCGCGATCACCGCGGAGGCTCCGGTCACCTGGCCGAGCGGGGACGCGGTCCGCGTCGACCGCCTCGACGACGTGGCCCGGGACGGGGTCGTGCGCAGCGCCGAATTCGCCCGAGCGGTCGGCTCCCCGGTGTTGACCATCCACCTGTTCGCGCCGATGTCGCCGGCCGAGTACCGGGTCCATGGCGGGCTGGACGAGGGGGCGGTGGAGTCCTTCCTGCGCTTCTACGCCGAGGCGTGCCTGGAGCGGGGCGTCGTGCCCCTGATCGAGAACGTACCTCCGGTGCTGCGCATGCGCACCGGCGGCGTCTACCTGTCGCCGGTCGGCGGGCACTGGAGGGACCTGCGCCATTGGGCCGACCGGGTGGGCGAGCTGCGGTTCACGCTCGACACGTCCCACGCCGGGCTGTTCCGGTCGTTCGCGGCCATGTATCCGTCGCTGTTCGGGCTGACCTCCGACGACGGCCTCGAGCTCGCCCGCTACGTCGAGGAGCTGGGCCCGCACGCCGAGGTCGCCCACGTCTCGGACGCCCACGGCCTCCTCGGCGAGGGCCTGCCGTACGGGAGCGGCGAGCTCGACCTCGATCCCGTCGTGCGGCGACTCGGTGAGCTGGTGCGGTTCGTGGTGGCCGAGATCAACGAGCCCGACCCCGCGGCCTCGACCGACATGAAGGCGGGTTACGCGGCGATCGAGCGGGCGCTACGGGGCCCTCGCCGACCCTGGCCACGGCGTCCCGCCCGGCTGCGCGACGAGCCGTTCGACTGGCAGCGGGTGGTGGGGCGCCGCGACCCGGTTCCTTCGGTGCTGGAGCTCCAGGAGCGCTTCGGAGGCCAGCGCGTCGTCGTGACCGGCGGCGCCGGGTTGATCGGCCGCACGCTGGCCACCCTGCTGGCCGGCTTCCAGGCCGAGCGAATCACCCTCCTGGACAGCCACGAGGGGTCGCTGACCGCCGACCGCCGGGGGCGCGGGGCGGAGGCCGAGGCGCGGGTCGAGCACGCGCTCTGCGACGTGCGCGACGCCGGGCGCGTCCAGGCCGAGCTCGCCGCCGCGCGTCCGGACGTGGTCTTCCACCTGGCCGCCTACAAACACGTCGACTGGGCCGAGGTGCACCCGGACGAGTTCGTCGACACCAACCTGCACGGGAGCTGGAACGTCCTCCATGCGGCCGAGGCCCTGGGCGTGGAGACGGTCGTCGTGGCCTCCACCGACAAGGCGGCGCTCGCGGCGAGCTTCTACGGCCGGACCAAGCGCTTCATGGAGCAGCTCACGGCCTTCGCCGCCCGCCGCTCGGGGGCCCAGCGCATCGCGGTGCGCCTGGTCAACGTGCTCGGCAGCGCCGGCAGCGCGTCGGAGCTGTTCCTCCGCCAGGCGCGCGCCGGCGTGCCGCTCACGGTGACCGATCCCAGCATGATCCGCTACTGGATCACCCTCGCGCACGCGGCCGTCGCGACCGCGCACGCGGCGCTGCTGGCGGCGGATGGCGAGCTGCTGGCCGGCCCGGCGGGTCCGCCGGTGCTCACCGTCGGCGAGCTCGCCGCCCGGATCTGGCGCGCCGTCGGGCGAGAGACCGAGCCTCCCCTGGACGTGACGGGCATCCGACGAGGCGAGACGATGGCCGAGGCCCTGACCGGCCCCGGCGAGGAGCTCGGCGAAGAGCGCCCGCAGGGCACCGCGGCGATCAGGGGCGAGGTCCCGACCACCGGTGCCGCCTGGGTGAGCGAGCATCTGCCGTCGCGCGCCAGCGCGGAGCAGGCGAGGGGGGTGTGGCTGGAGGCCATGCGCCGGCCCGGCCTCCTCGCCGCGGTGCCGCGCGCCTGAGCGCCCCGGTCGGGCCGGGACGGCCGCCTACGCCACCGCGGTGGCGCCCAGGTGGGGGTACAGCGGATAGCGCTCGGCGATCGCGGCGGCGGCCTCGGCCAGCTCCGCGCGGCGGGACTCGAACTCCGGCCCCAGGGCCACGGCGATCAGCCGCCCGACCTCGTGGAAGTCGTCAACCTGCAGGCCCCTCGTGGCCAGCGCCGAGGCGCCCACCCGCAGGCCGGAGGAGACCATTGGCGGACGGGGGTCGAACGGCACCGCGTTGCGGTTGACCGTGATGCCGATCTCCGCCAGGCGGTCCTCCGCCTGGCGGCCGTCGAGCTCGGACTCGCGCAGATCCACCATCACGAGATGCACGTCGGTCCCCCCGGTGAGCACGCTGACCCCGGCGCCCGCCTGCAACAGCTCGTCCGCCAGCGCCCGGGCGCCGGCGATCGTGCGCTCCTGGCGCTCGCGGAACAGCTCCGACCCGGCGATCCTGAGCGCCACCGCCTTCCCGGCGATCACGTGCTCGAGCGGACCCCCCTGCTGGCCGGGGAAGACCGCCGAGTTCATGCGCTTGGCGATCTCCTCGTCGTCGGAGAGGATCATGCCTCCGCGCGCGCCGCCCAGGGTCTTGTGGACGGTCGTGGTCACCACGTGCGAATGGGGTATCGGGTTGGGGTGAAGCCCTGCCGCCACGAGGCCGGCGAAGTGGGCCATGTCCGAGAGCAGGTACGCGCCGACGTCGTCGGCGATCTCGCGGAAGCGCGCGAATTCCAGGTGGCGGGAGTAGGCCGACCAGCCGGCGATGATCAGCCTCGGCCGGTGCTCGCGCGCCAGGCGCTGGACCTCCTCCATGTCCACCCGCTCGTCCTCGCGGCGCACGTGGTAGGCGACCACGTGGTACAGCCGTCCGGAGACGTTCTTGGCCATGCCGTGGGTGAGGTGCCCGCCGTGCGAGAGGTCGAGGCCGAGGATGGTGTCGCCCGGCTCCAGCAGCGCGTAGTAGGCCGCGGCGTTGGCCTGGGCTCCGGAATGCGGCTGGACGTTGGCGTAGCCCGCCCCGAACAGCTCCCGGGCCCGGTCGATGGCCAGCTGCTCGGCGACGTCGACGTGCTCGCAGCCGCCGTAGTAGCGCCGGCCCGGCAGCCCCTCGGCGTACTTGTTGGTCAGCACCGAGCCCTGGCAGTCCAGCACCGCCTGGGGAACGAAGTTCTCCGAGGCGATCATCTCCAGGGTCCGCTGCTGGCGGTCGAGCTCGAGCTGGAGCACCTCGGCGATCTCGGGGTCCACCTCGGCGAGCGGGCGGGTGAAGTGGTCGGGGGCGAGGTCGCCGGCCATGAGCCGACGATAGCAGCGGGTCGGGCGCCGTCAGCCCAGGTCGCGCTCGAGTTGGGCCCGCGGGATCGCTCCCTCCCTCAGGACCCTCCAGACGCCCGCCTCGTAGCAGCGCAGGTCCACCACGGTCGACGGGGTGCCCGGCAGCCGGCCGGCGTCCAGGACCAGGTCCGCGCCCTCCCGGATGGAGCGCGGCACCTCGTCGACGCGGCGGGGGTCGGTCCCGCCGGCTCGGTTGGCGCTCGACTGCAGGATCGCGATCCGGGCCTCGCGCAGGGGGGCGAGCCGCCCCTGTAGGCGGGGCACGCGCACGCCAAGGGTCTGCGGGTCACCGGCGCAGGCCAGCGGGAAGCGCCCGGCCGGATTGGGCACCAGCACGGTGACGGCTCCTGGCAGCAGCCGCTCGAGGGCCGCGGTGACTCGAGGGCCGAGGCCCTCGAGGGCGCCGATCGCCCGGCGGCGCTCGAAGAACATCACGGCGGCCGGCTTGGCCTCGGCGCGGCCCTTGAGCTCGTACAGGCGGTGGACGGCCGCCCGGCTCTCCGGGTGGCAGGCCAGCCCGTACACCGTGTCGGCGGGAAACACCGCCACTCCGCCCCCGACGACGCAGCGCACGAAGCGCTCGACGTCCTCGACGGTCACCCGCGCCGGCCGACCACCACGCGCTCGATCCCGGCCAGGTCGCGCCTGGTCTCCACGGTGGCGAAGCCGGCCGTTCCCAGCAGCCGGGCGACCGCCGCGGCCTGGCCGGCGCCCACCTCGAGGGCCACGAACGCCGCCCCGGCGGATTGGGCGACCAGCCCGCGGATCGCGTCGAGCCCGTCGCGGCCTCCGCTCAGCGCCAGCCGGGGCTCGTGCTCGGAGACCTCGGGCGGAAGGCCGGTCAGCTCGGCGTCGGCGACGTAGGGCAGATTGGCCAGCACCGCATCGAACCGCCCGGGGACCGCGGCCAGCAGGTCGGCGCGATGGAAGGAGACCTCCAGCCCCAGCCTCCGGGCGTTGGCCCGCGCTACGGCCAGCGCGCCGCGGCTGGCGTCGGTCGCGCTCACCCGCAGGTCCCGGCGCTCATGCTTGAGGGCGAGGGCCACCGCGCCGCTGCCGGTGCCGACGTCGACCGCCGCGGCGGCCCGCGGCAGCCCCAGGCCGGCCTCGACCAGCAGCTCGGTCTCGGGCCGCGGGACCAGGACGCGGCGGTCGACCGCCAGCTCGAGATGGCGGAATCCCTTGCGCTCGAGAATGTAGGCCACCGGCTCGCGAGCCTCGCGCCGGCGCAGCAGCGCCTCGAACCGCCGGGCGCGGACGCCATCCAGCCGCCGGCGCGAACAGATCAGAACCTGGGCCCGCCGCGCACCGAGGGCCTCCGCCAGCAGCAGCTCGGCGTCGAGCCGAGGTGTGTCGCAACCCGCCGTGGACAGCCGCTGCACGGCGCCCGCCAGCACGGCCCCCACGCTGGTCACGAGCGCCCGGCCTCGGTGACGGCGGCCTGGGCCTCCAGGCGGCGCCGCTTCTCGTCGGCCTCCAGCGCCGCGGTTAGCTCGTCGAGCGCGCCGTCGAGGACCCCTTCGATGTTGTGGACGGTGAGCTTGACCCGGTGGTCGGTCACGCGACCCTGGGGGAAGTTGTACGTGCGCACCTTCTCGGCCCGCTCCCCGGTTCCGACCTGCGCGCGGCGGTCGGCCGCCAGCGCGGCCTGCTGCTCGGCCACGGCCCGCTCGTACAGCCGCGCGCGCAGCACCCGCATGGCCTTCTCCCGGTTCTGCAGCTGGGACTTCTCGTCCTGCATGGAGACCACGATGCCGCTCGGGCGGTGCGTGACGCGGACCGCGGAGTCGGTGGTGTTGACCGACTGCCCGCCCGGCCCGGACGAGCGGTACACGTCGACGGCGAGGTCGGCGTCGTCGAGCTCTACGTCCAAGTCCTCGGCCTCGGGCAGCACGGCCACCGTGGCGGTCGAGGTGTGGATCCGGCCCTGAGACTCGGTCTCGGGCACCCGCTGGACCCGGTGGGTCCCGCCCTCGTGCTTGAACACCGAATAGGCGCCTGCGCCCTTCACCGCGAAGGTGTACGCGCCCTCGGCGGCGGACATTGGCTCCACCTCGAAGCCGCGCCGCTCGGCGTATTTGACCAGCATCCGGTGAAGATCGGCGGCGAACAGGCCGGCCTCGTCGCCGCCGGCGCCGGCGCGGATCTCGACGATCACGTTCTTGTCGTCGTTGGGGTCGCGCTCCACCATGGCGAGGCGGATCTCGTCCTCGAGCTCGGCCAGCCGGCCGGTGGCGGAGTCCAGCAGCTCGCGCACCTCGGGATCATCGCCGTCCTCGACGAGCAGCTCGCGCGCCCCGGCGGCGTCGTCGCTCACCCGGCGCCACTCCCGGGCCAGCCGAGCCGCCGGCTCGAGCTCGCGGTAGGCGCGGCCGATCTCGGCGTAGCGCCGGCGATCCGCGATCACCTCCGGCTCGGACATCTGCCGCGAGAGCTCGTCGAAGCGAGCCTCGATCTGCTCGACCAGCTGCTCGATCATCAGCCGAGTGTAGGCGGCCCGCGCCGCCCGGCGGGCGGGGCTAGGCCGCGACTTCCATTCCCGCGCGCTGCTCCTTGGAGGCCGCCAGCGGGTTCTCCACCGCGAGCACCGCCTCGAGCGCCGCGATCGCCACCGCGAGCTGGTCGGCGTCGGGCTCGCGCGTGGTCAGCTTCTGCAGCTGGAGGCCCGGCGCCATCAGGGCGCGGGCCCACCGCCGGTGACGGTTGCGCCCGAACCACTTGATGACCTCGAAGGCGAGCCCGGCGACCAGGGGGATGCCGACCACCCGGGAGCCGAACAGCCAGTACCAGGCCGGGGTGCCCAACGGGGCGAACACGAAGATGGCCACGATCATCACTATGAGCAGGAAGCTCGTGCCGCAGCGGGGATGCAGCCGCGAGTAGCGCTGGGCGTTGGCGGGCGTCAGCGGCTCGCCCGCCTCGTAGCAGGCGATCGTCTTGTGCTCGGCTCCGTGGTACTCGAACACCCTGCGCAGGTCCTTGAGGCGCGACAGGAGGACGAGGTAGCCGAGGAAGATCGCGATCCGGATCGCCTTCTCCACCACGACGAACGCGAGCGAGTTGGGGAGAGACTCCTTGAGCAGGCTCGTCAGCCCCACCGGGAGAAGGAAGAAGAGCGCCACGGCGAACGCCAGCGCCAGCGCGACGGTTCCCAGCCAGGTGGCGCCGCCGATCTGCTCCTTGTCACCTCCCTCCCCGGCGGGCAGCTGCGCATTAGCCGAGATGTTGAGCGCCGAGAAGCCGATCTGAAGCGACTGGACCAGCGCTCCTATGCCGCGGATCACCGGCCAGCGAAGGATGCGGTGCCTGCTGGACCAGGCCACGAGGGGAAAGCTCGAGACCTCGATCCCACCCGCTGCCGGAACCGAGCCGGCCGACCCAAGCTGCTCGGGGGTCGGCTTGCGCACCGCGACGGCCCAGGTCGAGACGCCGCGCATCATCACGCCCTCCAGGACGGCCTGACCGCCCACCGGGGCGTCGCGGGGCGCCATGAGCGCGCCGTCGGCGAGACGAGTGTCCTCGCGGGAGGCGCCCGAACGGGCTCCCGTCGCCGCGTGGGTCACGCGCCTAGCCCGCCCTGCGACGCTTGGCGGCGCGGCGCTGGAAGCGCTCGACGCGGCCGCCGCTGTCGACCAGCTTCTGGCGGCCGGTGTAGAAGGGATGGCAGTTCGAGCAGATCTCGACGTGCAGCTCGGGCTGGGTCGATCGGGTCACGAACTCGTTGCCGCACGTGCAGCGCACGTGGGCCTCGACGTACTCCGGATGGATGCCCGCCTTCATGGCGGCCCAGTGTAGCGGCCGGTCGCCGCCCTCCCGGCGGCCCGGCCGGCCCTCCGCGGGGCTATGCGCCGCCCATGGCAGCGGCCGCCGCGGGTGTCGTCGGCGCGCTCCGCGGCGTGCCGGGCTCGCGGCAGACGGCCGCCGAGCGCACCGCGCGGGCGACCTCGGTCCCGTCCGCCGCCAGCCAGCGGAAGGTCGTCGCCACTCGGTACTCGGCCGGCCCGGGAAGGTTCTGGATCCGCTTGCGGAACCGGTAGCCGCCCACCCCGGAGGTCGCATGCCGGTAGGAGCCCAGGCCCGGGCCGGCCACCCGCCGGAAGGGGGTGCCCGGGTCGGGACGCCGGAACAGGTCGAAGCGCATCTGCAGGTGCTGGCCGGGCGCGAGCGCGTGCATCGACGCCTCGACGACCAGGTAGCGGTCCAGCGGGTCGATCGCGCGGTGGCAGGCGATCAGCCGGGCCGACGCGTAGCGCCACGCGGGCGTCGCGGCCGGCGCCGCCGGCGCCGCCGGCGAGAACGTCGAGGCCAGCACGAGCGCGCCCAGGCTGAGACGTCGGGTCCGCACCGAGGCGTTAACAGCCGCCCCCCGGGCGGGTTGCGGGCGCCGGAGGCGGCCGAAGCGCTCAGGTGACCGTGTACAGCGGCCCGTCCCCGCCCTCGGGTGGAACCAGCCGCCCACCCTTGGCGGTGATCGCGCCGCACTGCACGCAGTTGGTGTAGTTGACGATCACGTCGACCGGTCCATCCTCGGGAGCGTCCTCGGGCACCTCGTAGACCCCGGCCGGACACATCCACTGCCACATCTCGGCCAGCTCGCGCGGCACCTGGCGCTGGACGCGGATGTGGTTGGGGGCATTGTCCCGCGTCTCGTTGCCGGTCAGGAAGACGCTGGAGAGCTTGTCGAACGTGTACCTGCCGTCGGGCCGGGGGTAGCTGCGGGCGCGCCGCCCGCGGAACATCGGCGTCTCGGCGTCGCGGTGGGTGCGCCAATGACCCCCCGGGAAGCGTCCCTGGGTCGCCACCATGGCGTTGGCGATCGCCCCGCCTATGAAGAACCCGCGCGTGAACGGCTGCTTCATGTTGCGGGTCCGGTACAGGTCCTGGCCGATGGCCGACTCGCGGACCGCTTGGTCGTAGCCGGAGAGGTCGGTCGAGCCCCGCTTCAGCGCCCGGTAGACGTGCACGGCCGCCATCATGCCGGCGTCGATGGCGTAGTGGATGCCCTTGAGCTCCGAGACGTTGACCATCCCCGCGCCGTCGCCGCAGATCGCCACGCCGGGAGCGCTCAGCTTGGGCATCGCCCAGTAGCCGCCCTCCGGGATCGCCTTCGCTCCCCAGGTCACGCGTCGGCCGCCTTCGAGGATCGCGCGGATCCGCGGATGCAGCTTGAACTGCTGCAGGATGTCGTGGACCGAGAGCTCGATGTCGGCGTAGTTGAGACCGACCACGAACCCGATCGAGACCCTGTCCTCGCCCATCGGGTAGATGAACGAGCCGCCGAACTCGCCGTAGCGCGCCTGGGTCCTCAGCGGCCAGCCCAGGGTGTGCACGACCTTGTCGAGCGGGCGCGGCACCTCCCAGACCTCCTTGACTCCCAACGCCCATTCCTGGGGGTCCTCGGTACCCAGCTCGAAGTGGCGGATCGCCGCGCCGGTGAGGTGGCCCCAGGTGCCCTCGGCCAGCACGGTCGCCCGGGCGACCACGTCCGACCCCGGCTCGAAGTTCGACAGCTCCTCGCCCTCCCTGCCGCGGCCCTTGTCCCCGGAGCGGACCCCGCGCACCAGGCCGTCCTCCACCAGCAGCCTGGTGGCGGAGGTCTCCGTCAGTATGTAGGCGCCCGCCTCCTCGGCCTTGCCCGCCAGCCAGCGCGAGAGCTCGGCCACCGAGACGACGTGGTTGCCGTGGTTGCGGAACGGCGGCGGAGTCGGGATCCGCACGGAGCGCCGCGAGTTGAGCATCACGTAGACCGCCTCGCCGGTGACCTCGCCGTAGGTCGGCCAGTCGCCGGGTTCGGCGTCCGGGAACAACTCGCGCATCACCGCCGGTCGCAGGATGGCCCCCGACAGGTTGTGGGCCCCGCACGTCTTCCCCTTCTCGATCACCGCCACGGGCACCTCACCCAGCGACTCGGCGAGCCGCTCGTCCTCGTCCAGCAGCTGCATCAGTCGGATGGCGCAGGCCAGCCCGGCGGGGCCGCCGCCCACGATCGCCACGCCTACCTCGATCCGTTCGTCCTCGGGGTCGGTCGGGGACCCGATGAACTCCTTCACCGGATCGACCGGGGGCGGGAAGTCCGCCGGCACCACGACGCTCCCCGCTCGCCGGGAGCGGGCGGCGGGCGCGGTGGCACCCACCGGCTCAGCCGCCCTTCTTGGCCTTCACGGCCTCGGCGAGCTTCGGAAGGATCTTGTTGAGATCTCCCACGATGCCCAGGTCGGAGAACTCGAAGATAGGGGCGTTGGAGTCCTTGTTGATCGCGACGATGTTCTCGGAGCTCTGCATCCCGACCTTGTGCTGGATGGCGCCGGAGATCCCGGCGGCCAGGTAGAGCTTGGGCGCCACCGTCTTGCCGGTCTGGCCGATCTGGGCCGCGTAGGGGTACCACCCGGCGTCCACCACGGCCCGGGTCGCGGCCACCGCTCCTCCCAGCGCGTCGGCGAGCTCCTCGCAGAGCTTGAACCCGTCGGCCTTGCCCAGGCCGCGCCCACCCGCCACCAGGATGTCGGCGTCCTCGATGTTGACGTCGGCGCCACGCTGCTCGCCGCGCTGCACCATCTTGGCCCTGGTCGACCAGGGCGAGAGCTCGACCTCGACATCCTCCACGTCGGCCGCGGCGCCGTCCTGTTGCTGGGCCTCGAACGCGTTGAGCCGCCCGATGATGACCCCGAGGTCGCCGCGGTAGCGCGACTCGGACACCTTGGAGTCCTGAAGGATCGGCCGGCGGGCCACGAGCTTACCGTCCTCGACCCTGACCTCCGTGACCTCCATGGTCACGCCTCCGTTCATACGGGCGGCGAGGCCGGCGCCGATCTCGAAGCCCAGCAGGCCTCCCCCGAACAGCGCGTACGAGTGACCGTGGTCGGAGATGACCTTCGCCATCACGTCGACCACGGGCTGGGCGAGTCCCTCGGGAGCCCGGGCGCGAAACACCTTGGAGGCCCCGTGACCGCCCAGCCCGGCGCACAGCTCGTCGGTGAGGTCATCGCCGCCGACCACCACCGCGTGGCACTGCCCACCCAGCTCGGAGGCGAGGCGGCCCCCCTCGGTGACAGCGCCCAGCGAGTTCTTGTTGAACGCGCCCTCGTAGTGGAGCACGTAGACCAGGATGTCGGCCATCAGGAGGTCCTCCGGGCATCTCGGAGGGCGAACCGGGGCATCTAGATCAGCTTCCTTTCCTCGAGCCAGGCGACCAGCTTCTCGACCGTCTCGTTGGTGTCCTCGTCCTCGATGATCTGGCCCGGCTCCTTGGCGGGTGGGTCGTGGAAGCTCCCGCACGCCACCTGGGAGCCGTCCTCGCCCACGCGCGAGGGCTCGATGTCGGCGTCGCCGACCCCGAGGGTCTCGAGCGGCTTCTTCTTGGCGCCCATGATCGCCTTCAGCGACGGATAGCGCGGCTCGTTGATCGCGTCGCCGACCGAGATGACCGCCGGCAGCTCGACGGACACCGTGTCGTAGCCGTACTCGGCCTGCCGCTCGCAGCGCAGCTGGCCGTCCTCCAGGTCGATCTGGATCACCTGCGTGAGGGAGGGCATGCGCAGGTGGTCGGCCACCACCGCCCCGATCGTGTAGCACTCGCCGTCGTCGGACTGCTGGCCGAGCAGCACCAGGTCGGGCTCCTCGCGGGAGAGTGCCTTGGCCAGCGCGTAGCCGGTGGCGGCGACGTCCGAGCCGGCCAGGGCGTCGTCGGTGAGGTGCAGGGAGCGGTCTGCGCCGAGCGACACCGCCTTATGCAGCGCGCGCACCGCGCTGGGAGGCCCCATGGTCATGGCGACGACCTCGTCGACGTCCGCCTTGCCGCCCTCCTTGATCTGCATCGCGGCCTCGATCGCGTGGGTGTCGAACGGGTTGAGGTTCTTCTCCCCGCTGCGGTCCATGCGCCCCGTCGAGGGGTCGATCCGCTTCTCGACGGCGGCATCCGGGACCTCTTTGACCAGGACGCAAATCTTCACTGCCGGCCTCCTCTGGCTAACCGAAGCTGGGCATCCTATTTGACTGACTAGTCAGTCGTCGTGGCGCCCCGGCGTGGGAGCCCCGCAACCTAGCCTGCCGTCTCGGCGCGCCTGGCGCTCACGCTGTCGCGGATGAAGTCGACGATCTGCTGGGTGGGGGCCCCGGGGGTGAAGACCTCGGCGACGCCGAGCTTCTTGAGCTCCTCGATGTCCTCGGCGGGGATCGTCCCGCCCACCGCGAGCACCACGTCGTCCGCCTGCTCGGCGTGCAGCAGCTCCACCACCTTGGGCACCAGCGTCATGTGGGCGCCGGAGAGGATCGACAGACCGACCGCGTCGGCGTCCTCCTGGACGACGGTCGCCACGATCTGCTCGGGCGTCTGGTGCAGGCCCGTGTAGATCACCTCCATGCCGGCGTCGCGCAGGGCGCGGGCGATGATCTTGGCCCCACGGTCATGCCCGTCGAGGCCCGGCTTGGCGACGACGACACGGATCTTGTGGTCGGTCTGGGTTGCGGCCATGAGGCTGGACCTGGCGTAGGCGCGCGGCCGGAAGCGCCCGATGATATTGGCAGCGCCGCGCCGGGCGGCGGCCCGGCTCAGAAGACCGGCGCCTCCGCGTAGGTGCCGAACACCGCCTGCAGCGCCTCGACGATCTCGCCCTCCGAGCAGCGGGCGCGCGCCGCGTCCAGCAGGCCCGGCATGAGGTTGTCGCCCTCGTGGCCGGCCGCATGCTTGAGCGCCGCCAGGGCGGCTTCGACCTGCGCCGGGTCGCGGCCAGCGCGCACCGCGCCGAGCCGGTCGACCTGCTTGCGCTCCAGCGCGGGATCGATCCGCAGGATCTGCAGCGGTGACTCGCGCTCGGCCACGTGGCGGTTGACGCCGACCACCACCCGCTCGCCGCTGTCCACCTCCTGCTGGTAGCGGAAGGCGGCGTCGGCGATCTCGCGCTGGGGGAAGCTGCGCTTCACCGCCTCCACCATCCCGCCCAGGTCGTCGATCTTGGCGAAGTAGGCATAGGCGTTGCGCTCCATCTTGTCGGTCAGCGCCTCCACGAAGTAGGAGCCGCCGAGCGGGTCGATGGTGTTGGTCACGCCCGACTCGTGGGCGATCACCTGCTGCGTGCGCAGCGCCAGGCGGACCGCCTCCTCGGTGGGCAGCGCCAGCGCCTCGTCGTAGGAGTTGGTGTGCAGTGACTGGGTGCCCCCCAGCACCGCGGCCAGGGCCTCGATCGCGGTTCGCACGACGTTGTTGAGCGGCTGCTGGGCGGTGAGCGAGACACCGGCGGTCTGGGTGTGAAAGCGCATCAGCCAGGAGCGCTCGTCCCGAGCCCCGAAGGTCTCGCGCATCTCCCGCGCCCAGATCCGACGCGCGGCCCGGTACTTGGCGACCTCCTCGAACAGGTCGATGTGGGAGTTGAAGAAGAACGACAGCCGCGGCGCGAAGTCGTCCACGGCCAGCCCGCGCCCGACCGCCTGCTCGACGTACGTGAGGCCGTCCTTGAGCGTGAACGCGAGCTCCTGGGCGGCGGTCGCCCCGGCCTCGCGGATGTGGTAGCCGGAGATCGACACCGGGTGCCAGCGGGGCATGTGATACGAGCACCACTCGATCAGGTCGCCGACCAGCCGCATGGCCGGGTCGATCGGGAAGCACCACTCCTTCTGGGCGATGTACTCCTTGAGGATGTCGGTCTGGATCGTCCCGGACAGGCGCTCGGGCGCGATCCCGCGCCGCTCGGCCGCCACCACGTAGAAGGCGAGCATGACGGCGGCCGGGGCGTTGATGGTCATCGAGACCGACACCTCGTCGAGAGGGATGCCGGCGAACAGGGTCTCCATGTCGTCCAGCGTGTCGACCGCCACCCCCTCGCGGCCCACCTCCCCCAGCGAGCGCGGGTGGTCGGAGTCGTGGCCCATGAGGCTGGGCATGTCGAAGGCGGTGGACAGCCCGGTCTGCCCGTGGTCGAGCAGGTAACGGAAGCGCTCGTTGGTCTCCTCGGCGGTGCCGAACCCGGCGAACTGGCGCATCGTCCATAGCCGGCCGCGGTACATGGAGGGGTACACGCCGCGAGTGAAGGGAAACTCGCCCGGGAGCCCGATCGACTCCGCCGCGTCCGGGGGGAGGTCCTGCTCGGTGTACAGCGGCTCGATCGGCTGACCGCTCACGGTGCTGAATGGGGCGTCCCGCTGTTCGGTGGCGGCGAACCTCTCTCGATACCAGCGCTCGGCGTCGGTCATCTGCCGCGGCTGGGTGGCCATGGCGCAAGTCTACGGCGGCCGTGCGGCGCCGGCCCGGACCAGCGTTGGCACTTGCCGCGGCGGGCAGGGTGGCTGGCGCTCGCCCAGGGGCTCGTGGGGCGGCGAGCCCGCCGGAGCGCACGGCGGCGTCGATGCGGCCGTCGTGCAGGGGCGGCGCCCCGCGGCTCAGTCCCGGGCCGCCTCGCCCAGCAGGGACCGGGCGATCACCAGGCGCTGGATTTCGCTGGTCCCCTCGTAGATCTCGGTCACCTTGGCGTCGCGGTAGTAGCGCTCGGCGGGGAACTCCTTCGTATAGCCATATCCGCCCAGCACCTGGATCGCCTCGCCGGGTCTGGCGGCGCGCGACCGTCGAGGCGAACAGCTTGGCCTGCGCGCCCTCGACGGTGTGGGGCCGCCCGGCGTCCTTGAGCCGGGCCGCGCGCCAGGTCAGCGCGCGCGCCGCCTCGATCTCGGTCTGCATGTCGGCGAGCTTGTGCTGGATGGCCTGCAGGCGCCCGATCGGGGCACCGAAGGCCCGGCGCTGCTTCGCGTAGCCGGTGGCCAGGTCGAGGGCGGCCTGGGCGATGCCCACCGCCTGGGCGGCGATCCCGATCCGCCCCCCGTCGAGGGTCGAGAGCGCGATCCTCATCCCGGCGCCGGCGACGCCCAACCGCTCGCCCGGCGTCCCCTCGAGCACCAGGTCGGCGGTGCTGGAGGAGTTCAGGCCCAGCTTCTCCTCCTCGCGAACCGCGCGCAGGCCCTCGGCCCCGCGGCGCACGACGTAGGCAGAGATCCCCTCGCCCCCCTCGTCGCGCGCGAAGACGATGAACGTGTGGGCGTATGAGCCGTTGGTGGTCCACTGCTTGGCGCCACTCAGGCGGCCTTCGCGGGCGACGGTGCGCAGCGCGGAGGCATCCGAGCCGACCTCGGG